>NZ_LT671418.1:2838241-3153601 GCF_900130075.1 Herminiimonas arsenitoxidans
GGCACGGCCTTTTGCTGCTGCGACCTTGTCGATCCCATTCGGTATCGCGTTGATCGCAGTTCTGTTGCCGCTTTCTTTGTGGCTGGCGGCTGAAATTTCCCTGCTCTTCTTCAGTTTGATGGTGCTGTATGTAGTGGTAACGCTGCTGTATTCCGCGCGCCTGAAGCAGGTGGCGATTGTGGATGTGTTGGTGCTGGCCTTGCTGTACACGCATCGCATTCTGGCGGGTGGTGTGGTCAGCGCTGTCATGATTTCCAACTGGTTGTTGGCGGTTTCCTTGTTCATGTTCCTCAGTCTGGCTTTGGTCAAACGCTGTGCCGAGTTGGAATTCATGAGTGGCGATGGACATGTCTCATTGGCTGGGCGCGGTTATCGCACCAGTGATTTGCCGTATTTGATTGCGATGGGTATCGCCAGTGGTTTTGTGGCGGTGATGTTGCTGGCCTTGTATATCGATAGCCAGATTGGCGACGCGATGTATCTGCATGTCGAATTGCTATGGTTGATCTTGCCGGTCGTGCTGTTCTGGATCATGCGTTTGTGGCTGAAAATTTCGCGCAAGGAAATTCATGATGACCCGCTGTTGTTTGCGATTACTGATCGCACCAGTTGGGTAGTTGCCGTCATCATCGCTTGCATAGCTTGGGCGGCGACACTGAAGGGGATTGCATGAGTCAGGTTGGCGCATTGGGGTTGGCATTTTTTTGCGTATGCTTAACGGCATTGGCGCAAGTGCTATTGAAGATGGGCATGTCATCGTCAGCGATACAGCAGGCGATGGCGAGCGATATGCGTTCGATCTTTTGGCTGGCATTGAGTAGTCCGCTGATTTGGGGCGGTATGCTGTGCTTCGGCGCGAGTGCAGGATTGTGGTTGCTGGTATTGGGTAAGCTGGAAGTCAGTATGGCTTATCCTTTGATTTCGCTCGGCGTGGTACTGACCACAGTGGCGGGAATCTTCATATTGGGTGAGTCGGTCAGCATTTATAAAGTGCTGGGCGTGGCCTTGATTATTACAGGCGTACTCATCCTGTCGGTAAAGAACTAAGGAATCTGGAATGAATTTGAACTCAACGCGTTCGCTATACGCCGGCGCTGATCCGGTACGTGCGCGGCAAGTCTTTCGATGGACATTTGCCATCACCCTGTTGATCAAGCTGTGGTTGGCCGCTTATTTTCCAATGACGGGCGATGAGGCGTTTTTCTATCAGTGGGGCGTGTTTCCGGATTGGGGTTATTCGGACCATCCGCCTATGGTGGGCTGGTTGCTGTTTGTCTTGAACAGTTTTTCTGATCATCCTTTGTCGCTGCGATTCTTTACGGTCTTAATGTGGAGTTTGATCGCGCTGGGCATGGTTGATCTGTTGCGCCGAATTTCTCCGTATCAGGAAGGTGCTGCGTATTGGCTGGGCACTTTATTCCTGCTGCTGCCATTCACGTTGCTGTTGAATATTGTTACGACAGATACGCCGCTGATCTTCTTTATGTTCCTGTCCGGCTATTGCTTCATACGCGGCAATTTGTCTGGCAAAACCTTGTGGTATGTCGCGACCGGTATTTTCCTTGGTTGTGCGCTACTGTCGAAATACTTTGCTGGCTTGCTGGCGATTGCCTACTTTGTTTATCTGTGCCGCTCGCGTCGTGGCTGGGTCAACCTGATCATCATCGCCTTGTGTTCAGCACCGTTGTTTGCCATTACCGTGGTATTCAACGCGCATAACTGCTGGTCCAATGTGATGTTCAATATGATCAATCGCAACGAGAATGCGGAGTGGTCGCTGTATACGGTAGGTCAATATCTGTTGATGATGGTTTATCTGATCACGCCTTGGATATTCATCAAGCTCTTGCGCTCGGCTGGAATGATGGCGCAGCGTGGTGCCATTGTCGTGTTGTTCCTGGTGCCTTTTGCCTTGTTCCTGTTGCTGTCCATGGAAAAAACCATAGGCTTGCATTGGGTGCTGGGCTTTATGCCTTTCCTGTTTTTGTTCATCGGCACCTGCAGTAGTGCGGAAGATTTGCGCAAATATGCAAAGTGGACGGCCTGGTTCTCAGTGCCGCACTTTTTATTCCTGGCCGCGATCATTCTGTTGCCGATCACGATGTGGAAAGACTACGCCTTGCATGACGACATCGTGTTTCATAAGGAAGCGAAAACGATAGTCGCCACTTTGCGCAAGGATTTGCCAGCGGGTGGCGTCATCATGGCGCGTGCTTACACGCCAGCCGCTTTGTTGTCTTATCACGCAGGCGAATACTTGCCGACTTTTGGTCAAGGGAAGTTCCATGCGCGGCAGGACGATTTGCATGTCGACTTCAAGGAGTACGCGGGTAAAACTATTCGTATGTTTGATCGCCGAGCGATTAATCCTGCTGATCTGGCACCGTACTTTTCATCTGTGACTGTGCATACTATGCAGGAGGATGGCGTGACCTTCTGGTATGCGGATGGCAAGGATTTTAACTATGAGGTGTATCGTGAGCGTATCTTGACGACAGTTGCTGATAAATATTATCGGATACCGTCATTCTTGCCGGTCTACGGATGTGGTTTCCTCGAGCGTTACGATTTGCCTAGACCTAAGTAATTTTTGATGTGTGCAGGTAGTCGTCCTCGTAGTTTTTACTGAACTCAAGGAAAGGCTGGTGGCTATGAAAAAAAGGACACTGGCTTTTCTTGTTGCAACGACCTTATTGGGTGGGCTGATAGGATGCGCTCCGCTGACGGTCATCAATGCGCTGACTACCTCGCGCAGCTACGACAAGAAGGCGGACATTGCCTTTGGCAATGATCCACGTCAGCAGCTTGATGTCTATACGCCGCACAATCTCAGCGGACTGGCCCCGGTTATCGTATTTTTCTACGGCGGAAGTTGGAATTCAGGTAATCGTGGCGACTATGCGTTTGTCGGTGAAGCCTTGGCATCGCGTGGCATCGTGGCAGTGGTGGCCGATTACCGTTTGTATCCGCAAGTGCGCTATCCGGATTTCATCGATGACGCTGCACTTGCTGTCGCGTGGACACTCAAGGATATCCATCGTTTTGGCGGTGACCCCAAACGGATATTCGTCATGGGACATAGCGCTGGTGCTTACAACGCGGCCATGGTTGCCTTGGACCCGCGCTGGTTGGGCAAACTTGATTTGAAGACTGGCGTATTGCGCGGCTGGATCGGATTGGCCGGACCCTACGATTTTATTCCTATCGAAAATCTGGATGTGCGGCCGGTATTCTTTTATCCTGCAACGCCACCCGAATCACAGCCGATCAATCATGTAATGGCAAGTGCACCACCAGCATTGTTGATTGCATCGCATGACGACAAGGTCGTTAATCCCTTGCGTAATACGGCTGGTATGGCGAATAAATTGCGTGCCTCAGGTGTTGAAGTGACGGAGTTGTATTTCGATAAAACGAGTCACGCCAGCTTGATCGCAACCATGGCTTGGCCTTTACGCGGTCTGGCGCCTTTGCTGGATAATGTCGAGCAGTTCGTCAAATCGGACGGTGGACGTGAAAAGTATGCAAGACAAGAAAAATAGATTTTGCAGTAAGCTTTAGATGATGTTGCCGGAGTTGGAGCAATCCCTTCCGGCATTTTTCATGATGATCAGGACAGTTGAGAACAATGGAAATATTTGAACGCATACTCGGCATTATCTTGCCGGTCTTTATCATCATCGCGCTTGGTTATGGCTATGCCCGTTTGCGTGGCGACTCGGTTCGATCCGATATGACGGCGGTTAATCGCGTCAGCATGGATGTATTGTGTCCGCTATTGGTATTCACTGCATTGGCGGCCAAGGATTTCGATCTGGCGCATAACGGCACCTTGATTCTGGCCGGTGCCCTGATTTCATTGGGCTCGGGTTTGCTGGCGTGGCCGGTGGCGCGCATGTTCGGCTATGACGTGCGTAGCTTTGTGCCGCCCATGATGTACAACAATTGCGGCAATATGGGTTTGCCCTTGGCGATGCTGGCGTTTGGCGCATCGGCGCTTGGTTCTGCCGTCGCTTTATTCATGGCCTGCAATCTGGTTTACTTCTCGATCGGCATCAAGATCATCGAGAGTGGTCGTGGCGATCATAATGGCGTACACGTCTCGCCTTGGAAGTTCCTCGCCAATCCAATGATGATTTCGATGATCATCGGCATGGCGTTTGCGATTGTGCACATACCTTTGCCTGCACCTTTATTCACCGCGATGAAGATGCTGGGCGATTCTTGCATTCCACTGATGTTGTTTGCACTTGGCGTACGCATGATGGACGTCAGCTTCAAGAGCTGGCATATCGGTTTGGTCGGTGCTGCCGTTTGTCCGATTGCCGGCTTGATCATCGCCTGGGTACTGGATCACGTGTTTACTTTGAATCCAGAGCAACGCGGACAAATGTTCTTGTTCGCTTCACTGCCGCCAGCCGTGTTCTGCTTCATGGTGGCGGAACAATACAAGCAGGAGCCGGACAAGGTGGCATCGATAGTCTTGCTGGGCAATCTGGCGGCACTGGTGTTTGTGCCTGTCGGTTTGTGGATGGGTTTGCCGAAGTAAATTCGCGAGAACTTGTTTAGCTAATCAAATCTCTCGCTTATCTCCCTGAGTACGCTAACGCCGTGCTCGCACACGGCGCAGGAAAGATCTTCCATCACAATAATTTAGTTGTATCATGCAACTTTATTTGGAAGATAAAAATGCCTGCCGATCATTCTCTCCTCGTCGATTCCATCCGTACTGCTTCGCGCAAGATAGTGCGTGAGCTGGGCTTTATGCAGCCGACGCTGGCTGCTACGCCTTATCCACCGTCGGCTGTGCATGCGATTTTGGAAATCGGCGCGCAGTCTGCGCTGACGGCGGCACAACTGGCGGACCTTTTGAGTCTGGAGAAGTCCAGTATTAGCCGTATGGTGCGCAAGCTGGTCGAAGCTGGTGAATTGCAGGAAACGGTCAGTAACGACGATGCGCGAGCGAAGCAGCTGACGCTGACCGCACAGGGACGGCGCACGTTGACCGCGATCCACAAGTTTGGCCGGCGGCAAGTCTCCACTGCCTTGGCGCAGATGACGCTGGCTGAGCAGAAGGTGGTGGGGCAGGGAATGGACGCTTACGCGCAAGCGCTAGAGGCACATCGTCTCGGCAAGCCGGCAGTAACGCCGGTCAAGCCATTTCAGATCAAGTCGGGTTATCGTCCTGGCGTGATTGGTCGAGTGACGGAGATGCACGCTTCTTTTTATGCGCGCAGCGCCGGCTTCGGTCAGTTCTTCGAAAGCCAGGTGGCAGCTGGCATGGCCGAGTTCGTTCCTCGTCTGGAAAATTCGCGTAATGGCTTATGGCTGGCTTTGCACGAGGACAGAATTGCCGGAGCGATTGCTATAGATGGCGAGGATTTGAAAAACAACTCGGCGCATCTGCGCTGGTTCATCGTGGATGAAAGTTTGCGCGGTGCAGGAGCGGGGCATGCTTTACTGAAAGCAGCCGTCGCATTCTGTGATCGGCAGCGCTTTGCTTCGATACAGCTATGGACATTTCAGGGACTGGATGCTGCGCGTGCACTGTATGAAAGTGTCGGTTTTTCTTTAGTCGAGGAGCGCCCTGGCAGTCAGTGGGGCAAAGAGGTTATCGAGCAACGTTTCGTGCGTTGAGATAGTGATTTTCACCGCGAGAAATTTGCAGTTTTGTGAATCAGTAAATCATGAACTCAGCCTCTATCTTAGGCTGAGCTAAAAATAGAGACTGAGTTCAATTCCTGCAGTTGATGCTTACTTCTTTTGCTTCAACAACGGTGCCAGATACTTGCCGGTAAAGCTAGCTGGATTCTTCGCCAGATCTTCCGGTGTGCCGGTGCCGATCACCTGACCGCCGCCTGCGCCACCTTCCGGTCCCATATCGATCAACCAGTCAGCTGTTTTGATCACGTCCAGATTGTGTTCAATGATCACGACAGTATTGCCTTGATCGCGCAAACGATGAATCACTTTCAGCAGCAAATCGATATCGTGGAAATGCAAACCAGTGGTTGGTTCATCCAGGATGTAGAGCGTGCGGCCGGTATCGCGTTTCGATAATTCCAGCGACAGTTTGACGCGTTGTGCTTCACCGCCGGACAAGGTGGTGGCGCTTTGACCCAGGCGTATATAACCGAGGCCCACGTCCAGCAAGGTTTGCAATTTGCGTGCAATCACAGGCACCGGTTTGAAGAAGACGTGCGCTTCTTCCACCGTCATGCTTAGCACTTCGGTGATGCTCTTGCCTTTGTACTGAATTTCCAGCGTCTCGCGGTTGTAGCGATTGCCGTGGCAGACGTCGCACGGCACATACACGTCCGGCAAGAAGTGCATCTCGACCTTGATCACGCCATCGCCCTGACAGGCTTCACAACGACCACCTTTGACGTTGAAGGAGAAACGTCCAGCCGAATAGCCGCGTTCTTTCGAGGTCGGCACCGTCGCAAACAAATCACGGATAGGCGTGAACAAGCCGGTGTAGGTCGCAGGATTGGAACGTGGAGTACGACCGATAGGCGCTTGATCGACAGAGATCACTTTGTCGAAATGTTCAAAGCCGCTAATCGATTCATGTGCTGCTGGTTCTGCTTGCGAGCCGTACAGATGGCGTGACGCCGCGTGGTACAGCGTATCGTTGACCAGCGTCGATTTGCCGGAACCCGATACGCCGGTGACGCAAGTCAGCAAGCCGACTGGCAATTCCAGTGTGACGTTTTTCAGATTGTTGCCGGTCGCGCCGGTGATGACAAACTGCTTCTTCGGATTGATCGGTGTGCGTTTCTTCGGCACGGCAATGCCGAGTGTGCCGTTCAGATATTGTGCGGTCAGCGAGGTCTTGCTTTTGAGGATGTCTTTCAGTGTACCTTCGGCAATGACTTCACCACCGTGCACGCCTGCGCCTATGCCCATATCGACTACATAGTCGGCGCAGCGGATGGCATCTTCATCGTGTTCAACGACCAGCACACTGTTGCCGATGTCGCGCAAATGCTTGAGCGTTTCGATCAGTCTGTCGTTGTCGCGCTGGTGCAAACCGATGGACGGTTCATCGAGTACGTACATGACGCCAGTCAGGCCGGAGCCGATTTGTGAGGCTAGACGAATACGTTGCGCTTCGCCACCAGACAAAGTATCGGCACTGCGTTCCAGCGACAGATAATCAAGGCCGACGTTATTCAAGAACTTCAGGCGTGAAACGATTTCCTTGACGATACGATCGGCGATTTCTTTCTTCGCGCCGGTCAAGGTCAGGGTTTCAAAGAATTCCAGCGTCTGACGCAAAGGTGTGGCCGCGACTTCATAAATGGCGCGCTTCTGTGCGCCGTTGCCGACCAGCACGTTGCGTGCTTCGACGCGCAGACGCGCACCGTTGCAGCTAGGGCATTCTTTTTCATTGATGAACTTGGCCAGTTCTTCTTTCACGGCCATCGAATCGGTTTCGCGATAACGACGCTGCAGATTGTTCACGACGCCTTCGAACTCATGCTCGCGGATAACGGTGCGGCCTTTTTCGTTGACGTAGGTGAATGGAATCTTTTGTTTGCCTGAGCCGAACAGCACTGCTTGCTGTGCTGCTTCCGGCAGTTTTTCAAACGGTACGTCGATATCGAATTTGTAGAACTCCGCCAGATTCGACAGCATCTGGAAGTAGAACTGATTGCGTCTATCCCAGCCTTTCACCGCGCCGCTGGCCAGTGACAAATTAGGAAAGGCAACGATGCGCTTCGGATCGAAGAATTCGATATGGCCGAGACCATCGCACTCAGGGCACGCGCCCATAGGATTGTTGAACGAGAACAGACGCGGTTCCAGTTCTTGCAGCGCATAGCCGCAAATCGGGCAGGCGAATTTGTTGGAATACAAATGCTCGACGCCGGTATCCATTTCCAATACCAGTGCGCGGCCTTCGGCCAGGCGCAATGCGGTTTCAAAACTTTCTGCCAGACGTTGCTTGATATCGGCTTTGACCTTGATGCGGTCGATGACGACATCGATAGTATGTTTCTCTGCCTTCTTCAGTTTAGGCAGATCATCGACGTCATAAGTTTTTGCCGCAGCGGTGCCGCTCTGCACGCGGAAGCGGACAAAACCTTGCGCCTGCATTTGCTCGAACAGATCGACGTGTTCGCCTTTGCGGTTGGCGACAACCGGTGCCATGATCATCAGCTTGGTGTCTTCAGGCATCGCGAGTACGGCATCAACCATTTGCGATACCGATTGTGCCGCCAGCGGATTCTCCGGATGGTCGGGGCAATATGGTGTGCCGACGCGTGCGTACAGCAGACGTAGATAATCGTGGATCTCGGTGACGGTGCCGACAGTGGAGCGCGGATTGTGCGACGTAGCTTTTTGCTCGATGGAAATTGCCGGCGACAAGCCTTCGATCAAATCGACATCGGGTTTTTCCATCAGTTGCAAGAACTGGCGCGCATACGAAGACAGCGATTCAACGTAACGACGCTGACCTTCGGCGTACAGCGTATCGAACGCGAGCGACGACTTGCCGGAGCCGGACAAGCCGGTAATCACGATCAGTTTGTTGCGCGGCAAATCCAGATTGATGTTCTTGAGGTTGTGCGTACGCGCACCTCGGATACGAATCTCGTCCATTCACTCTTTCAGCTAGGCTTTTCCGACAGATTCCGGCCTTTTTTGAAGGTCGGGAGCGGGTTAAAACGGGTCAACCTGCTACTATAGCGGGTTTTAAAGCGGGCCGTTAAACCGCTTCTTGTTCTATTTCCCTGCTTACATGTCATCCAATTCATCAAACGACGTCAGTTCCGGTATGACTCGCACCGAAATCCGCGCCAGCACATCGCTTGCGTCGATTTTTGCGTTGCGGATGCTGGGGCTGTTCCTGATTCTGCCGGTCTTTTCCGTTCATGCAAAAAGCTTGCCGGGCGGGGAGAGTGCGACTCTGGTCGGTTTGGCAATGGGGATATACGGTTTGACACAGTCTTTCGGGCAGATACCATTCGGTATCGCCTCGGATAAATACGGACGCAAGCGCATTATCGTCATCGGGCTGATTCTGTTTGCGCTGGGTTCTTTCATTGCCGCTGCGGCCGACAATATCGTCTGGGTCATCATCGGGCGCGCAGTGCAGGGCGCGGGCGCGATTTCTGCTGCAGTCACTGCGTTTATTGCTGATTCGACCAGAGAAGAGCATCGCACCAAGGCAATGGCGATGGTTGGTGGTTCTATCGGACTGACCTTCGCCGGTTCGTTGGTGATTTCGCCTTTGCTGTATCAGGCGATCGGCATGGGTGGCATTTTCGCGCTGACGGGTGGTTTGTCGGTGCTGGCGATTTTTGTTGTCTTATATATAGTTCCTGCCGCACCGGCTTTGCCGCCGAATCGTGTGTCCATACGCGAAATTTTGGCGAATGGCGAATTGATGCGCCTGAACTACGGTGTGTTTGCCTTGCATCTGACGCAAATGGCGATGTTTGTCGTGATGCCGTCCGCCTTGATCCGCTTCGGCCATCTGCCGCTGGCTGAACACTGGAAAATCTATTTGCCGGTGGTGCTGGTTTCTTTCATCTTGATGTTGCCGCCTATCTTTATTGGTGAAAAACGCGGCAAGTCCAAGCAAGTATTTGTCGGCGCGATTGCCTTATTATTAATGGTTCAAATCGGCATGTGGCTGGTGTTGTCACAAACACAGGCGCATTGGACATGGCTGATAGGCTTGTTGCTGGCCTTTTTTATCGCATTCAATATTTTGGAGGCGAGTCAGCCTTCCTTGGTATCACGCATCGCGCCGCCAGGCAGCAAGGGTGCTGCATTGGGCGTCTATAACACCTTGCAGGCACTCGGTTTGTTTTGCGGTGGCGCATTGGGTGGCTGGCTGACGCAACATGTCAGCGGTGCATCTGTCTTTGTTTTGGGTTCAGTATTAACGGTGGCGTGGCTTATAATTGCTGCCAATATGAAAAACGTACCGCGCCGCAGCCAGGTTCAGGCTGCCGTAGTTTAATCGGAGAAATATCTAATGGCATCAGTCAACAAAGTCATCATCGTCGGCAATCTGGGTCGCGATCCTGAAACACGCTATATGCCTAACGGCGAAGCGGTGACCAACGTGGCCGTGGCGACGACGGAAAGCTGGAAAGACAAAAACAGCGGCGACAAAAAAGAAATCACCGAATGGCACCGCATCACCTTCTATCGCAAACTGGCTGAAATCGCCGGTCAATACCTGAAAAAAGGTTCGTCGGTTTATATCGAAGGTCGTTTGCAAACACGCAAGTGGACAGACAAAGACGGCGTTGAGCGTTACACCACAGAAATCATTGCTGACACGATGCAAATGCTGGGCGGTCGTCCAGGCGCAGGTGGCGGTGGTGGCGCTCCGATGGATGATGATTACGGTAGCAGCGCACCAGCGCCGCGTCAGAGTTCGGGCGGTGGCAGCAGCGCACCACGTCCAGCCGCCAAACCGGCAGCATCGAATTTCAACGATATGGATGACGATATTCCTTTCTAATCGATACCTGGTTCTGTAAAGTAAAAAAGCCCCTGTCAGATTCATATCTGGCAGGGGCTTTTTACTGGTCTCGCGAAAGCGTCAGCGTTGATGGCGGGCGCTTTTTTATTCTCCGTTCACTGCATCGAAGTTAATCGCGACGACATGTATTGCAACATTTTATTTGCGGCGCTTGATAGTTTGCGGCCGCTACGTGTAATCAAATGCGCTTCGGCATTTTCCATGACTGGGTGCTTGACCGGGATAGTGAATAACTCACCGGAGGCAAGTTCGCTGCTAACGACGAAGGATGGTAAAAAAGTTACGCCCATTTGCAGGCGAACAAATTGCCGCAAAATGTAGAAGGAATTGGTAGTCAGATTCGGCGTTAGGCGGATTTTCTCCGTTTGTTCGACCAGTTGCAGGATCTGGCGCAGGCCGAAGGTCGTATGATTGAGCGCCATTGGATACGGCAGGAAGTCCTTGATTTCAAACGGGCCTGGCTTGTGCAATAAGGGGAAGTCCGGGCCGACAACGGCATAGATAGGTTGCCTGCTGTACTTGCGTGAGACGATCTTATTGTCGGGAGGCGGATTCATAACCAGCCCCATATCGGCCTCATCTTCACTGACTCTGCGCATGATCTCGCTGGTGCCGCCGACATCGAGCACGACCGAAATATCCTTGTAGTCCGCGCCAAATTTCGCCAATGGCCCGGCCATCATATCGGACACAAATCCTTCTCCCAGAACAATACGGATAGTACCCTTCCGTAGGCCGCGGAGCTCTTGCAGTTCAGCCAGGACATCTGCTTTGTGAGAGTGCTGTTCACGATAGTATTGCGACAAGAGCTTGCCCGCTTCAGTCGGCTTGATGCCTCTTGTGTGACGTTCAATGAGGGTGATCCCGAGTTCTTCTTCGAGGAGCGCGACTTGCCGGCTGACTGCCGAGGGCGCTATGTTGAGTGCATCTGCGGCCGCACGCATGGTGCCACGCTGGATCGATTCGAACAGATAAACAAGACGTGCTTCATTGAGTGTTTCGTACATATCGTCGACTTCCATGTTCTAATAATTAGAATGAATTTTATGATCCATTGCAATTAATTATAGATCAGAATCTCGGCAGAATCAGCGCCTGCTCAGAGCGGCTGATGCAATCTTTTTTAGCAAAATTAAGAGGCGAGACGATGGGAAAAACAATTGAAGTAGGTGGAATGCCAAGTGGCAACAGTCTTCCTCGCTTTGTGAAATTGTATGTTTGCGCGGCCATTATTTTGGTCATTGCCGAGTTGATCGGTTCCTTTACGTTCAATATTGGTCCCGGCAAGGTGGTCTTGTTGCCTATGATTTGGGCCCTGCTGATAGGCGCCATATTGGGGTTGTCCAAAAACGTACTTCCTGCGCCCGTGCGTATCGACACCGTGATGCAATTTGATGCGGCCAAAATTCTGCAGCCGGCACTGTTGCTGTTTGTCGCCAAGCTCGGTTTGTTGGTTGGCTCATCCTTGCCGCAGATCGTGGAATCGGGCTGGGCTTTGGTGTTTCAGGAGTTCGGACATTTTGTCGGCACGATACTGATTGGTTTGCCGCTGGCTTTGCTGCTGGGTATCAAGCGTGAGGCTATCGGTGCGACGTTTTCCGTCGGACGCGAACCTAGCCTGGCCATCATTGGTGAGAAGTACGGTATGGATTCTCCCGAAGGGCGTGGGGTATTGGCAGAATATCTGACCGGTACAGTGTTTGGTGCGCTGTTCATCGCAGTGTTGGCAGGTTTCATCGCCAGTTTGAATATCTTTCATCCGGTTGCCCTGGCTATGGGTTCCGGCGTAGGTTCCGGCAGCATGATGGCGGCCGCGTCTGGCGCGATCGCCGCGCAACAAACACCGGAGATGGCCAAGCAAGTCATGACCTTTGCTGCGGCGAGCAATCTGATCACCACAACCATCGGTACCTACTTCACACTGTTCATCTCGCTGCCACTGGCAGTGTGGGGATATCGCGTGCTGGAGCCGATACTTGGTCGCACCACCACAGCATCCGTTACGCAAAAAGAAACTGCCGTTGAGCATGTCGTCGATCACGGCGGTGCACTTGGTCCTGTCGGTGTCTGTTTCGCTTGGGCGTTGTCTGGCGGCTTGACCTTGATAGGCGACTGGATCGCCCATGGCAGTAATCCGATTGCAGCGTTGCCGGGAATGTTGATTGTTTTATTTGCAGTGATGGTCGGCGTGTTAGCGAATAAATCTTTCGGTAAGAAAATCCCCGCCGTGTGCTGGGTGTCGCTGATCGCCATGCTTCTGACCGCTCCGATCTGTCCGTGGGCGCCGCAGATTGCGGAGATGACCGGCAAGATTAGTTTCCTCGCATTCATCACACCGATGCTGACTTTTGCGGGCCTGTCCATCGCCAAGGATATTCCAGCGTTTCGTCGTCTCGGTTGGCGCATCGTCGTGGTGTCCTTCGCGGCGAATGCAGGAACTTTCCTCGGCGCTACGGTGATCGCGCAGTTCTTCCACCATTGAACACATCTATTAATAGATTGAAGAAAAGGTAAAAAATGTCTCTGGATAAGAATCTCATCGCAGACATGATCAAGTGGCGACACACTTTTCATGCCTCTCCGGAATTGGCTTTCGAAGAAGTTTCAACTGCTCAGCTGGTTGCCTCGGTGTTACGTGAAAATGGTATTGCTGTTGAAGAAGGTGTGGGTCGTACCGGTGTAGTCGGAACGCTGAAACGTGGTGACGGACCAAAGATTGGACTGCGCGCCGATATGGATGCGCTTCCGTTATCTGAAAAAAACGACTTTGCCCACAAATCGCAGCACGAAGGGAAGATGCACGCCTGTGGTCATGACGGTCATACGGCAATGTTGCTCGGTGCTGCAGTCGCACTCAGCAAGAATACCGAATGGACAGGTACGATTAACTTCATCTTTCAACCGGCCGAAGAAGCCGCTGGTGGCGGCCGTGTCATGATCGAAGATGGTTTGTTTGAACGTTTCCCATGCGACATGGTGTTTGGCATGCATAACTGGCCTGGCGTGCCTATGGGGCGTTTTGCCATCAATCACGGACCGATGATGGCATCTTTCGATACGTTTGAAATCACCATCCAGGGTGTCGGCAGCCATGCAGCGATGCCGGAGCGCAGTATCGACTCGCTGGTTTGTGCCAGCCAGTTGGTGCTGGCTTTGCAAACCATCGTTAGCCGTCGCTTGCCGCCGCAGGAGACTGCGGTTGTCAGCGTTACTCAAATTCACGGTGGTGAAGCCTGGAATGTATTGCCCGACACGGCAGTCATCCGCGGCACTGTACGTTGCTTTTCCGCGAGTACCCAGCGTCGTATTCATGATCTGTTGACAGAGATTAGCAGCGGCATTGCGCAATCCAACGGTGCAAGCGCAACGGTGTCTTACCGTTATGCCTATCCGGCGACGATTAACTCTCATAACGAAACCGATATCGCTATTCGCGCTGCGAGCGCGGTGGTTGGAAAAGATAAAGTCGAGTGGGATTGTGTGCCGTCGATGGCGTCGGAAGACTTTTCCTTTATGCTCAACAGCAAGCCAGGTGCCTATATATGGATGGGTGTCGATCGCGACGAAACGATCCCTTTGCACAATCCGCATTATGATTTCAATGACGATACTATCGAGCTCGGGGCGTCGTTCTGGATCGAACTGGTACGCGATGTGATGGGCACGAGTGCCACGACCGCTGATGCAAGCGTAACAGCTGCAGTTGCCGCGTAATTACCTCACCTGAGAAGGAAACAGCATGGCAATCAGTGTATTCGAACTGTTTAAGATAGGCATAGGTCCCTCCAGCTCTCATACGGTAGGGCCGATGCGGGCTGCTGCCACCTTCGCCAACGGTTTGAAAGAAAACGGCCTACTGGATTCCACATACAGTATTAAGGCAGAGTTGTTTGGCTCACTGGGTGCGACCGGAAAAGGTCATGGTAGTGACAAGGCGGTGCTGCTCGGGCTGCTGGGCGAAGCTCCCGATCTGGTCGATATCGACACGATTGAGGCCAAGCTTGCCCAGATCCGCAGCAGCGCCAGTATCAAGCTGCTGGGGGAGCGAGAAGTCGCTTTCATTGAAAAGGAACACTTGCTGTTTTACCGGCGGCGTATATTGCCGTATCACACCAACGGCATGTGTTTCACTGCCTACGATGCGAATCAGGCTGAGCTTGTCAGCAAAGTGTATTACTCGATCGGTGGCGGCTTTGTAGTCAATGAAAATGCTGCCGCAGAAGACCGTCTCGTACCAGACAGCACGAATCAGCCCTATCAATTTAATAGCGGCGCAGACCTGTTGAGGCTGTGCGCAGCCAACAACATCTCGATCAGCCAATTGATGATGGAGAACGAAAAAGTTTGGCGTTCCGAAGAAGAGATTCGCAGCGGCCTGCTAAAAATCTGGCATGTGATGCAGGACTGTGTCACGCGCGGTTGCGAGCAGGAAGGTACCTTGCCTGGGCCTATGCAAGTTCGACGTCGTGCAGCTGCTTTGCATCAGAGGTTGCTGACGCAGTCGGAAGGTGGTGTGAGTGATCCACTGACTACTCTCGATTGGGTCAATCTATACGCACTGGCGGTAAATGAAGAAAACGCCACGGGCGGCCGTGTCGTCACCGCGCCGACCAATGGCGCGGCCGGCATTATTCCAGCGGTGCTGCACTACTACCATCGTTTTGTGCCGGGTGCGAACGACGATGGCATCGTACGTTTTTTGCTGACTGCAGCAGCGATCGGCATACTGTACAAAGAGAACGCTTCGATCTCCGGGGCGGAAGTCGGGTGCCAGGGAGAAGTTGGAGTGGCATGCTCTATGGCTGCAGGAGGCTTGGCTGAAGTAATGGGCGGCACGCCGGAGCATGTTGAAAACGCAGCTGAAATCGGCATGGAACATAACCTCGGTCTGACCTGCGATCCGATTGGAGGATTGGTACAGGTGCCCTGTATCGAGCGTAACGCAATGGGGTCGGTCAAAGCCATCAATGCAGTGCGCATGTCCTTGCACGGTGACGGACGGCATTTTGTGTCGCTTGATAATGTGATTAAAACCATGCGCGAGACCGGCGCAGACATGAAAACGAAGTACAAGGAAACATCACGCGGCGGCCTTGCAGTCAATGTGATCGAATGCTGAAGGAGTTTTTCGAAAAGCCGCTCATGTGAAACTACCGTTTTAATATCTGCCTGCACTGTATGTATCAATAAGAATGCGAAGCTCTCTCTGAGGCTTCGCATTTTTTGTTTGGGCTATCAAAAATTATCTTCCGGCTTGCGGTTCATCATGAGTCGCCTGCATGAGTCTTGGGCTTGGCTTATCGCAAAGAGCAATTCGTGTCTTTCAAATACTGATTTCGACAATGAGTTGTTCGTTGTTGAACAAGATCGCATCACTCTTCTCTCCTAGTATCGCTAAATCAAACCAGTGGCTGACATGCTGGTTTGTTTAGTCGTGTGTTCAAACACGTAGAGATAAAAATATCGGAGGAGAGACAATGAAGGAAGTTGCGCGATTTACTTTAAAGAAAGAGTGTTCCATCAGGTTGGTAAAGCATGCTGCCATAGGTGGCGTACTAGGCTTGGCCGCATCGGTATTTTCTATGAGTGCCTTTGCACAGACCTCTGTGCAGGTAAGCGGCATGCTCGATGTCTATGCCGGGGCTACCAAGAATAGTGGTGATGCGCGGAGCACATCGGGCGTGAACAGCAGCGGCATGGAAACCTCATGGTGGGGTGTCAAGGGAACGGAAGAGTTGGGTGGTGGCTTGCGGGCGCATTTTGCGTTGACCGGTTTCTTGCGACCTGATGTTGGCGCTCTGGGACGTTTCAATTCTGACTCAGCGTTCGCGCGGGATGCCAACGTGGGGCTTTCCGGTTCATTTGGGCGCGTGTCTCTGGGACGAGATGTGGCGCCGAACTTCATTCCTACATTGAGCTTCAGCCCGTTCGGAGGTTCATTCGCATTCTCGCCACTGGAACTGCATACACAGACGCCTTCAGGTCGCTATCGTGGTCAGGCCTGGTCGCCAACCGTGTCCGGCGATACGGGTTGGAGCAATCAGATCATGTATGTCACGCCGAAACTCGGCGGATTTACTACCAGCCTGTTCTTTCAATTTGGCGAGCAGGCAGGAAATGCGAGCAAGAACAACTACGGCGCGAATACCATGTATGAGAGTGGGCCGCTTTCTTTCGGTGCCTACTTTCAATCTGTAAAGGTCAATAACCCACTCGATCCAGTTACCAATGGTGCTTCCCAGGTTTTCACGTTTACTCCGTACAACCAGGTGACCGGCGCGACTTATACGTTGTCTGCGTCCAAGAATGACACCTGGTTTGTCGGTGGCGCTTATGACCTGCAATTCATGAAGCTCTTTGGCACACTGAACTATGGGACGAGCCGCTTGATTGGGGCGGCGGACGACAGCCAATATGATCTGAAATCGAATACGGTGCAATTGGGTACCAGCGTGCCTGTGGGTAAAGGTTCTGTTTTGTTCTCTTGGGCTCGCACCAATGTGAAGGCCGATGGCAACTTCAGTGCCGTATTGGGCAGCTCGGGTGTAAAGTCGTCGATCATTCGTAATACGGCCTCGCTGGGGTATGACTACTTTTTCTCCAAACGTACCGATGTGTATAGCGTGGTCAGTTACGACAAGCTGACAGAGCAATCCAGTGGAATCAGTTTTGGCGTGGGCATACGTCAGCGCTTCTAAGGTATTCATCAGGGCGGTTCACATATGCTGCCCTGATGAAGCAATGTCTAGCTTCAGTATTCCTGTAAACATTTGACGGTGCGCGTTACTGAAATCTGCGCGCGCTGTTGCCTATGTTGTTTGATTGTCTTCGCTCTACAGCATTTTGCATCGGCATCAACTGAATTCCCGTAAAATCTCACCTAACGACACTTGGTGACGATTGCTTGCTTGTTGCAAAGACTTCTAAGGAGCCTAGTGGCTCCGTTTTTCATTGCGGAACGATTATTGCGTGTAGGCAAATCATTCTTGCCTAAGTTTTTCTACCATTCGCTCTGATCGCTAGCGTATCAACGCTGATGCGCTGCTTCAAGAGATCATGGCTTGCATGATACTGTTTCCTGAATAAGATCAATCAATGAATACACCTTTCCTGAAAAATGCGCTGGTGCTGGGTTTGCTGTCCGCCATCGGTCCGTTCGCCATTGATATGTATTTGCCGGCTTTGCCGTCGATAGGGCAAACCTTGGGTGCGTCCACGAGTGGCGTGCAGGCAAGTCTGATGGCATTTTTCATTTCGCTAGGCATAGGCCAGATCATCTATGGTCCGATTTCGGACATGATGGGGCGCAAGTTGCCGCTTTATTTTGGTCTGATACTTTTTGCTGTTTGCAGTGTGGGTTGTGCGCTGGCACCGGACATTCAAACCTTGATCGTTTTGCGCTTCCTGCAAGGATTGGGTGCGAGCGCAGGCATGGTGATTCCGCGCGCGGTGGTGCGTGATTTACACACAGGTCATGATGCCGCACGATTAATGTCGCTGTTGATGCTGGTGTTTAGCGTGTCGCCTATTCTTGCGCCGCTCGCCGGTAGCTTTTTGATTGAATGGGCGGGTTGGCGCAGTGTGTTTTGGGCTGTAACGGTGGCAGCTGTGATGGCCTTGGTATTGCTCGCGACCAGTCAAGAAGAGACGCGTCCACCCGAGCAGCGTGTAGATAGCAGTGTGCGCAGCGCGCTTCAGGGTTATGGCTTGCTACTGCGCGATCGCCACTTTTTGGGTTTGGTATTCATCGGTGCTTTTGGTATTTCCAGTTTCTTTGCTTATCTGGCCAATTCATCGTTTGTGCTGATTGATCACTATGGCCTGACACCACGGCAATACAGTATTGCCTTTGCTGCCAATGCGGCGGCCTTTATCGGGGTGTCGCAATTTACCGGACGCTTAAGTGCGCGTTTTGGCTTGGTGCCGGTAGTAAAGGTTGCCGTAGTGGGTTATGCGTTGGTGATGAGTTTGCTGCTTGCAATCAATCTGATAGGCATAGATCGTTTGGATGTGATGTTAGTGATGTTATTTGTCGGTTATGGCTTCCTTGGTTTGGTGGTGCCAACGACATCGGTGCTTGCATTGGAGGAGCACGGTGCCATCGCAGGTACGGCTTCGGCATTGATGGGGACGCTGCAATTCGTGACGGGTGCTTTGGTGATGGCCTTCGTGGGCTTATTTGTAGACGGTAGCGCAAGGCCTATGGTGGTGGGTATTGCAGTTTGCTCACTGGTGGCCTTGGCAATGTCGTGGATAACCTTGAGTAAGGCGAGATTGCACGGCAATAAATAAGGGCTCGCATGTTTGTTACCGCACAGATTAAATCAGGCATGTCGATGCAAAATTGCCATGAGCTAGTAATGCGTGCATGATTCTTTATCCGCTATCCAAACAAGACGCTTCAGTCTTCCCATAAGAACAATTTAAAAAGAGAACTCTTGATGGTAATATCCTTATTTCAACGCAGCAAAGTCACTCGAAAAATCGCACTGTCGATTTTTGCATTCTCTACTGCCGTGACTGCACATGCGCAGACGGCGTCCAGTCCTTTCAGTGATTTGATTACAGAGCCTGGTGGTGCCGGACTGGGCGCTGTCATGCGCATGGAAAAATCTCCTTATATCGGTGGTGGTGTGCGGCGCGATTTGCTGCCGCTCTATCTATATGAGGGCGAACATGTTTCCGTGCAGGCGAATCGCATCGGTATCAAATACGTTCCGGATGCAGAACAGCGCTTTGACGTTTTCTTTCGCCGGCGTCTGGAAGGATTTCCTGAAGATGGAAAAATTCCTGTCTTGAGCGGGATGACGGCACGTAGCACCGGTGTTGATCTGGGATTTACTTATCGTTATCAACAACCGTGGGGGACGCTCTATGCGTCGCTTTTGCATGATGTCAGTGGCACTTCGAATGGTAATGAGCTTGAGCTTGAATATGCCTATGATTGGCGTTCGGGTCGATTGACCTTGCGTCCTAGCGTGGGTATCTCCATGCGCGACTCCAAGCTCAATAACTATTACTACGGCGTGCTATCGAGTGAAGCGACTGCAAGCCGACCTGCTTATAGGTCGGGGGCAGGCACCAATGTTTCGCTGAATTTGTATAGCTCTTACGATGTGACGGAACGCTGGCGCTTGTTGGCAGGTGTATCGCTGACATCCTTGAGTAGCGATATAAAAGATAGCCCAATTGTGCGCAAAGGCCTGCAACCATCGTTCTTCATCGGTGCTGCTTACGATTTTGGTAGTTACAAGAAATTGTGGGCAGATGAAAAAACGCCGACGTATGTGCGCGTTCTGTATGGCCGAGCCGGCGCTGATAGCTGTCACTTGGCGAAAATCCTGACTTTCAAATGTGCCGACTTGGATAAGACGAATCCAACCAGCATCATGGGTGTGCACATCGGTAAACCGTTTATCGAGAAGCTCAACGGTTGGCCGCTTGATTTTGTCGGTTATGCCGGTGTGGTGTATCACGACGATAGAAACTTGCAGGCTAACGGCGTGCAGGTCGATCTGTTCATGAAGGCCTATTACTACGGCTTGCCGTGGAACGATAGAGTCAAGACACGTCTCGGTTTTGGATTGGGGGCTTCATTCGCCAATCGTGTGCCGTACACCGAAGCGAGTAGTCAGGCCGCGCGTGATCGACCTACCTCGCGCTTGTTGAATTATCTGGACCCGACGATAGACGTGAGTCTGGGTGATTTGATCGGCTCGCGAGCATTGAAGGATGCATATGTTGGTGTCGGTGTGTCGCACCGTTCAGGCATCTTCGGTTCGTCTCGCCTGCTTGGCAGCGTGAATGGTGGCTCGAACTACCTCTACACTTATTTTGAAATGAAAATCTAATCACTGAGTCCGTCACATGATGTTTGTGTGGCGGACTTTTGTTTTGCCGTCTTGAGAACAGAGTTGATCGACTGAGTTTCAATGCACTTAGGTGTGCGTCTATGTGAGTCTCGATACTCATTCCTGTCTTATCACACAGCGTTTTCTCCCTCTTCAAACACCGTCTTCGCTCCATCCTTCTTCTACTAGTACGTAGTGTGTCATTGCCGTGATTTCTGCAGCGTGTGTTGCGGGAAACCTAGTGTGATGTGCGTCAACACGTAATGCATAACCGTCAGATTTTTGAACTAAACGACTACAAAAGATAAGTAGCCAGTCATAGATGACTGTTCTCTTCCAAAGAAAGTTCAAGAAGCCATAAATCTTGAAATACAGAACATTTTGTTCCGAACGTTACGTTACAAGTAACACGGAACACGCTATTCAAGACCGTAAGAATAGCGATGACATTCCTTTAATTTTCAATTCAAGTATTTGATTTTTAAGTGGTTTTTAAAAAACAAAAAAAATGTAAAACGCCTTTTTCCGATTGGCATGCAATTTGCCACTTGGAAAGTACGGGTCTTCATATTTGAATTAAAACGAGGGGAACGAGGATGAACAACTTACAGAAAACAATGATGAGCACCGCGCTCCTTTCAGCCATTGTGTTGATGAGCGGTTGCACCACCACTAAAACGGTTGGTAGCGGCTCTAGCAGTTCAGGCGATAACAGCACACCAGCCAAGGTAACGACGACAGGGGTGATCGTCGACAAGACCGGTAATCTGGTTTCGGCAGTCGGCGGCGCAGTATCCGGCGTCGGTACAACAGTTGGAAACCTAAACTTGCCGATTGTTCCTAAACAAACGCAAACAGATTTGGGCAAGGTGGTTGTTGATGGCGGTGGCATCGTTACCGTACTCGGCAATGGCATTAGCAGCGGTCTGGGCCAGATGGGTTTGATCGACAATCCAGTCGGCGTGACGCTGGCCAATACCGGCAATGTCGTTGATCAAACCGGGGTAACTGTACGTAGTGCAGGGACACTGGTTACCAATCTCGGTAGTGGCGAACTGTCAGTACTGGCGCCGGTGACAACACCGGTCGGTGGCTTGGTTACGAATGTCGGTCAGACTGTTTCCAACATCTCTGTGCCATTGACAACCTTGCTTGCTACTGGCCCTGTCGAAAGAATTACACAGACGCTCAGTCATACAATTGTTCCACTCACCGACAACGTCACAAACTTGACGCAAGCTGTGGGTAAAACAACCGGCCTTGGTGTACCAGTTAATAACATCCTCGGCACTGTGGGCGGCAACGTTCTTGGTAACGTCGGCGGCACTCTGACAAAAAGCGGCGTACCTGTCGTGAACAATCTGGGTGGTGTAGTCGTTGCACTCGGCAATGTGGTGACATCGACTGGCATTCTGGTTCACGAAAAAGATTCGCAATCGCTTGGATTAGGCATCTTGTTCACGAACCTGGGCAATCTTGCGAACCCTTCTAATGTTTCTGGAAGTGGTGATTTGCTCGCGTTGTTGTCGCCCATCGTTAATCCACTGTTCGGTGGTGGCTTGGGTGGCATCGGTGGTATAGGCGGAATAGGTGGCACGACTAATATCCTGTCGCCAGTCATCGCCATCGTGAATCCATTGTTGGGTGGCGGTTTGGGCGGTATCGGTGGAATTGGCGGTACGACCAACATCCTCGCTCCAGTCTTTAACATCGTCGATCCATTACTTGGTGGCTTGGGCGGTACCGGCGGTACGACTAACATCCTGTCGCCAGTCTTCAACATCGTCAATCCATTGCTTGGTGGTTTGGGGGGCATAGGTGGCGGTACAGGTGGTGCCACCAATATCTTGACGCCAGTTGTTGCCATCCTGGATCCATTGCTGGGTGGCAGCTTGGGTGGCACTCCAGGTAGCGGCAATGTCGGTAATCTGTTGACACCAATCACAGGCTTGCTCAATCCATTGCTCGGTGGTGGCTTGGCTGGTGGCACAGGTACAACGAACTTGTTGTCACCAGTGACCAATATCATTAACCCATTGCTTGGTGGTGGTCTGGCCGGTGGTAGCGGTACAGGTAATTTGTTGGCACCTGTTACAGGTTTGCTTAACCCATTGCTCGGTGGTGGTTTAGCCGGCGGTACAGGTACAACGAACTTGTTGACACCAGTGACGAACATTATCAATCCATTGCTGGGTGGCGGTTTGGCTAGCGGTGCCGGTACGACAAACTTGTTGTCGCCAGTTACCAACATCCTTAACCCTATCGTTGCTCCATTAGTCGCTGGCAATGCGGGCAGCGGTAGCAGTGGCACCACAACTGGCACTAACAATATTCTGTCACCTGTGACTAATACCGTTAGCGCTTTGGTGAACGGATTGCTCGGTAAAAAATAAGATCGTCATTCTCATCCGCAAAATCCCGATCCTTGTGGTCGGGATTTTGTACGAATGGGGGAGCAGTTGATGACACGTAGTCCCGAAGAGGTTTCCGAGCAATGGGCGATAGCAGAAGTCAGATTGTCATCCAATGTCTTATACATAAGTGCGTACTAGGCTGACAAACGGTGCACCAAGAATAAAGATGTCAATAAAGCATGTCGGTTTTAGACAAGTATGAATTCTCGGTAATGTAATTTTCACAAGCGTCAACAAAGCTTGTCCAAGTTATCAGCTTCGAATTCTAAATTATTGATTCTTAGAAACATTGTTTGTCGTTTTTATCCAAAAATACCGCATTTATGGGATGTTCAGACTGACCGGACAAGCTCATTCTTTGAAGCAACTTCACTTGATTAACAATCTGCGCGTCTTTTATTGACATTGCTCGAAGGTCACTTGTTTAAAGTGTAAGACCGTCAGTAAGCACTTACAAAAGATGTCAGCATAAATTGGTAATTTGACTCTTGTCGAAAATCAACTAAGGTTAAAGCCCCCTACGCACTTTGTGCATAAGGCGCTGTGACATCGGGATATGTAGTACTGGAAGGACGCATGTAAGCAACATGCTGACAAAAGGGACTGTATGCAAAGATTCATAGAAAGAGTGGTTGCAGTCTGTCTGACGAGTGCGCTGGGACAATTGGCTTTGATGCCATGTGCAAATGCTGCGGATGCACGCAGCCCAGGCCTGGGTAATCCTCTCGATAGCTTGCCTAAACTGGAGCAGAGTCCAGCTCAGCCAGTCAGTGTTGATATTCAACCGCAAGCACAAGATCCTGCGATGCAACGTCTGCTCGCCAGCCGCATCGTGCCATCGCGCTTCCAGATCGCTGGTGTAGAAACACTTCCCTTTGAGCTCGTCGCCGCCGAATTCGCTCCACTCACAAATCGCGAAGTGACCGTTGCCGAGTTGCTGCAGGCCGCACAAAAAGTCACGCAGCTATATCAACAAGCAGGCTATCCGCTCTCATTCGCTTTTGTTCCCGCCCAAGACTTCAAAAACAATATTGTCGTCATCAATGTGGTGGAAGGTTATGTCAGTACCGTCAAGATCGAAGGCAATCCCGGCGCATCAGAAGAACGCCTGAAGGAGATTGCCGAGCAACTCAAGGAAGATCGCCCACTCCGTCGCGCAACTTTCGAACGCATCACTGGTGTACTCGGCTTGCAACCCGGCATGAGTATCAAGGCGACAGTGAGCCCACCTGTGAATACGGATGGCGCAGCAGAAATGATACTGAACGTGAGTCGTAAACCGATCACGACCGCATTCAGCTTGGATACGGCAACCTCGCATCTGCGCGGCATATTCAGTGCAACGACTAACGGTTTAACGCCGTTGGGAGAACAACTCACGGTAAGTGCACTCGCACCGCCTGGGCCATTGCATGAAAAATATGTAGGGGTGAACTATACGCAACCGATACGTCATCAAGGCATGTTGCTGCAGGTCACGCTATCGGACTACAAAGGGCAACCACAGAATCAGGCTTTGCTCGCACAGCAACTGCAAGCAAATTATGAAACAAAGACGCAACGTGTGAGTGCCAACGTCAGCTATCCGCTGATCTTGAAGCCTAGTCGCACTCTGACAATCTCTGGTGGTATCTACGCTGTGAAGAATGCCACGCGTTACACGCTGAATGTGGCAGCACCAGCGCCAAGTATTGAATTGAGCTCCGATATACGCGCCCTGAGTCTGGAGTTGTCTTCGGCTGAACTGTCAGACAGAAGCAGCACACAATGGTCGCTGGGTGTGTACCAAGGCCTCAACGCATTGGGTGCAGATCAAATCAACGGCAATATCGATCTCAATTTTTTGCGCATCAAAGGTGGCTTCTCGCACAGCAGACAGTTCTCTGACGGATACGGTGCTACGTTCAGCGGCAGCGGGCAATACAGCAACAGTATTCTTCCGTTATCGGAACAGATAGGTTTCGGCGCAAGGCTATTCGGTCTTGCCTATCCCGCCGGTGAAATTGCAGGCGATCAAGGCTGGGGACTCTCGCTGGAATTCAATCGCGCATTTCCCTATAACGGCACCTATCTAAAAAGAATTCAGCCTTACATCCTGGCTGACTCTGCGAGGGTCTATTCAAATTCAGGCACGCTGACTCATAGCCAAATTGCATCCGCCGGTTTCGGTGTGCGCTTTACCGATCAACGTTATTACTCACTGGATTTATCCATCGCGCAACCAGTTGGCGAAATACCCATCAATGCCAGCCGGCGCGCACCGCGATTGAATTTTGCTTATTCATTCCAGATGGATTGAAAGAACAAGAAAGACCATTGAAAGAATCGAAATGGTCACATGGGGAGATTTCTTTTTTAACAGTACAGGCTGCGTTTGAAGAAAGGAGTACGACATCGAGAACGAATCAACGACATTGCTAAAAACGAAGAGGCTGGCCGCTCAGTAGTGAGCGTCGGCTGAATGGTAAAAATTTATATCGATAGAGAAACAGGAGCACAAAATGAAAAACCAAATTATCCGTTTTATCAAAGATGAAGAAGGCGCAACAGCGATTGAATACGGGCTGATTGCGGGTCTGATTTCCGTCGCAATTATAGGAATAGTGACGACGGTCGGTACTGATCTAAGTGCCGTGTTTAGTTCAATTTCGACAAAATTAAAAGCCGTTGTTACTCCTGCCACAACAACCCCCCCTGGATGAGCGAGTTAGCTCAAAAATGTGGAATGAAATAACTGTAATTTTTTAACAACTGAGGATGACAGTTCTATTAGTTTTTTTGTGCATCACTATTGTCTGTTATGACCTCTTGTTCCGGCGTGTGCCAAATGGCGTGTTGTTGCTGGCGCTGTTGGCGCACACCGGTTATTTGATTGTAATGGGACATGGCATAGCTGGCATCGATGTATGGCAGTCGCTCATCGGTGGTGTGCTTGCCTTGATAGTGTTTGTTCCCTTGTATGCGTGGCGAGCAATGGGTGCTGGTGATGTCAAATTTTTGGTTGTGCTGGGTGTGTTGTTGGGATTGAAGGGGCTCGTTGTCGCGTGGTTGATTGGCAGTCTTTTAGCAGGCCTGCATGCAGTTGTTTTTTATTGGCCGCAAACATGGATGATGCTTGTACCGCAAGGTTTGCATCGTGTAATGCAGCAAGTGACAGGTAGTGCGATGTATCAGCGGATGTTGAGAGCACGGCAAGGGCGGCAAGGTATTCCGTACGCAGCGTATCTAGCGATTGCAGTTATTTTCGATTTGGTGACGACATGGGGGCGGCAATGAAAAAAGCAATTCAATGCCATACCAAGGAAGAATCGGTTTTTCTATTACTGAACGTAGTTATGTGCAGGATGAAGTCGCAGTCTGTAGTAAGAAGAAATAATGTGCATACACCTAAAAAGCAGCGCGGCGCAGCTGCTATCGAGTTCGCTGCAGTCTTTCCAATTTTTTTCATGATCTTCTACGCAATCATTACCTACGGAATGATTTTTGTAGCGCAGCAATCGATTACTTTGGCGGCGGCGGAAGGCGCACGCGCAGCTTTACGTGTGGGTTCTGCTACTAATCCTGCCGAGATCGATGCCAATCGTGAGGAGAATGCAAGAAGGGCAGCTACTGGCACAGGTAGTGTGGCTTATTGGTTAATGCCCCGTTTGGCATTTGCACCTTCACTTGCCCCATGCGGATATAACAGTCCTGCCAATAGCAGCATTCGTTGTTACAGCGTTACGGTCACTTATCCATATAAGCAATATCCGCTGGTGCCATTGCTGCTTGGTCCGTTGATGAATGTGGTAATTCCGACGCAACTATCAAGTACAGCAATTATTCAGATCGACTGACCACGCATCACTACTTTAGAAGAATGATGACGCCATGAATAAACTGACAAAAATCATCGCTGTGATTCTGGTTTTACTGGCTGTGTGTCTGGCCGCGCTTGCCTGGTGGATGGGACATCAAGCCCCGGTTCCGACTCCTAGCGTGAGTGTCGTCACCCCGGCCAAGGCAGCGTATTCCGTTGTGGTGGCGGCCAAGAATTTGGAGAAAGGCAAAGCGATCGCTGCGGATGGTGTGAAATTGCTTAATTTGCCGATGACTACAAATGGCACGTATGCCGATGCAGCAGAAGTCATAGGCAAGATTCCTGCAGGCGATATCGTAGCTGACAAGATGATCACAGAAGATCAATTGGTGCGAGGCTTGGCATTGAAGCTGGCCGATGGCGAACGTGCGGTGGCAATACCGGTGGATGAAGTAATTGGCGTCGGGAATCGGATCGTGGCTGGTGATTATGTCGATGTATTTTTCACCTTGAAAAAAGGGAATGACATCGATACCAGTCAATCACGCTTGCTGGCATCACGTCAGCGTGTGCTGACATACGGTGCAACGACTCTGGGCGAGGCCTCGTCAAGTTCTAATCCCATTTCGAGTAATCAAAATTCCCAGCCCGCGCAAGCACGTACAGCGGTGCTGGCTACACCTGTCGATCAAGTCAATCAACTTTTACTGGCTGCGCAGAATGGGAAACTGACGCTGGTATTGCGTCACCCCGGCGATGCTGGTGTGGCTAACATCGCGCTTTTTCCTGAACCCAAGAATGTGTTGAAGGAAAAATCAGGTTTGTCATCGGAGGACAAGGTCGCCTTGAAAACAGGCGATAACCAGGCTTATTCCGGCGTAGATCTTTCCAGTTGGGCGAGTGGCAAGGCGAGTGTAGCAAATAAAACTGTATTCAGATCATCAACAAGAGCGTCGAACACAGTGGAAGTCATCAAAGGAACGCAGCGGGAAAATGTTGGTTTTTAAGTGCGACATTCTCTTACCGATTATCTGAAGCGGATGCCTGAAAAATGAAAATACTCAATGCCACAGCGATAGTTGTTGGATTGTTGCTTGCAATGCCGGTAACAGCGGATGAGTCTGCTTTGACTTTGAATGTGCGCGAGCAACGTGCTCTCAAGACCCCAGTCAATCTGGAGCGGATTGCAGTGGAGGATCCCGACGTCGCAGATGTAGTGATATTGCGCGGCTCGAACAAGCGTGAGGGGAGCGTGCTTCTGGTCGGCAAGAAGCCGGGTAATACGGTGGTAACAGCATGGCCGCGCAACGGTGCGATCAAGGTGTGGAACGTTAAGGTGCAAAGTCAATTACAAGGTCAGTTACAAGAAGAGGGTGCCGATTTACAGATTAATAATGACAGCGCCAGCATCCGTGGTGAGGCGCAGTCCTTGCTTTCACATGCCAATACCAATGCATTGGGCGCGCAAGCTGTCGGGCAGGCAAAAGTATTGGATAAATCGACCATCGTAACCAGTGGTGTAGTGCAGATCGATGTGAAGATTGTTGAGTTCAGTCGGAATGTTCTCAAGGAAGCGGGTTTCGATTTTGTATTTAATCAAAATCGCGGTGCAACTTTTAGTTTTGGCTTGAACAATTTTTCTAATGTTCTTTCGTCGCAGACGCAGACGCCGATATCGCAGGCTTTCAATTTGCTTGGTGCTGGTAATGGTAGCGTCAACGCTAGATTGAAATTGATAGAACAAAATGGCTTAGCGCGCGTATTGGCACAACCCTCATTGACTGCTTTGTCTGGACAAAGTGCCAGCTTCCTTGCCGGCGGTGAGTTGCCGGTTCCGCAGTCGGGAGGGCTGGGTACGACGACTATTGTCTACAAACCTTTTGGTATTGGATTGACAGTGACACCAACTGTCTTGGCAGCTAATCGCATCGCATTGAAGGTCGCGCCTGAGGCTAGTGATCTTGACTATACGAATGCGATTGTTGCCAATAATCTGACTATCCCAGCTATTTCCACTCGTCGTACGGAAACCACGCTTGAGTTAGGTGATGGCGAAAGTTTCGTCATTGGTGGACTTGTTTCTCGCAATACAAAATCCAGTGTGAACAAGATACCTTTCCTCGGTGATTTACCTATCATCGGACCATTTTTTCGTAGCATGCAGTACAGCCAGGATGAAAAGGAGTTGGTCATTATTGTGACGCCGCACTTGGTGAAGCCGATAGCAAAAGGTGTGGAGCTGCCCTTGCCTGGTGGCGACAAAGAGAGACGCGATACGCCAGGGAATACATGGGGTAGCTACATCATGGGTGTTGCCGGACGAGATGATCTACCCGGATTTTCTAAATAAATAAAGTGGAGAAAAAACCGTTGGAACAGCTCATGGAAAAAGGTCGGCAACGTGAAATTGCCCCCAATGACAGCAATCGATTCGTCTTTTGTTCGTCTAATGGGGCACATCTGCGTTGGCTCGCTCATGCGCTAAGCGAATGGCATGTAATACAGCAGGAACTGGCTGCGACCGCGCTTCTTACTTCACGTGTGGCGGAGTGTAGGCCTAGATTGATATTGCTCGATTTTTCCGGAAATTGCGGCGACAGCACAGCCAACTGCACTGCAGACATGATTGCGTTGGCGCAGATGATGAAGAGCAAGCTGCCGGATGTGCCGGTGGTTGCTGTCGGCACCATGGATTATCCAGAAGGAGCTGTTGCGGCGCTACGCGCTGGAGTTCATCATTTCATCGACATGACGGCGCCGGTAGTCGAGGCACACGACGTTATCTACAAATTGGTTTCTGCCGTATCCAGCCCCACCGTATCGGTCGAAGGAGCGCTGATTACTTTTGTTGGCGCGCGCGCTGGAGTCGGTACAACGACATTGGCTGTTCATCTGGCCGATATCCTGCAACAAGAAAAATCGGTTCAGCACAAAGATTATCAAATAGGGCTGCTTGATCTTGGTTTGCCTGCTTGCGATGGGCAGCTTTATCTCAACGTAACAGGAAATTTCAATTTCAGCGATACGGTGCGTAATCGGCATCGCCTTGACCGGACTTTGATCCAAACTGCTTTAGCGACGAGTCATAGCGGCATCAAAGTAATTTCTTTGCCGCGTTCATTGACAGAGATCGCAGATATATCCAGTGCAGATGTGCGCTCTTTGTTGTCACAACTGCGCCTTTACTTCGATGTATTGATTATGGATTTGGGTGGTTTTTCCGATATGGCGTTTGTGGAAAGTATGGTCAGTGCTTCGGACCAGACATTGCTGGTGACTGATCAAAGTCCAGGCTCGCTGGTTTCTCTTTCAACCATGTTGAAAGAGTGTGAGAAGCATGGCGGTGATGCCAGTCGCTTGCAGTTAATCGTCAATCGTTATGACATTCGATACGGTATGAGTGCACAACAGATTGCCGAACGTTTTAGTTTACCGCTGGCCGCAGTCATGCCGGAATGTACATTGCGCTTGATGAGTAGTGCCAATCAGGGAAAGTTGTTACATGAAATCGCCAAGCACGATCCATACGTGCGAGCGGTTCATGATTTAGCAGAAAAATTATTGAATCCGCATTCGGAGAAGCAGACCAGCAAGCTATCGAGCTGGGTCCCAAGTTTTCTCAAGCCATAACGATAAACGACGGCAAGGGCCGAGATAAAGGCAGGCGAGATGAACGATCAAATAGTACTTACAAAAGAAGATGAAATCTTTGTGAATACACAAAGATTTCAGGACATCAAAACTGCTGCATACGACAATCTGTTAACGCGTATTGAGGAGTTGGGTGCTGAATTTGGTCGCTGGTCGCGGTCTGCTATACAGCAGTTCGTTAATCTGGATGTTGACGGTTTTGTGCGCTTGCGCCGCATTCCTTTGAATGAAAATGAAGTGCGTCTGATTGCCGATGCATTGACCAAAGAACTGGCCGGGCTGGGGCCGCTGGAAGATTTGCTGGCTGATGGCGATGTGGAAGATATTCTGATCAACGGTTACAACGATGTATTTGTTTCACGTCACGGTGTGTTGCAACGTGAAACTTTGCGCTTTACTGATAACAATCATTTGCTACGCATAGTGCGACGGATACTTGCGCCACTCGGGCGCCGACTGGATGAGTCAAATCCGATGGTCGATGCGCGCTTGCCAGATGGTGGACGTTTGAATGTTGTGATCGAACCGCTTGCGGTCGATGGGCCTATGGTATCGATCCGAAAATTCCGTAAAGACCCTCTTAAGCCTAGCGACCTACAGCAACTGGGAACACTTAATGACGAGTTATTTGCTTTGCTAGAAAGTGCAGTAAAGGCGCGTTGCAATATCTTGATTTCTGGCGGCACTAGTTCCGGAAAAACATCGTTACTCAATGCGTTAGCTTTTTTCCTTCCAGAAAATGAGCGCGTGGTTACTGTTGAAGATACGGCAGAGCTGTCATTGAATCATCCGCATGTCGTGCGCCTTGAATCGCGCGTCGGTAGTTTTGAAGGAACGGGCGTTGTCACGATACGTGATTTGATACGCAATAGCTTACGTATGCGTCCGGATCGCATCATTGTCGGAGAAGTGCGCGGCGCGGAAGTGCTGGAAATGTTGCAAGCGATGAACACTGGTCATGATGGCTCAATGGCGACTATCCATGCGAATACGCCTCGCGAATGTTTGCATCGTATCGAGATGCTGGCTGGCTTTGCTGGTTTTCAGGGAAGTGAGTCTAGTCTGCGCCGCCAGATTGCCGGCGCGCTGGATTTCATCGTTCAGATCGGACGCCTGTCCAATGGCCGCCGACGCATCGTATCAATCACTGAAATTACTGGTGTTGGAGACAACATCATTACAACGCAGGAACTCTATCGTCACGAAAATTTCAGTGGTCCTGACGGTGAGGAAAAAGATCGCTGGGTATCGCTCGGTATTCAACCGCATTCACCGAAGCTGAAAAAAAGACAGGCATCTCCTAATGGCGGTAATCCACAAAAGAGAAACTGATGACAGCGCTCACATTATGGTTGATGGCAGGTGCGATCTTGTTGCTCGCATTTGGTATTCTCCTGTGGCAAAACGCGCAACTTCATCAGCGCCAAGATGCTACGTCGGCATTTGTTGATCAGCAAATTCGTAGCATGGCATCGCAGCAGACTTCGACAGATGATGTTGAGCAAAATGCGGTGCTACAGCCGCGTATCGAGTCGAATATATTACGTCGTTTTTTGCTGCGGGCAGGAATAATACCTACACCAATTTTTTATGCCTTCTTGGTATTACCTGGCATCGTGTTAACGCTGCTGGCGGCAATGTTCGGAGGAATTTTGTCTGTTATTGGCACGGTATTTTTATACGTGACTTTAATATATTTTCGCTTATGGCTGAAGGCCATGCGACGCCATCAAAAAATGGTACGACAGTTGCCAGCTTTTTTGGACACGATGGTTCGGCTAACTATCGTTGGTAATAGTCTGGAATCAGCGTTTCAAGCCACAGTGCTGTCTAGCGAAGCACCTTTGCGAGACCTTCTTGATCGTGCCAACCGTCTGGTGCAGGCAGGGATGGATCTTGAGCATGCATTGATGCAACAAGCACGCTTATTTCATGTGATTGAACTGGAATTGATTGCAGCAGTGATTGGCGTTGCTCTGCGGTTTGGCGGACGGGCAGATATGGTATTGGAACGCATGGCTGCTTTCATGCGTGATCGAGAATACGCACAAAATGAACTTATTGCCCTGTCTGCAGAGACCAGGCTATCTGCGTGGATTTTAGGTTTTCTGCCGATTGGTCTGGGCGTTTTTATGATTATTTTTAATAACAAAATGTTTGTCACCATGCTGGACGATCCGATCGGGAAAAACATGCTGATTGGTGCCGCCGTGCTGGAGATTATCGGCGCTTACTGGTTGTATCGTCTGGCGAAGTCTGTGTGAGGGCAATATGACGCCGCATATCCTGATCGTTTCCTCGATAGTGCTACTGGCTGCCGCTGCACTGGTACTTGGCAGCGGCTTGTTGCGTCAAGCATGGCAATTCATGCGTAGTGAAAAAATATTGAATCGTCGCATCGATACACAAGAATATCAGGAGGAAGAAGAAAGTCAGCCACAAGGACCCTTGTGGCGTCGCTGGCTGGATGGCTTTCTCGCGTATATGGCGCACTGGGTCGATACCCCACTTGGGAAGCAATTGGTTGCCCAAGAGGACAGAGTATTGCTCGATCAATGTGGTGTGAATGACACTCGTGGGAAAACGATATTTTTTGCTATACGTGTGTTGCTTGGCGTTGGTTTGCCTGCCCTTGCATGGAGCATCGCATCTGATCGCTCACCCCTCGTTCTGCTTTGCATGGGATTTGCAGGCTTTGCTATCGGCTACATGGGGCCGAAATGGATGATGCAGATGAGGGCAAAAGAGCGCCGTCGTCAAGCTGCTGAAGAATTGCCATTGCTGATAGATCTCTTGCGTCTGCTGCAAGGTGTTGGCTTATCGATTGATCAAAGCTTAAATGTTGTGGAGAACGAATTTTCTCGTTCTTTGCCGATCTTGAGTAAGGAATTGCAGATAGCGGCGCAACAGTATTTAAATGGGCGTACGCGCGAGCAATCGCTGCGACGGTTTTCTACTGTCTTCGATAATGAGGATATGGGCGCTATTGCGCGTCTGATTGTGCAAGTCGATCGCTATGGCGGTGCAGTGCAACAGCCATTGCAACAGTTTAGTGACCGTGTGCGCGAACAGCGCAAGTTGGACATGAAAGAAAAGGTCGGAAAACTCACTGTCAAGATGACGGGCATTATGGTCTTGGCTCTATTGCCTGCTTTATTAATTATCACGGGCGGAGCCGGTTTTCTGGCTATTATCCGCGCGCTTTCCAAGCTGGGAGGCTGATCATGCAAGGGTATACCAAGATCAATGTCATAGCGGTGTTATCAGCACTGCTACTCTGCGGCGGTTGTGCCAACTTTAATTCTTCGGCCAGTGATTATGCTGCACGGAATGAGGCAGCAACGCAGCGTCAGCAGTCCGATCAGGATAAACCGGCTTTGGATAACAAGCAGGTGTACTTGGAAATGATCAAGAAGATGCAGGATCGTTCCCTGTATTTTGCTTCGATGGCACATATCGATGCGTATCAAAAAAGTTATGGATCATCGCCGGAAATACAACGCTTGTATGCAGATGCCTTGCGCGCGACCGGACAAGATGATGCGGCAGAAAAACAGTACCAACAATTACGCACAACAACGGAGGCTGCTGCGGCCTGGCACGGCCTAGGTTTGCTGGCTGCACAAAGAGGTGACTCCGTCAATGCGATTGCCCATCTACGCGAATCCAATCGACGGGATCCAACCAATGCAATGGTGTTGAGTGATTTAAGCTATGCCTTGCTGTATGACGGCGATCGTGCTGCTGCACGTTTACCTTTGATGCAGGCAGTCGAATTGGCGCCGGACAATCGCAAAGTTATCAGTAATCTGGCCCTGTTCTTTTTACTCTCTAATGAGACTGCGAAGGCAGAAGCCTTGATGAAGGATGCATATATTCCGGCCGATGTTAGAACCGAGATCCGCAAACGCAAAGATGCTATCGCGGCGCGCGGCACGCAGCCAGCGGCGAAGGTTGTTAGCGAGGCCGATATCCAGAACCGTACTTTGCCGGCCATTGCAAGTGGTAATGGCATGCAACTGCAATTGCAGTTGCAACTATTGCAACCGAATGTAGTGCCGCGCAGCCGTAGTGAGTAAACACGGTCAAGGCGTACTTTTTATCGGGATATCAGGGGGATTTATGTCGCAACTTATTTCATCCAAACGTTATACAACAACACTGCGGGCATTTTTAGTGTCGATCTACGGATGTGCTGCATTGTTATTAGGCACTATGTCGATTTGCAATGCACAAGCAGTTGATACTGAATCCAATACGTCGTTTGTGAAGAGCAAACCAAAGACACGTCAGATCGGCGAGGTCACTTCGGATTTGTTAGCCATGCAGGTTAATGGTAGTGCAGCTGGTCCTGCATTGCCCATGCTGGGGGCAACAAGCACATTGAGTTGGGAGCGTTACAAAGATAGTTTCAAGTACAAAATTCCTGAGAATTTTGATCGTGCTATCAGAAAGAACGATGGGCAATAATAATTCTTCTAACAATTGAAAATGAAAATCATGTCCGGCTCATGTATCGCCGCTTCACATGCATTGCATTGCATATGGGCGAGCTCGCGCCAGCGTGGTTCGATTGTCGTGATGGCCGCAATCGGTATTTCGACGATGGTGATCTTGTTGGCATCGATCGATATCGGCTATCTATTTTTTCAGAAACGTGAGTTGCAAAAGATTGCAGATTTGTCCGCGCTTGCAGGTGCGCAGCAATTGGGGCGATCCACGGTATCGGCTGGTAACGCATGTCCTTCATCGGTGATTACTACTGCCGAGGCTAATGCAAAAGTGGCGCAGAATTTTTCAGGGGCGATTACTGTATCTTGTGGAAATTGGGATCCTGTAGCTGAGACAACGGCGCCGCATTATCGAGCCATTGCCACTGGCATCATGCCGAATGCAGTCAGTGTGCATGTCAGTCAGTCATTCCGCAGTTTTTTTGGCGCCTGGGCGAGTAGAGCTGTGAGCGCGGTTGCGATTGCTACTGCGGATGCACAGATTGCAGTGTTTTCAGTTGGCTCTAGATTGTTGAGAATTAACGATGCTGGTGTTGTTCCGGGGCTTTTAACAAAACTGGGTGTGGGAATGAATGGCGTTGATATTGCGTCCTACAATGGTTTGGCAAATGTATCGATAAAAACTAGTGGTTTGTTGAGGGCTTTGGGCGTCCAGCTACCTGTTAATGCTGACGTAGGGACTATTAAGCAAAGCGTCTTGGATTTGAATACAGGAGGCTGTAGTAACGGCGCATGTACTTTGGAAACATTGCTTGGAGCAATGACAACTTTGGTGGGACAACAAGATTTTATTAACCTTCTAGGAATTAGTGCCGCGCAGCTTAAATTGCCGGTTCAGATTTTTTCTAATGCCAATGGACGTGGCGGCATATTGGCATTGGTTGATGCTGCAAATGGGAATTCTGCCTTAAGTACGAACATTAATGCTTTGGATTTGATAACAACTGCGATTGGCGTAGCCAATGGCCACAATGGGATTAAGTTAGAACTGGGCGCGAACCTCCCCGCAGGGATACTTCAGTCAGAAACAAAAATCGGCATCGTAGAGCCGCCATCGATTGGTATAGGGGGGAAGGATACGATGGCCTATACCTCGCAAGTTCGGGTATTTACTCATCTGCAGAGCAATTTGTTGAAGGCCAATTTGTTACGTGCTGATTTACCGATCGCTATTGAAATAGTAAACGGATCGGCAAAGATAGATGAACTATGTCAAGAAAAAATGAATGGAAAAGATACTGCGAAAATTTCGGTGCAAGCTCCTATCTTTCAACTTTGCATTGGAAGTTTGACTGCGGACAGTGCTTTTTCTAATACGGCTCCGGCATGCGACGCTAGCTTGCCGAGCCATCCGTTCCTTACTCTTCTCGGCACGACTTTGCCGCTCTCTAGTCTTGCAGTCCCTGGACTACAGAATATAGGTTCACATACCTTTGTGAAAGGAGAGACATATACCTTTGGTAACAACAACTTACCATTGGGCACGACGACTAAAAATTTGGTGGATAACTTGCTGGACTCTTTACTTGCTAGATTGCTTGGTGCTACTTATTCCCAAGGGCAAAGCACTCCCACAAAAGAGCAGCTTGCAGGGGGACTTTTGGGGGCAGTAACGGGTAATGTATTAGGTACGGCAGTAACTCAGGTCGAGCAGGCTTTGAGCGCTCTCCAAAAATTTACTAATGATGTAAAAGCGAATACAGATCTATTTACTGCACTCGGGACTGCATTGGAAAGTGTGCTAAACACTGTTGGAAATTTGGTCGGAGGCTTACTCAATGGTGTTGGTAACTTGATAGGGCAGGTGGTATGTGGGGTGCTGAATCCATTTTCACCGTCAAATGCCAACCAATGCACGTTGGCTAAACAGTTTGAAGGAAATCAAGGCAGCAGTTCAGTAAGTAAGGTGCTGTTAACTATTTTGGGCTTGATCACTCAATTGCTGGAACCGCTATTGAATGATCTTGGAAAAGCCTTGGCAGCACAGCTTAATGATTTACTTGGCATCGGTCTTGGGCAAGTCGATGTCACCTTAATCGACCTGAAATGCGGTGGCGGCGATAGTGTCAGATTGGTTTACTAAATGTCTTATAACGACTCTCGATACCTGCTCATGAAAAATAAAACATCCTTAGCAAAATGGTTTGGCTATCTCGGCTTCGATCATTTGATTGCGCCGTTCTTGATCAAGGTGATTTATTGGGGTGGAGTGGTCCTTATTTTGAGCGCTGGCATAGGCGGCTTCTTCGCGACCTTTGAAATGCCTGATAAGGGTATCTCTGGCGTACTACTCGCGATAGGTGCGACAGTGCTGTCGTTATTGATCTGGCGCTTGCTGTGCGAGATGTTGATTCTTGCGTTCAATATTTACGCAAGACTGGTGGAGATTCGTAACCTGTTATCACACCGACAGGCGAGGGTGGATGCGTATCAAAAAATACCAAGCGTGCGTGTTTTGAAAAACGACTGACGGAAGCTTTGCACAAACAGAATGCTAAAAAACAAATCGCCTCAAGAAAATATCGACATTTATGTGTGGGAAGGTAAATCCGATATTTTTGATCGCATCGTTCGCTGCCTGATTAGTTCCGAGGTAGATGTCATTCGGGCGGACAGCATGGATCTGGTACAGGATCAGGCGAAGGTGTCGCCATCCATTGCGATTATCTCTGTCACGATGATTGATGGTGGGCGCTTCAATGCGGATGATTGGCAAAAGGCGCATGGCATGCCGGTGATCTGGGTCGCGGAAGCGCCGCGTGCTTATGATTCGCGCGTTTATCCGCCAGAGTATTCACACATTTTGATGCTGGATTTTACGTGCGCAGAATTGCGTCGCCTGGTATTTGGTTTGGCAGGCGAAATGCATAGCAATACGAAGGCGGCGCAGGAGCGTGATCCGCTGATTGCAGAATCCGAAGTCATGCGTACTTTGTTGAAAGAAACGACGGCCTTTGCCGATTGCGATTCCAATGTATTGATCGCGGGTGAAACCGGTGTGGGTAAGGAGCGTATCGCGCGACTACTACACGAGAATCATAGCCGCTACGGAAATGGTCCCTTTGTTGCCGTCAATTGCGGTGCGATTCCGGATGGTTTGTTTGAGTCGCATTTTTTCGGCCATGCGAAGGGCGCATTTACTGGTGCGATGCTGGCGCATAAAGGCTATTTTGAACAGGCAGACAACGGTACGCTTTTTCTGGATGAGATCGGCGATCTTCCTTTGTATCAGCAAGTCAAATTGTTGCGTGTGCTGGAGCAAAGCAAGGTAACGCGATTGGGCTCGACGACGGAGATTGATATTGAATTTCGATTAGTGGCGGCAACCAATCGAAATTTGCGCGAGTTGGTCAGGCAAGAAATGTTCCGCTCGGATTTGTATTACCGCATGGCCGTGATTGAATTGCGTGTGCCTAGTTTGGAAGAGCGCGGTGAGATCGACAAGATCGCTATTTTCCGCGGCATCGTGATGCAGATATTTAAAAATGGTGCGCGTGACTCTTCACCGTTGCCAGAGATTCCGGATTGGTTGTTGCGCATGGTTGCCAACACGCGTTTCCGCGGCAATGTCAGAGAGCTGCGCAATATTGCAGAGCGCATCACGATTATTCATCGTCAGCTTGGCGATTGGGATAGAGCGGCGATTGATCGCGTGTTTTTGGCCTTGCAGGAATTGAAGGTGGAATGCGATAACGAAGATCAGGCTGGTACGCGGAAAAAATGGGATGCAGCTGATCGCAATCGTATTATTGAGGCGCTGGATGCGCATAACTGGCGCAGACAAGATACGGCGAATCATTTGAAAATGAGTCGCAAGGTGTTGTGGGAAAAAATGCGCAAGTTCCAGATCATCGATGGTGATCCGGAACCCGGCGAGGTAGAGCCTTGAAAAAAAGCCATGTCGACGAACCGACATGGCTTTTTTGATGTGACTTCGACTTAGCGCGGTATTTGCGCGAAGCGCCCACTGTTGAAGTCGTCTATGGCTTGGATGATTTCATCCTGACTATTCATCACAAACGGACCGTGACCCACGATAGGTTCATCGATAGGTTCGCCGCTGATCAGTAACACGACGGCATCGCTGTTGGCTTCGATGGAAATGCTGCTGCCAGCGCGATCCAGCAAAACCATTTGTGCTTCACGTGCGACCGCATCACCATTGACCAGAACGGTACCGCGTAACACGATCAATGCCGAGTTCCAGCCTTCAGGCAGCTTCAATTCACTGACGCTGCCTTGATTCAGACGCATATCCCACACCTGCATAGGCGTAAAGGTGCGCGCCGGTCCAGCACTACCTTGATAGTCACCTGCAATGACGCGTATCGAGCCGGCGTCATTTGGCAAAGCGACAGTTGGAATGTCGCGATCGACGATGGCTTGATAACCAGGCGCCGTCATCTTGTCCTTGGCTGGTAGGTTGACCCACAGTTGCACCATTTCCAGCGTACCGCCGGAACGCGTGAAGGCTTCGGAATGGAATTCCTCATGCAGGATGCCGCCGCCAGCCGTCATCCATTGCACGTCGCCGGGACCAATCACGCCGCCTTGGCCAGTGGAATCACGATGCTCAACTTCACCTTTGTAAACAATGGTGACGGTTTCGAAGCCGCGATGCGGATGCGAGCCAACGCCAGGAGGACGCGATGCAGGGCTGAACTCAGCGGGGCCGGCGTAATCCAGCAGCAAGAACGGGCTCAGTTGTTTGCCGTGGCTCTGATAGGAAAACATCGAGCGTACGGGAAAACCATCACCCACCCAATGTGGGCGAGGAGCGCTATAGACACCAATAATCTTTTTCATGCTTGTTTCCTTTCGGGAATAACAATGTATGTAACAGGATTAAGGATAGAGCAGGGACGATGGGCTGGGTAGAGGGTAAAATCGGCCATGAGTGTTCTATTTAGTGAACGATGAAACTGGGTAATGAGGCTGTGATGCAGGATTTGAATGATCTTTATTACTTTGTCCAGGTTGTGGATCACGGCGGCTTTGCGCCGGCGGGACGCGCATTGGGTGTCCCTAAATCCAAGCTCAGCCGTCGGATTGCCTTATTAGAAGAGCGACTTGGCGTGCGGCTGATCCAGCGTACGACGCGCCAGTTTTCGGTGACGGAGGTTGGTCAGACTTATTACGAGCATTGCAAGGCGATGCTGATAGAAGCTGAGGCTGCGCAAGATGCGATTGAAGCGACACGCGCCGAACCGCGTGGCGTTGTGCGATTGTCTTGTCCGATTGCCTTGTTGCACGCACATGTAAGCGCGATGCTGGCTGACTTCATGGTGCGTCATCCCCATGTGACGGTGCAGTTGGAGGCGACGAATAGGCGTGTTGATTTGGTTGGCGAGGCGATTGATATTGCGATTCGTGTCCGGCCGCCGCCCATTCAAGACAGTGATTTGGTCATGCGTGTGCTGGCAGAGCGCAGCCAGTGTCTGGTTGCCAGTCCATCGCTCTTTGATGGGCGTGTGATTCCAGCGGTGCCTGCTGATTTGGCGGATTGGCCGAGTTTGGCCTTGGGCACGCCGCAGCAAAGTCATGTCTGGAATTTGTTCGGGCCTGATGGTGCCCATGCTTCCTTGCATCACAGTCCGCGCTTTGTGACCGGCGACATGATGGCTTTGAGCGATGCTGCTATGTCTGGCGTTGGCATCGTGCAATTGCCAACGATGATGATTAGTGAGCAGCTGACCTTGGGCAAGTTAATCCGTTTGTTGCCGGAGTGGGCGCCGCGACGGGAAATTGTTCATGCAGTGTTCCCTTCACGACGCGGTGTGTTGCCATCGGTTCGGGCCTTGATAGATCATCTCGCAGAGCATTTTCAAGTATTAAACGAGGACTGATGTGGTTGCCGGATCAATCTGCGTGCAGAAATGGGTTGGTGTTTGATGGGCTGGGCTGAAAGTGTTGTCAGTCAGGTACTGCATAGTATGGAGTTGTACATTCTTATATTTGTGCGATGCGGTTGCTAATTGCATGTAAAAGAGTAGCAAATCGGCGTATCCAGCATTGTGATAAATTTTTCCTTTGTGTTTTATTTAACTTAAAACTAGTCCTGGAACTTCAGAAATTCGTTAAATGAGGGATTTTGTTTTTATGCTGCAATCTTTTCTATTCTTTTCGTTTTCCGTGCATTAAGATTTGAGAGTTACGTTTTCATATTTTTACATTTCCATGCTTGAGATTTATCATTTGATCTGGCATGGAGTGCTGTACTCTTGTTATAAAAATAACTGGCGCATGGCTGCACAAGCCGGTTGCCTCGATCCGATTAATACTCTAGCCGTTTAAGCATGCTTCCAAAGCGTAACGATTCATCCGATAACCAGTTGTCTAGCTTGATGGAAATTGCTGGTGAGCTCGTGTTGCGACTCAACACGGCAGGCGAGATACTTCACGTCAGTAAGCGTACCAACGATGTGGTCGGCCATGGATCGTCGTTGGTAGGCATGAAGCTGTTTGAGTTAGTACGTTTATCCGATCGCCACGCGATCGAAGCCTCGTTGCGACAAGCAATTGCCTCCCTTGAGGTAACACGTGTCAGCGTGCAGATGGCAACGCGCGCGGTGTTGCGTTGGTTTGAGCTGCAATTGAGCGCTTATGAAGGCGATGACGGAATCGAGGTTCTGGTTGTCGGTCACGATATATCTGGCCAGCAAGCGACCGAAGAGCGTTTGCGCCACATGGCCACGCACGATGAGTTAACTGGCTTGCCGAATCGCTCTTTGTTGGCGGATCGTTTGCGCATGGCAATTGCACAGTCACGCCGTACTGAGCGTGGCTTTGCGGTCGTTGCGCTGGATCTTGATGGCTTCAAGAAGGTGAACGATGCTTTGGGGCATCCGGTTGGCGATGCTTTGTTACGCGTCGCGGCTGTTCGTTTACGTGAGACCTTGCGGGATGTCGATACCTTGGCGCGCGTTGGTGGCGATGAATTTGTCGCGGTGCTGCACGGTGCCGTGGATGAAGTGGAAATCCAAAACGTGGCGCGCCGTATGATTGCCGCGATGCAGTTGCCGTTTGAAATTGACGGCAATGCACTGTATGTCAGCACATCCATAGGTGTCGCGATTTATCCTGCGCACGGCGAGACTGAGGTCAAACTGTTGGCGCACGCCGATACTGCGATGTATCGTGCGAAGGAAACCGGCAAGGCACGCTGCATTATCTATAACCACCTGAATTTCAATCAGGTTGAGCATGATGTGACGATGGAAGCGGCGATGTTTGAAGCCGTCAGAAATGGCGAATTCCTGCTGCACTATCAGCCCATCGTCGATGCACGCACACGCCAAATCATGGGTTTTGAGGCATTGATGCGCTGGATGCGTCCTGATGTCGGTCTGGTTCCGCCGAATCAATTCATTCCTATGGCGGAAAACAATGGCCTGATCAATCTGCTTGGTGCATGGGCGTTGAAATCGGCATGCGTGCAATTAAAACGCTTTGAAGAAGCCGCCGGCCGGAAGCTTTATGTATCGGTCAATGTCAGTCCGCGCCAATTCCGCAGCGACCAGTTTCTCAGCATGATGGATGATGCGATTAAATTGTCAGGTCTGGAAGGTAGTCAACTGTTGTTGGAAATCACCGAAGGCATTCTGATGTCGGATCCAGAGCATGCCGAAGCCTTGCTGACGAAAATCGCATCGCGCGGCGTGCGTATTGCGATTGATGATTTTGGTACCGGTTATTCATCGCTGGTTTATTTGAAGCGATTCCCGATTGCGGCGCTCAAGATAGACCGTGCTTTTATCAAGGATTTGCCTGACTCCATCAAGGATGCGGCGATCTGCAATGTGGTTCTCAGTCTTGCCAATCACCTGAGCTTGTTGACGGTAGCGGAAGGCGTAGAGAACGAGCGACAAATGGAATTTTTATCTGCACAGGGTTGTTCTCTGATTCAAGGTTTCCATACCGGCTATCCATTATTGCCGGACGCCTTGATCGATATTCTGAAAGCAGATGCCTTGGCTCTGCAAAATTAACCCGCCAAGACACAAGATACTGATTCATGATGAAACAAATTAGCCCATCGATTAATCCTGAGAAAACACTGGATTTGCTGTGGACGCGTGTCCGGCAGCGTGGTGATTTACCTGGATTCTCCAAGGTCGTAACGGCGATCGTCGGCGCCATGCAAGGCGAAGATGATCGTGAATTCAATATGACCAAAACGGTCTTGTCCGATCCCGCGTTGACGCAACGTGTGCTGCGTTTGGCGAACAGTGCCATGTATTCAGCGTTTGGGCAGGGCATCAATACGGTGTCGAAAGCAGTGATCGTATTGGGCACAGAAACTATCGGCCATTTGGCGCTGGGTTTGAAGTTGATCGACGGCTTGTCGGCGGCTTCGCTCGGTACGTCATCGGACACTCGCAATGAAATGGAAAAGGCAGTCTTGGCTGGGCAGATTGCGCGCCAAGTTGCATCCTCCACGACCCGACGTGATACCGAAGAAGTTGTCGTTTGCTCGATATTGCATTCGCTGGGACGTTTGATGGTGTCCTTCTATTTGCCTGACGAATGGTTAGAGGTGCAGGCGCGTGCAGTGGACAACGGTATTTCGGAAAACGAAGCCGCATACGATGTGCTTGGCCTTGGACTGGATGAAATAGGTCGATTAATCGGTAAGCGCTGGGGTTTGCCGAGTGGGCTGGTCGCGAGTTTGAAAGATATGCCGCCACGTGCGGATATCGGCGTGTCGCATGAGCCTTTGGAGCATTCTGAGTGGCTGGCGGCAGTGTCGACTATGTCCACGCGCTGTGCCGGCGTGTTGTGTGAGGATGACGATACTGCCGCGGTCGATTTGACTGAAATTGCAGAAAATTATGCGGAAATGCTGGGCCTCGATTCTGCGGTGGTTCTTTCCGCTGTCGATGCTGCGCAAAAAGTTGCGGAAGACGAGTCTCTATTAGCGGGGCAGGGCAAACAGACTGACGAGCCGGAAGCGCAACTATCTTTGCCTTTGGGTAAGCCTGCGGATTCGATCAATATTCTCAAGCGTGGTGTGGGAGATATGCGCGATGAAGTCGCAACAGCCAGCACCGGTCAAGTCATGACCGTAGCGTTGGAGACTGTATATCAAGGTCTGGGTTTGAGTCGCGCTATTGCCTTTTTGCGAAATCATGATGAAGGCAAGTATGTGGCGCGTATGTGTTTTGGCGATTGTTCGGAAGAGTTGTTGCCGCGCCTGACATTCAAGGATGCGTATCAGCCGGATGTTTTCCATGCCGCCTTGGCGAACGACAAGATGATTTTCGTCGAAGATGCGCAGGCGCCAGGATTCATGAATAAATTGCCGCGCTGGTGGCGCGATGAGTTATCTGCGTCGCGCAGCTTTGTCATCTTGCCTTTGATGGTGAATTTCCACCCAGTAGGATTCATGTACGGCGATTGGGATAATTCTTTGCCTGCAGCCAAGATCGCACCGCAGGAAGTTGTCTTGCTGGATGAGTTGCGTGCACTGGTGGTCAAAGCGATCGAATATCGCAGCAAATTGGAGCCATCCTGGACGCGTGCAATGCGCTAATCCTGTTAAGCAGGGCAATATCGGGATAAAAAACAACCATTGGGGTCAGAGTCGATTTAAGATGATCTAAATTGACTTCCCATGGTGACCTATGGCCCGGCTCCCTCGCCTTGTTATTCCCAATCAACCGCATCACGTTATCCAAAGCGGTAATGACGGATTGGTCATTTTCCGCGACCTCGCTGATCACACCGCATTTCTGAGTCGCCTGAAAGATGCTTCCCGTCAATTCAAGGTCGCCATTCACGCCTATGTGTTAATGCCTACGCATCTGCATTTATTGCTGACGCCTAGTGATGCAGACGGTTTGGGCAAAATGATGCAGTGGATAGGCCGCTCTTACGTTCCTTACTTCAATCAAAAATATTCGCGCACCGGCACGCTGTGGCAGGGTCGTTATAAAGCGACGGTGATCGATCCTGAGCACTATTTCATGACTTGTTCTGCCTACATTGAGTTGAATCCAGTACGCGGCGGGATAGTGCATACGGCGGGCGAGTACCTGTGGTCTAGTTATCAACACCATATCGGGATTCGGCCTGATCCTATTATTTCCGACCATCCTTTGTATTGGTCATTAGGCAATACGCCGTTTGAACGCGAAGCTGCCTACAAGGCGCGTGTGGAAAATGGGGTGAATGAGGATGAGGTGCGCCGCCTGACGGAGGCGACTTTGAAAGGCTGGGCTTTTGGCTCGGAGCAATTCCAGTCATCACTGGAGAAGCAGGTGGCGCGGCGCGTTCGCCCGGCAAAGCGAGGTCGTCCAGCAAGCAAACTGGCTGAGGATCGCACCAAAATATACTAAGCCCCACGTCGAATTGGCATAATTTGGTGCAAAATCCTTTACTCTGTCCCCATTTAATTCTTCGTTAAAATTTGTGGTTATTTTAATTTACTCTGACCCTAATTATTGATGTTGAATTTAGCGTTGCGCTGCACTATCCTTCAGGCTCATTGAAAAGTAGTGGAGAAGGCTATGCACGCGCAAGGTTTGTACGATCCGGCTAATGAACATGATGCTTGTGGCGTAGGTTTTGTCGCCCACATCAAAGGCAAAAAGAGCCATTCTATTGTTGAGCAAGGTTTGCTCATCCTCAAAAATATCGACCATCGCGGCGCTGTTGGTGCCGACAAGCTGATGGGCGACGGTGCCGGTATCTTGATTCAGATCCCGGACCAATACTATCGCGAAGAAATGGCGAAGCAGGGCGTCACCTTGCCGCCAGCAGGTGAATACGGCGTAGGTATGGTTTTCCTGCCTAAGGAAAACGCTTCCCGCATCGCTTGCGAACAAGAACTCGAGCGCTCGGTGCTGGCTGAAGGTCAGGTCGTTCTGGGTTGGCGCGATGTCTTGGTCGACAAAGAAATGCCTATGTCGCCGACCGTACGTGAAAAAGAACCTGTCATTCGCCAGATATTCATCGGTCGTGGTCAAGACATCATGGTCACCGATGCGCTGGAACGCAAACTGTACGTGATCCGTAAAGCTTCCGGTCACGCGATTCAAGCATTGAATTTGTTGCACGGTCAGGAATTCTTCGTGCCATCGATGTCGGCACGCACCGTTGTCTATAAAGGTCTGCTGCTGGCTGACCAAGTCGGCGAATACTATAAAGATCTGCAAGATCCGCGCTGCGTTTCCGCGTTGGCCTTGGTGCATCAACGTTTCTCGACCAACACTTTCCCTGAGTGGCCATTGGCTCACCCATATCGTTTGCTCGCGCATAACGGTGAGATCAATACCGTTAAAGGTAACTTCAACTGGATGCGCGCACGCGAAGGTGTGATGAAGTCGGCCGTGTTGGGCGACGATCTGAAAAAACTTTTCCCGTTGATCTATGAAGGTCAGTCGGATACCGCATGCTTCGACAATGCGCTTGAACTGCTGGTGATGGCTGGTTATCCAATCGCGCAAGCGATGATGATGATGATTCCTGAAGCGTGGGAAAACCACACGACGATGGATGACAACCGCCGCGCCTTCTATGAATACCACGCTGCGATGATGGAGCCATGGGACGGCCCAGCTGCGATGGCCTTCACTGACGGCCGCCATATCGGCGGTACTTTAGATCGCAATGGTTTGCGTCCAGCGCGTTACATCGTGACCGACGACGATCTGGTCGTGATGGCATCGGAATCTGGCGTATTGCCAATTCCAGAATCCAAAATCATTCAGAAATGGCGCCTGCAGCCAGGCAAGATGTTCCTGATCGATCTGGATGCTGGTCGCATCATCGACGACAAAGAACTGAAAGATACTTACGCGAACGCCAAGCCATACAAACAATGGATTGAATCGGTACGTATCAAGCTCAACGAACTGAATAAAGAAGCAGCAGAAGCCAAGCCGACCACGGCCTTGCTCGATTTGCAGCAAGCATTCGGCTATACACAGGAAGATTTGAAATTCCTGATGTCGCCTATGGCTATCACGGCAGAAGAAGCAACCGGCTCCATGGGTAACGATTCGCCGTTGGCTGTCATGTCGAACAAGGACAAGACGCTGTACAACTACTTCCGTCAGTTGTTCGCGCAAGTCACCAACCCGCCTATCGATCCGATACGCGAAGCGATGGTGATGTCGCTGGTTTCCTTCATCGGCCCTAAACCTAACCTGCTCGACACCAACAACATCAACCCACCGATGCGTTTGGAAGTGTCGCAGCCTGTGCTCGACTACGCGGATATCGCCAAGTTGCGCAACATCGGCGCACACACTGGTGGCAAGTTCAAATCGCATGAGCTGAACATTTGCTACCCGACCGCATGGGGCAAGGAAGGTATTGAAGCGCGCCTGGCTTCGCTGTGCGCGCAGGCAGTCGATGCAGTGCAATCCGGCCACAACATTCTGATCATCTCCGATCGCAAGATCGATGAAAATCACGTCGCGATTCCAGCTTTGCTGGCAACCTCGGCTATCCACTTGCATCTGGTCAGCAAAGGTATGCGTACCTCGACCGGTCTGGTGGTTGAAACCGGTTCGGCACGTGAGACACATCACTTTGCATTGCTCGCCGGTTACGGCGCAGAAGCGATTCATCCATACCTCGCGATGGATACCGTCAGCGCAATGGCAAAAGGTTTGCCAGGTGAGTTGTCGCCAGAAAAAGCCATCGCCAACTTCCAGAAAGCCGTCGGTAAAGGCTTGATGAAAGTTATGTCGAAGATGGGTATTTCGACCTATATGTCGTATTGCGGCGCGCAGATTTTTGAAGCCATTGGCCTCAACAAATCGCTGATCCAGAAATACTTCAAAGGCACATCGTCGAACGTTGAAGGTATCGGTGTATTTGAAGTGGCAGAAGAAGCCTTGCGTCTGCACAAGTCGGCATTCAGTGCTGACCCAGTACTCGCGCATTCACTCGACGCTGGTGGCGAATATGCATACCGCGTACGTGGTGAAGAGCACATGTGGACGCCGGATGCGATTGCAAAACTGCAGCATTCGACCCGTGCCAACAACTTCAGCACATATAAAGAGTACGCACAGATCATCAATGATCAATCGAAGCGTCACATGACACTGCGCGGCTTGTTCGAATTCAAGTTCGATCCAGCTAGCGCTATTTCTCTGGATGAAGTTGAGCCAGCAAAAGAAATCGTCAAACGTTTTGCTTCCGGCGCGATGTCACTGGGTTCGATCTCGACTGAAGCGCATGCAACCCTCGCGATTGCGATGAACCGTATCGGCGGTAAATCGAATACCGGCGAAGGCGGCGAAGATACCAAGCGTTATCGCTCGGAACTGCGTGGCATTCCTATCAAGGACGGTTCGACCTTGGCATCGGTCATCGGTAAAGACGTGGTTGAAGTTGATATGCCATTGTTGCCAGGCGACTCTTTGCGTTCGAAGATCAAGCAAGTTGCATCAGGTCGTTTCGGTGTCACTACCGAATACCTGACGTCGGCTGAACAGATTCAGATCAAGATGGCGCAAGGTGCAAAACCAGGCGAAGGCGGTCAGTTGCCAGGTCACAAAGTGTCCGAGTACATCGCACGTCTGCGTTTCTCGGTACCTGGCGTAGGTTTGATTTCGCCGCCGCCGCATCACGATATTTATTCGATCGAAGATTTGGCGCAGCTGATTCACGATTTGAAGAACGTCAATCCGCAAGCTTCGATCTCGGTCAAACTGGTGGCAGAAGTTGGTGTCGGTACAGTTGCAACCGGTGTAGCCAAAGCGAAAGCGGATCACGTTGTGATTGCTGGTCATGATGGCGGTACTGGTGCATCGCCATTGTCATCGGTCAAATATGCTGGTTCGCCGTGGGAATTGGGTCTGGCTGAAACACAACAAACACTGATCTTGAATGGTTTGCGCACACGTATACGCGTACAGGCTGATGGTCAGATGAAAACCGGCCGTGACGTAGTCATCGCTGCGCTGTTGGGTGCGGATGAAATGGGCTTCTCGACAGCGCCGCTGGTCGTTGAAGGCTGCATCATGATGCGCAAATGCCATCTGAATACTTGTCCGGTCGGCGTTGCTACGCAAGATCCAGTCTTGCGCGCCAAGTTCTCCGGCAAGCCTGAGCACGTGGTTAACTACTTCTTCTTCATCGCTGAAGAAGCACGTCAAATCATGGCGCAATTGGGTATTCGTACATTCGACGAACTGATCGGCCGTGCTGATCTGCTCGACAAATCGAAAGCGATTTCGCATTGGAAAGCCAAGGGCCTGGATTTCAGCCGCATGTTCTATCAACCTGCGGTGGCTGAAGGCGTTGCACGCTATCACACCGAAGGTCAGGACCACGCTTTGGAAAAAGCGCTGGATAACAAATTGATCGCACAAGCCAAGGCTGCGATTGAAAACGGTGAAAAAGTTTCGTTCATTTCGCCGATCAAAAACGTCAACCGTACTGTGGGCGCAATGTTGTCCGGTATGGTCGCGAAGAAATACGGTCACGAAGGTTTGCCTGACGACACCATCCACATTCAGTTGCAAGGTACTGCAGGCCAATCGGCTGGCGCGTTCCTCGCACACGGTATTACGTTGGATCTGGTCGGCGAAGGTAACGATTACGTCGGTAAAGGTTTGTCGGGCGGTCGCATCATCGTGCGTCCTAACACCGAGTTCCGCGGCCGCGCAGTAGAGAACATCATCAGCGGTAACACCTTGTTGTACGGTGCGGTTGCTGGTGAAGCCTTCTTCAACGGCGTTGCAGGTGAACGTTTTGCGGTCCGTAACTCCGGCGCGATTGCCGTGGTCGAAGGTACTGGCGATCACGGTTGTGAATACATGACAGGCGGCACGGTTGTTGTATTGGGCGAAACCGGACGTAACTTTGCTGCTGGTATGTCGGGCGGTATCGCGTATGTCTACGATCCAAAAGGCGATTTCGCGAGCAAGTGCAATATGGCGATGGTTTCTCTGCATGCAGTGCAGACCGCGGCCGAACAGGAAGACAAGGCAGAACACAATTCCTGGCATAGCCATGTACGTGGTGCTGATGCGCAAACCGATGAAGCAATTCTCAAAGGTTTGATCGAGCGTCACTTCAAGTACACCGGCAGCACACGTGCACGCGCGCTGTTGGACGAGTGGAGCACCGCACGTAGCAAGTTCGTCAAGGTATTCCCATCGGAATACAAACGCGCATTGGCTGAGATGCATGCTGCCAAGGCTGAGCAGGCAGTGTCAACCAAGGTCGCTGTGTAAGACTGCATAAACACAGTCAACAAACGATGTCATGGCCCGATTGCATAGCGATCGGGCCGAAACGAATGGTTTAGAAGGCGAGAGAAACATGGGAAAGATTACCGGCTTTATGGAATTTCAACGCTTGAAAGAAGCAAGCGAAGAGCCGCAAAAACGTACCAAGCATTACAAGGAATTCACCGTTCATTTGAGCGATGCGGAAGCAAAAGTGCAAGCTACACGCTGCATGGATTGCGGTATTCCGTTTTGCAATAACGGCTGCCCGGTCAATAACATCATTCCTGACTGGAATGATCTGGTGTTTAGCGGCGCATACAAGCAAGCGCTGGATACCCTGCATTCGACCAACAACTTCCCTGAATTTACCGGTCGCATTTGCCCGGCACCATGCGAATCCGCATGTACCTTGGGCATCAATGAAGATCCGGTCGGTATCAAATCGATTGAGCATTTCATCATCGACAAAGGTTGGGAAAGCGGCTGGGTTGTGCCGCAACCACCTAGCGTGAAGACCGGCAAGAAAGTGGCTGTCGTCGGTTCCGGTCCTGCCGGTATGGCCGCTGCACAGCAGTTGGCACGCGTCGGCCACGATGTCACCGTGTTCGAGAAAAACGATCGCGTCGGCGGTTTGCTGCGTTACGGCATCCCTGACTTCAAGATGGAAAAATCGCACATCGATCTGCGCGTCAAACAGATGGAAGCTGAAGGCGTGAAATTCCGTACCAGCGTCTTGGTCGGCAAGGATTTCCCTGCGAACATCATCAACTGGGCGAAAGAAACCATCTCGCCAGAGCAGATCAACAAAGACTTCGATGCAGTCATCATCGCTGGTGGTGCAGAACAGCCACGCGATTTGCCAGTTCCAGGTCGTGAGTTGAAGGGCGTGCATTTCGCGATGGAATTCCTGCCATTGCAAAACAAGGTCAATGCAGGCGACAAGATCAAAGATCAATTGATGGCAACCGGCAAGCACGTGGTTGTGATCGGTGGTGGTGATACCGGTTCCGATTGCGTCGGTACCTCGAATCGTCATGGCGCTGCATCAGTTGCGCAATTTGAATTGCTGCCGCAGCCACCGGAAGAAGAGAACAAGCCTATGGTCTGGCCTTACTGGCCAACCAAGCTGCGCACTTCGTCTTCACATGAAGAAGGTTGTGAACGTGATTGGGCCGTAGCGACCAAGCGTCTTGAAGGCAAAAACGGCAAGGTTGAAAAACTGATCGCCGCACGTGTCGAATGGAAAGATGGCCGCATGCAAGAAGTGCCAAATTCGGAATTCGAAATGAAGGCTGATCTGGTTTTGTTGGCAATGGGCTTCGTTTCGCCAGTGGCGCAAGTGTTGGATGCTTTCGGTGTCGACAAGGATGCACGCGGCAATGCCAAAGCGACTACGGATGGCGAAGCTTGCTACCGTACATCAGTCGACAAGGTTTTTGCCGCAGGTGATATGCGTCGCGGTCAATCGTTGGTGGTGTGGGCGATCCGAGAAGGACGTCAGTGCGCACGTGAGGTTGATGCGTTCTTGATGGGCGAATCGGTACTGCCGCGCTAAGCAGCAATCTTTTTGTACAGAAAACCCACTGCGTCGCAAGATGCAGTGGGTTTTTTTACAACGTTTGGTGTATGTAAGCTGCCCAAAAGAAATGGACGCGGGAGCGTTTTCGTTTTCTGCACTACAATTATGACATTGCAAAAGAAATACTCCCCTAGTGCCTAATCTTGTTGAAATCCGCGATCTACATTTTGGCTATGGTGAGCGTCCGATACTGTCGGCGCTCAACATGGATTTCCCGCGCGGCAAGGTTATTGCCGTTATGGGTGGTTCCGGCTCAGGTAAAACAACCGTTCTGCGTTTGATCGGCGGTCAGTTGCAGCCGCAATCAGGCCAAGTCGCGGTCGATGATCAAGTTGTCCATAAGCTGGAAACCAAAGCGCTGTATCAGTTACGTCGCAAGATGGGCATGCTGTTTCAGCATGGCGCGCTCTTTACCGATATCTCGGTGTTCGAGAACGTTGCCTTCCCGTTGCGCGAACATACGGACTTATCCGAAGAGTTGATTCGCGATCTGGTCTTGATGAAGTTGCATACAGTTGGCTTGCGCAATGCTGCACAACTGATGCCAGCCGAAATTTCCGGTGGCATGGCGCGTCGCGTGGCATTGGCGCGTTCGATTGCGCTTGATCCGCAACTCATCATGTATGACGAACCGTTTGCCGGCCTTGATCCGATTTCGATGGGTATGACGGCCAATCTGATACGCAAGCTCAATGATGCTTTGGGTTCGACCACGATTTTGGTGTCACATGATGTGCATGAGTCGTTTTCGATTGCCGATTATGTGTACTTCCTGTCGAACGGCGCGATTGTCGCGCAGGGTACGCCGGCAGAAATGACCGCATCCAGCGATCCGTATGTGAAGCAGTTCGTCAATGCCGAACCGGATGGTCCGGTGCCATTTCATTATCCAGGCAAGTCCCTGGCTGACGATTTGGGCTTGGGAGTGCGCTCATGATTGTTTGGTTTCTAGAGACAATCGGGCGTTTGGTGCGCGAGTTTGTTGTCAATCTTGGTTTCGCTACACGTACTTTCTTCGGCATTCTTGGTGCCTCCGGCAGTCTGTGGCGTCGGCCGCGATTGGTGGTGAGCCAGATTCATTTTATTGGTAACTATTCGCTGGTTTTGATCGCGGTTGCCGGTTTGTTCGTTGGTTTTGTGCTGGGCTTGCAAGGTTATTACACACTGAATAAATACGGTTCCGAGCAGGCGCTGGGTTTGTTGGTTGCTCTGTCGCTGACGCGTGAGTTGGGACCGGTCGTGACTGCCTTGTTATTTGCCGGTCGTGCGGGCACTTCGCTGACAGCAGAAATTGGTTTGATGAAGGCTGGCGAGCAATTGTCGGCGATGGAAATGATGGCGGTTAATCCGCTGCAGCGCGTGTTGGCACCTCGTTTCTGGGCTGGCGTGATTGCAATGCCGGTGTTGGCGGCGATTTTCAGCGCGGTCGGCATCATGGGCGGTTATATCGTCGGCGTGAAATTGATAGGCGTCGACGAAGGTGCATTCTGGTCGCAAATGCAGGGTGGCGTCGATGTGGTGAATGACATCCTGAACGGCGTGATCAAAAGTATCGTATTTGGCTTCGCAGTAACATTTGTTGCCTTGTATCAGGGATATCAAGCACAGCCGACGCCGGAAGGCGTTGCTCGTGCAACGACGCGCACAGTGGTAATCGCATCGTTATCGGTGCTGGGGCTGGATTTCCTGATGACAGCGTTGATGTTCAGTTAAAGGGTGTGGAGCGGGCATGGCACTTTTCAATTAGAATGTGCGCCCCCTCAACGCTTTGTTCGTGTGAATGGATGAGGATGATCTATTCTTAAGAAATAGCGCTTTCTCCCATATTTGAGGTATCTGTTTATGCAACGAAAATCATTAGACTTATGGGTTGGCCTTTTTGTGCTGCTGGGCGCTGCTGCTTTGTTCTTTCTGGCGATGAAAGCCGGGAATATGAGCTCCCTGTCATTCGAGCAGGTTTATCCAGTTGTCACGCGATTTGACAATATCGGCGGGCTGAAGCCACGCGCGCCGGTGAAAAGTGCTGGCGTGGTAGTTGGGCGCGTAGCCGACATCTCGTTTGACGATAAAAGTTATCAGGCAACCGTCACGTTGAATATTGAAAGCCGCTATCTTTTCCCAAAAGATAGCTCGGCCAAGATTTTGACTTCGGGCTTGCTAGGCGAGCAATACATCGGATTGGAACCGGGCGGTGATACGGTCAATTTGGCAGCAGGTGACAGAATTACAATGACGCAATCGGCGATGGTGCTGGAGAACTTGATTAGTCAATTCCTCTTTAGCAAGGCAGCCGAAGGGAAAGAAGATCAAAAATGAAAAATATAAGCAAAACACTTGTGCTGGTTTCAGCATTGTTTCTGAGCGGATGCGCGACGACGAACACTAATACGCCGGGCGATCCATTGGAAGGCTTCAACCGTACAATGTTCGACTTCAACGATACCGTTGATCGCGTTGCCTTGAAGCCGGTAGCGACTGCATACCAGGATGTGTTGCCATCGTTTGCACAAACGGCAATCGGCAACTTTTTTGGCAACCTCGGTGATGTCTGGACGATGGTTAACAATTTCCTGCAAGGGAAAGGCGAAGCCGGTATGTCTGACGTGATGCGTGTGGCCGTCAACAGTACTTTTGGTCTGGGCGGCATGCTCGATATCGCATCCGAAGCCGGTATTCCAAAGCATAAAGAAGATTTTGGTCAAACCTTGGGTCGCTGGGGCGTGCAGTCAGGTCCTTATGTGGTCTTGCCACTTTTTGGTCCATCGACGTTGCGTGATACCGCTGCATTGCCAGTCGACTTCTATGGCGATGTCTGGACATATGTAGACTCGGTTCCTGTACGTAACAGCGGTTACGTCGTGCGTGCCATCGACCAGCGGGCAGCGGCGCTGGGTGCGACTAATTTGCTGGAAGATATCGCAATTGACCGTTACTCATTCGTGCGCAGTGCTTATTTGCAACGCCGCGAGAGCCTCGTGAATGATGGCAAGATCAAGGACGATGCGCCGGATACCAACAAGCCTTTAGCACCATAAAGGAGAGTTCTTGTGCGGTGCTGGTGGCGGCTGATTTTGTTACCAATCGTTTCGCGCTTGAACCCGACGTGTTAAAACCGGTCGAAATGCCTGTAAACAACGATGTCGCATCGTTTTCATGATGTGGCAATGTTTCCACGGCAATAAGTAATTCCTGATTGAATCGGAGAGAAATGAATATTTTTAAAAAATTATCGCTGGCGCTGATAGCGTTGACCTTTGCGGGATATGCCGCTGCACAAGATGTGGAAGCGCCTGATGTATTGATCAAGCGCATTAGTGAAGATGTGATGGCGACTGCGAAGGCAGACAAGGCTATCCAGAGCGGTGATTCGCGTCGTATTCAGCAACTCGTTGATGAAAAGATTCTGCCTTACGTTGATTTCCAGCGTATGACGGCATTGGCTGCTGGTCGTTACTGGCGCGATGCCACGCCGGATCAGCAAAAGCAATTGACGACAGAATTCCGCAGCTTGCTGATGTACACCTACTCTGGTGCCATTGCACAGATCCGTGATCAAAAGCTGGAATATCGTCCATTGCGCGCCAGCCCATCTGATACGGAAGTCATCGTGAATACGCAAGTTTTGCAACCGCGCGGTGAGCCGATTCAGTTGAGCTACCGTTTGGCAAAATCACCTGCCGGCTGGAAAATTTATGACGTAAATGTACTCGGCGCATGGTTGGTCGAGACATATAAAGGCAGCTTTGCTGCAGAAATCAGCAAATCCGGTATCGATGGCTTGATCAAAACGCTGTCGGATAAAAACAAGAAACTTGCCGGCAGTATGGCAAAAACAGCTAAGTAATCATCAGTATGTTTCAACCCGGCGAATCGCTCACCTTCAATAATGCCCAAGTAATATTGGCAAATGGCTTGCAGGCAATCGCCGGCGGGCAGACGGTGATCGACTTCTCCAATGTCGTGACTGTAGACTCCTCTGCGGTTGCGGCGATGCTGGTTTGGCGGCGCGCGGCAACCGCGCGTGCCGCATCACTGGCTTTCAATAATTTGCCGGCTAATCTGAGCAGTCTGATTTCTTTGTACGACGTCAAGACCTTGCTCGATGCCAGCCTTCCGCGCGCAGATCTGCCACATCATTGACCTTTTGTTAAGGTCGTCTCCCTCGCACGCGCCTCATCCGCATCCTAATCCAGCGTTCCATAGCGAAAATCCAATATAATCAAGGGTTTCGCCATTCGGTTAGCGCGAACTGCGCTTCGATCAGCGTTTTATTTTCCGTAAAGTGTCATTAGCCACCATGGCTGCAATTCAAATAAATAATGTCGAAAAAAGCTATCGCGCTCTGAAAGCGTTGAATGGCATTTCACTGTCTATTGAAGAAGGTGAATTTTTCGGCCTGCTCGGCCCTAACGGTGCGGGCAAGACTACATTGATTTCCATCATTGCCGGCTTGAATCGTGCGGATTCGGGCAATGTCACCATCCACGGGCATGATGTCGTCAGCGACTATCGCCAGGCGCGCAAACTGCTCGGCGTGGTGCCGCAGGAATTGGTATTCGATCCTTTCTTTACCGTGCGCGAGACTTTGCGCATGCAATCCGGCTATTACGGCTTGAAGAATAACGATGCGTGGATAGATGAAGTCATGCATCACCTTGACCTGACCGGCAAGGCGGACGCGAATATGCGCGCGCTGTCGGGCGGCATGAAGCGTCGTGTACTGGTAGCGCAAGCCTTGGTGCACAAGCCGCCTGTGATTGTGCTGGATGAACCGACTGCCGGTGTCGACGTTGAGTTGCGCCAAACTTTGTGGAAATTCATTTCACGTCTTAATCGTGAAGGGCACACCGTCGTCCTGACCACGCATTATCTGGAAGAAGCGCAAGCCTTGTGCAATCGCGTCGCGATGTTGAAAGCGGGGCAAGTAGTTGCCTTGGATACGACTTCGACCTTGATTAAGCGTATCTCCGGATCGCAACTGGTCGTGAAGCTCGCTTCGGGCACGTTGCCTGACGAACTGAAAGAACTGGTGTCGCATCCGGAAGAACTGATGTTTGGTAATAAATACACTTTGCGTGTGAATGATTACAGCGACGTTGAACCGATACTCGCCAAGCTGCGTTTGGCTGGCGTGGTGATAGAAGACATGCAATTGCAACAAGCGGATCTGGAAGATGTCTTTATCCAGATCATGGAAGGTGAGAAATGATCGGCTTCCAGACACTGTTTTATAAAGAGATGCTGCGCTTCTGGAAGGTCGCGACGCAGACTGTTGCTGCTCCTATTCTGACGGCTGTCTTGTATCTGTTGATCTTCGGCCATGTGCTGGAAGATCATGTGCAGGTATATCCGGGCGTGAAATACACAGCCTTCCTGATCCCTGGTTTGGTGATGATGAGTGTTTTGCAAAACGCATTCGCCAATTCGTCTTCGTCACTGATTCAATCGAAGATCACCGGCAATCTGGTATTCGTTTTGTTGCCGCCGCTGTCGCACTGGGAATTGTTCAGTGCGTATGTAATGGCTGCAGTCGTGCGCGGTCTAGTCGTAGGGACTGGCGTGTTTATCGTCACCGCCTGGTTTGCGGATATTACGTTTGTTGCGCCATGGTGGATTGCGATTTTTGCGATACTTGGTGCGGCGATGCTGGGCACCATGGGTTTGATTGCTGGTATTTGGGCTGAAAAATTTGATCAGCTTGCAGCGTTTCAAAATTTCCTGATCATGCCGGCGACGTTCTTATCAGGGGTATTTTATTCAGTGCATTCCTTGCCGCCATTTTGGCAAACGGTCTCGCGTCTGAATCCGTTCTTTTACATGATAGACGGCTTCCGTTACGGATTTTTTGGTCAGTCCGATGTGAATCCGCTGATCAGTTCTACGGTCGTTGCATTTTTCCTGGTGCTGCTGGCAGGTGTCGGTATGTCGCTCCTGAAGAGCGGTTACAAACTGCGCCATTAACACTCGCGTGCACCCTATTTATTCATCCCATCATCACCATATTAGATAAAGGCAGAATCATGTTGCCCACACCAGAATTAGTTAAAAGTTATATCGCCGCCGGACTGGATTGCTCGCATCTCGAAGTCAGTGGCGATGGCGCACACTTCGAAGCCGTGATCGTGTCACATGCATTTGCTGGCAAGCGTTTAATCCAGCGTCATCAATTGGTATACGCCGCATTGGGCGATCGCATGCGTGAAGAAATTCATGCTTTGTCGATGAAGACACTGACGCCTGAAGAATTCCAGAAGTAAGACTCACCTATCTGAACGGATACGCTTTAAATGGATAAGCTCTTAATACAAGGCGGTCATCGCCTCTCCGGCGAAATCGCTATTTCCGGCGCGAAGAATGCGGCATTGCCGATCTTGTGCGCAGGTTTGCTGACGGCCGATGCTGTGCAATTGAGCAATGTGCCGAAGCTGCAAGACGTGGCGACGATGTTGAAGTTGTTGCGTCAAATGGGTTTGCAGGCAGAGCAGGACGGCGACAAGGTGACGTTGAACGGTAGCGCTATCGACAAGCTGGAAGCGCCGTACGAGATGGTGAAAACCATGCGTGCGTCGATTTTGGTGCTCGGGCCTTTGCTGGCACGCTTCGGCGAGGCAAAAGTATCGCTGCCCGGCGGTTGCGCGATTGGCTCGCGTCCGGTCGACCAGCACATCAAGGGCTTGCAGGCGATGGGTGCCGAAGTCACGATAGAAGCCGGTTATATTCACGCCAAGGCGAAGAAGCTCAAGGGTGCGCGTATCGTTACCGATATGATTACCGTCACCGGTACTGAAAACCTGCTGATGGCAGCGACGCTGGCAGATGGCGAAACAATTTTGGAAAACGCTGCGCGCGAACCGGAAGTTACCGATCTCGCACACTTGCTGGTCGCAATGGGTGCGAAGATCGAAGGCATAGGCACCGACCGTCTGGTGATCCAGGGCGTAGAGCGCTTGCATGGCGCATCGTATGCAGTGATCCCGGACCGGATTGAGACTGCAACCTTTATGTGTGCAGTCGCTACCGTCGGTGGTGACGTTACTTTGCGTAATGCGCGTACTGATACGCTGGATGTAGCTTTTGATAAATTGCGTGAAACGGGTGCGATTTTGACTTCCGGCGATGATTGGATCCGTGTCCAAATGGCATCGCGCCCTAAAGCCGTGAGCTTCCGTACTACCGAATACCCGGGCTTTCCGACCGATATGCAGGCGCAATTCATGGCGATGAACTGTATCGCTGAAGGCAGCAGCCGCGTGATTGAAACGATTTTTGAAAACCGCTTCATGCATGTGCAAGAGATGAATCGTCTCGGCGCCGCCATCACGATCGAAGGCCATACTGCAATCATCACGGGCGTCGACAAGCTGGTCGGTGCACCGGTAATGGCAACCGATCTGCGCGCATCTGCCTCGCTGGTCATCGCTGCATTGGCGGCAGAAGGCGAAACACTGATAGACCGCATTTATCATCTGGATCGCGGTTACGATCGCATGGAAGTCAAACTCTCCGCCGTCGGCGCACATATTCAGCGAGTGAAATAATGACGCAAGAAACACAACAACTGACACTGGCGCTATCGAAGGGCCGCATCTTCGAAGAAACCCTGCCGCTGCTGGAAGCTGCCGGCATCAAGGTCACCGAAGATCCGGAAACGTCGCGCAAGCTGATACTGCAAACCACTGATGCCAATGTGCGTGTGATTATCGTGCGTGCATCGGATGTGCCGACTTACGTGCAATACGGCGCAGCTGATTTTGGCGTGGCCGGTAAAGATGTTTTGCTGGAGCATGGCGGTGAAGGTTTGTATCAACCCATCGATTTGAATATCGCGAATTGCCGCATGTCGGTCGCGGTCAAGGATGGTTTTGATTACGAGAACGCAGTGCAACAGGGTGCGCGTTTGCGCGTGGTCACCAAGTATGTACAGACTGCACGTGAGCACTTCGCGGCCAAAGGCGTACACGTCGATTTGATCAAATTGTATGGTTCGATGGAGCTGGGCCCGTTGGTTGGTCTGGCCGATGCGATCGTCGATCTGGTCAGCACTGGCAGTACCTTGCGCGCCAACCATTTGGTCGAAGTCGAACACATCATGGATATTTCATCGCGACTGGTTGTGAATAAGGCAGCCTTGAAACTGAAGCGTGAGCGCTTGCAGCCTATACTTGAAGCATTTGAAAAAGCATCGAAACGTTAATCTTGAGTTGACGCTTTTAATTGATGTTTGTAATTGATATTGGAATAACGGAATTCGATTCCACATGGCTTGATTGAGAAAAATGATGTCCATACAGATACGCAAATTTGATTCCACGCATCCCGACTTCAAGTCGCAACTTGCGGCTGTGCTCGCTTTCGAGGCGAGCGAAGATGAAGCGATAGATCGCGCCGTGCAACGCATTCTTGAAGACGTCAAGGTACGTGGTGACGTGGCTGTGCTTGAATACACCAAGCAGTTCGATCATGTGAGTGCAGACAGCATGGATGTATTGGAAATCAAGAGCGATGCATTGCAAGCGGCACTGGCGCAATTGTCGCCAGTACGTCGCGCTGCTTTGCAGACGGCGGCAGATCGCGTGCGTGCGTATCACGAGCGCCAAAAAAATGCGATTGGCTCCGATGGTTTTACTTATACCGAAGCTGATGGCACTGTACTTGGTCAAAAAGTGACGCCACTGGATCGCGTGGGTATTTATGTGCCGGGCGGTAAGGCTGCGTACCCATCATCGGTATTGATGAATGCGATTCCGGCCAAAGTGGCTGGCGTGCAAGAAGTCATCATGGTGGTGCCTACGCCGAATGGCGTGAAGAATGAATTGGTGCTGGCTGCTGCTGCGATGTCTGGCGTTGATCGTGTATTTACCATCGGTGGCGCGCAAGCAGTTGCGGCACTGGCTTACGGCACCGCTACGATCCCGCAAGTCGACAAGATCGTTGGTCCGGGTAATGCTTATGTTGCTGCCGCCAAACGTCGCGTGTTCGGTACAGTCGGCATCGACATGATTGCAGGGCCATCCGAGATACTGGTGATTTGCGACGGCACCACCGATCCAGATTGGATCGCGATGGATCTGTTTTCGCAGGCCGAGCATGATGAGTTGGCGCAATCGATTTTGATCTGCCCTGATGCCGACTATATCGAAGCAGTTGCAGCCAGCATCAATCGCCAATTAGCCGACATGCCACGCAAGGATGTGATCGCTACTTCGCTGACGAATCGTGGCGCGATGATCAAGGTACGCGATATGGATGAGGCGTGTGAAATCGCCAACCTGATTGCAGCCGAACATCTGGAAATTTCAGCCGAAGATCCACAGCAGTGGGCGGACAAGGTTCGCCATGCAGGTGCGATGTTCCTTGGCCGTTTTTCTTCCGAGTCGCTGGGTGATTATTGTGCTGGTCCTAACCACGTATTGCCGACTTCGCGTACTGCACGTTTTTCTTCGCCGCTGGGTGTGTATGACTTCCAGAAGCGCTCCAGCATTTTGCATGTGAGCGAAGGTGGTGCGCAGACGCTGGGCAAAGTTGCCGCAGAACTCGCGTACGGCGAAGGTTTGCAAGCGCATGCGCGTTCCGCAGAATATCGACTGAAATGAAGATCATTCGGACTCAGCGATGACAGATTGGCGCGATCGCATATTCTGTGAAGATGCGCTGGCTGGTCTGGCGCGTATTCCCGATGGTGTGATCGACGTGATCATTGCTGATCCGCCGTATGGTTTAGGCAAGGATTACGGCAACGATTCCGACAAGCTGGATGCAGATGCTTATCTGCAATGGATGGAGCAGTGGATAGATGCTGCCATCCCCAAGCTCAAGGCTAACGGCAGTTTCTATATTTTCCTGACCTGGCGTTATTCGCCGGAAGTATTCGTCATGCTGAAGAAGCGCATGACGATGCTGAATGAAATTGTCTGGGATAGGCGCGTGCCATCCATGGGCGGTGGCACGCGCAAGTTTTCTTCGGTACATGACACCATCGGTTTCTTCGCCAAGGCCAAGGATTACTATTTCGATCTGGACGCTGTACGTATTCCTTACGATGCGGAAACCAAGAAGGCGCGCTCACGCTCCATCTTCGTTGGTGCCAAATGGCTGGAAATGGGCTACAACCCGAAAGATGTCTGGAGCGTATCGCGTCTGCACAAAGAACATCGCGAACGTGCCGACCATCCAACACAAAAGCCGCTGGAAATTATCGAGCGCATGTTGAAAGCATCTTGTCCACCCGGTGGCGTTGTCCTCGATCCTTTCATGGGGAGCGGTACGACGGCAGCGGCGGCCAAACGTTGTGGTCGTCACTTTGTCGGTTTCGAATTGAATGCAGAATATTGCGACTTGATCGAAAAACGATTGGCTGCGCTGACGCCGGCAATTGAAGAAAATGTGGCATCACCAAGTGAAGACCTTGGAAAAGTGTCAGAAGAAATCTGATCAATATGACATTTAAATTCTTGGTAATGCCTGTTTTCAGCTGATTCTGCGCTTTGTGAGCGATAAAAATCGCGAGGATGCGCCCAATCGAGGCTGGAACGCAAAGTACACACCGAAATGTGGGTAAAATGCATGTGTTGCCGGAAAGTTGTTGAAGGTTTACCTTAGACGCTAGACGAAACACCTAATATCTACATGCTGTCCCAGCATCACTCTCACCGTTACTACTGGTTGTTAATCGAATATGTCTACGCCACGCACTGCAGAAATCACGCGCAATACCAACGAGACGCAAATCCGCGTTGCGATCAATATCGATGGTACCGGTCAGCAAAAGCTGAATACCGGCGTGCCTTTCCTTGATCACATGCTGGATCAGATCGCGCGTCATGGCTTGATCGATCTTGATATCGATGCCAAAGGTGATTTGCATATCGATGCGCATCACACGGTGGAAGACGTCGGTATTACGCTGGGCCAGGCATTTGCCAAAGCCATAGGCGACAAAAAAGGCATCCGTCGTTACGGTCACTCCTATGTGCCGTTGGATGAAGCCTTGTCGCGCGTCGTGATTGATTTCTCCGGTCGTCCTGGCTTGGAGTTCCACGTGCCGTTCACACGCTCGATGATCGGTACCTTCGACGTCGATCTGACGCATGAATTCTTCCAAGGCTTCGTCAATCACGCCTTGGTATCCTTGCATATCGATAATTTGCGTGGCGAAAACGCACATCATCAGTGCGAAACCGTATTCAAGGCATTCGGCCGCGCATTGCGCATGGCTGCTGAACTGGATCCGCGTTCCGTTGGTACGATTCCATCGACCAAAGGCAGTCTGTAAGCTGCTCGCGGCCTGCAAGAACGTTTCAATTCACTGAAGTTTGAATCAACCGGTATGAACAAAATAGTTGTAGTGGATTACGGCGTGGGCAATCTGCGCTCAGTCGCACAAGCCTTGCGTCAAGTTGCTCCGGAGGCGGATGTGCGGATTTCGGGCGAAGTTAGTGATATCCGTGCTGCTGATCGACTGGTTTTGCCAGGGCAGGGGGCGATTCCGGATTGCATGCGTTCCTTGCAGGAATCTGGTGTGCAGGAAGCATTGCTGGAAGCTGCGCGTAACAAGCCTTTATTCGGTGTGTGCGTCGGTGAACAACTGATGCTCGATTGGAGCGAGGAAGGCGATACGGCTGGCCTCGGCTTGTTTCCCGGCAAGGTTGTGAAATTCCGTTTTGATCAGCAATTGCAGGAAGATGGTTCACGTTTTAAAGTCCCGCAAATGGGCTGGAACCGTGTGCGCCAAGCGCAGTCTCATCCTTTGTGGAATGGAATTGCTGACGACAGCTACTTCTATTTCGTGCATAGTTATTACGCTGTTCCTGCGGATCGTGCGCATATCGTTGGCGAAACGCCGTACGGTGCACCATTTTGCAGTGCGATTGCGCGCGATAATATTTTCGCGACACAGTTTCATCCGGAGAAAAGCGCCTCAGCCGGACTGCAGCTCTACAAAAATTTTGTTCATTGGAATCCGTAAGCTTTTGTTCTAAATCGCTTTCTTTTCTATCTAAAACCTCACACTCCAAACGTATCCATGCTGCTCATACCTGCCATCGATCTTAAAGACGGTCACTGCGTTCGCCTGAAACAAGGCGATATGGACCAAGCTACCGTATTCTCCGAAGACCCAGCCGACATGGCGCGGCACTGGTTGGAACAAGGTGCGCGACGTCTGCATCTGGTTGATTTGAACGGCGCATTTGCCGGCAAGCCGAAGAATGAATCGGCCGTCAAATCGATCTTGCAGGCCGTACGCGAATACGCGGACAAACACGGCATTGAAGAAATCCCAGTCCAACTCGGCGGCGGGATACGTGATCTGGATACGATTGAGCGCTACCTTGATGATGGTTTGAGCTACATCATCATCGGTACTGCGGCAGTCAAAAATCCAGGTTTCCTGCACGATGCTTGTAGCGCTTTCCCTGGTCAGATTATCGTCGGTCTTGATGCCAAAGAAGGCAAGGTTGCAACCGATGGTTGGAGCAAGCTGAGCGGTCATGAAGTGATCGACCTGGCGAAAAAATTTGAAGATTACGGTTGTGAATCGATTATTTATACCGACATCGGCCGCGACGGCATGATGGGTGGTGTGAACATCGAAGCCACCGTCAAGCTGGCACAAAGCATGACGATTCCTGTCATTGCCTCTGGCGGCGTGCACAACATCAAGGATGTTGAATCATTATGTGCAGTGCAGGACGAAGGCATCGAAGGCGTGATTTGCGGTCGTTCGATTTACGAAGGCACGCTGGATTTGCGCTCGGCGCAGGATAGAGCAGATGAGCTGAGTGGCTTGGAACCGGAAGCAGACGAATGACATTGGCAAAACGCATCATCCCTTGTCTTGATGTGACCGCAGGTCGTGTCGTCAAGGGCGTTAATTTTTTGGAGTTGCGCGACGCCGGTGATCCGGTTGAAATCGCCAAACGCTACGATGGTCAAGGCGCGGACGAGATTACTTTTCTCGACATTACTGCCACTTCGGATGGTCGTGATTTAATCCTCGACATCATCGAGGCAGTCGCTTCGCAAGTCTTTATTCCATTGACGGTAGGTGGCGGTGTGCGCGCTGTTGATGATGTACGTCGTTTGCTGAATGCTGGTGCGGACAAGGTTGGCATTAACAGTTCGGCAATCAGTAATCCACAACTGGTGTTCGACGCATCGCAAAAATACGGCTCGCAATGCATAGTCGTTGCCATCGACGCGAAGAAGGCATCGGATGGTCGCTGGGAAGTGTTCACACATGGTGGTCGTAAGGCAACCGGTCTGGATGCCATCGAGTGGGCGAAAAAAATGGAAAGTCTGGGCGCAGGGGAAATTCTGCTAACCAGTATGGATAGAGACGGCACCAAGATTGGTTTCGATCTGGATCTGACGCGTTCGGTATCGGACGCGATCAGTATTCCGGTGATTGCTTCCGGTGGTGTTGGTGGACTGCAAGATTTGGCTGATGGCGTCAAAATCGGACGCGCAGATGCAGTGTTGGCCGCAAGTATTTTCCATTACGGGCAGCACACAGTGCAGGAAGCCAAGCGTTTCATGGCAGATCAAGGTATTCCAATGAGGTTGGTATGAGCAGCAATGCAAAATGGCTGAACAAGGTTAAGTGGGATGAACATGGCTTGGTGCCGGTTATCGCGCAAGAAGTAGGTAGTAACGACGTGCTGATGTTCGCGTGGATGAATCGTGATGCCTTGGCAAAAACCATAGAGACGGGCGAAGCCATCTATTGGAGCCGCTCGCGCAAGAAGTTGTGGCACAAAGGCGAAGAGTCCGGCCATACACAAAAAGTGCACGAAGTCCGTCTTGATTGCGATGAGGATGTGGTCTTGCTGAAGGTTGAGCAAGTCGGCGCGATCGCCTGCCATACCGGACGTCATTCCTGTTTCTTCCAGAAATTTGAAGGCGACGCGAAAGAGGGCGACTGGGAAACGGTCGAACCTGTGCTGAAAAATCCGGAAACGATATACAAGTGAAGGCAAATCAGCAATGAGTGAAACCTTGAAACGTTTGTCGGAAGTGATTGAATCGCGTAAGCCGGCAAACGGTGGCGATCCAGAGAAATCGTATGTAGCGCGCTTGTTCAGCAAGGGCGACGACGCGATTTTGAAAAAAATCGGTGAAGAAGCAACAGAGCTCGTCATGGCTGCCAAGGATGCGCGTGTCGGTGCTGATAAATCCAAAGTCTTGTATGAATGCGCTGACTTGTGGTTTCACTCGGCAGTGTTGCTGGCACAATTCGATTTGACGCCGCAAGACGTCCTCAATGAGTTGGCACGCCGCGAAGGTATTTCCGGCATTGAAGAAAAAGCAGCACGCAAAGCTGACTAATTATCATCGCATCTGATACGCTGGTGTTGAGATTCAACCACGATGGAGTTTCATTTGGATAATTGTATTTTTTGTAAAATTGCTGCGAAACAAATTCCCGCGCAAATCATTTATGAAGACGACGATATGCTCGCCTTCAACGATATCAATCCGGCTGCGCCTGTTCATTTTCTGATTGTTCCTAAAAAACATCTGGCAACATTGGCTGATTGCACGACAAATGATGCTGCTTTGTTGGGTAAAATATCGCTGCTCGCACCGAAGTTGGCGCAAGAGTTGGGATGTGGTTACAGCATGGACGAGAAGGGCGTTGCCACAGGTGGTTTTAAAACGCTGTTCAATATCGGGCCGGATGGTGGGCAAGAGGTGTACCATCTACATATGCATGTGATCGGCGGACCACGTCCGTGGCGCAGATCGTTGGCTTAAAAAAAATAATTCTGGATTCAGGGCGGCGACGCTTACAAGGAGAAGATGATGGGTTCATTTAGTATCTGGCACTGGTTGATTGTGCTGGTCATTGTGATGCTGGTATTCGGCACCAAAAAACTTGGCAATATGGGTTCAGACGTCGGCAAGGCTGTTAAAGGTTTCAAGGACGGCATGAAAGGCGAGGACGACAAGCCAGCCGCTCAGAACGCTGCACCATCACAGGTTGCAGACAAAGGTACAGTTGACGTTGAAGTGAAAGAGAAGTCGAACAGCTGATCATCTTGTGTGTAAGGACTCGGCTCATCGCCGTTCTGTTACGCACATTATGTTCAGCCTATCGCTAATCGTATGATCGATATCGCCTTCTCCAAGCTTGCGATCATTGGTGTTGCGGCACTGGTTTTCATCGGACCGGAAAAATTGCCGAAAGTGGCGCGTATGGCGGGCACTTTGTTCGGTCGTGCGCAACGCTACATCAATGATGTGAAATCCGAAGTAAGCCGCGAGATGGAACTGGACGAATTGCGCAAAATGCATCAAGACGTGCAGGATGCTGCCAGCGATGTCGAGCGGTCCATTACGCAGAATGTATCTCAGGTCGAAAGCAGCTTGCATTCTGCCTGGGATGATTCGGATACGAACCTCAATTCATTGATGGAGCCGCCGACTTTCGATCAGTCATCGGTCAAATCGAAAAATTTCCGCAGGAAAAAATTGGCGCATACCTCGGCTATACCGTCCTGGTACAAGCGTCAAAGCGGACAAAAATCGCGGGTTATTTCCGGCGCTGCGCGTATGGCAAAACACACGCCTGCGAATGCGCGTAAATCATCGCCTTTTTTTAGCTGATCTATCCGACGCACCTTACCTGTTGTGTCGGTTTATATGCCACTATCCAATTCCCGGGTACATGAAATGAATGTCGTCGCGCCACAATGACTGAAGAAAAGAACATGACTGGTAACGAAGATTCGTTCATTTCTCATTTGATCGAGCTGCGCAGCCGGCTGATGAAAGCCTCCATCGTGGTGATCGTGATATTCCTGTGCCTGATGCCGTGGGCTGGTGATATCTATGATTTGCTGGCGCGGCCGATGATGCATGCCTTGCCCGAAGGTAGCAAGATGATCGCGACTGGCGTGATCACGCCTTTCCTGATTCCGGTCAAGGTAACGATGCTGGTGGCCTTCCTGATCTCTCTGCCGTGGGTGTTATACCAACTGTGGGCATTTATTGCGCCTGGTCTGTACACACACGAGAAGAAGTTGATTGCGCCGCTAGTGGTGTCGTCGTCGGCGCTGTTCGTTGTTGGCGTGGCATTTTGCTACTTCTTCGTCTTTGGCGTCATCTTCCACTTCATTAATAATTTCGCGCCAAAATCGATTTCGGTTGCGCCAGATATCGATAGCTACTTCGGTTTTGTCATGACGATGTTTATCGCCTTTGGTCTGACCTTCGAAGTGCCGGTGATTGTGATTGTGCTGGTGCGTATGGGTTTGGTGTCAGTCGAAAAGCTGAAGCAAATCCGCCCTTACGTGATCGTCGGTGCGTTTGTTATTGCCGCAGTGGTAACGCCACCGGACGTCATGAGTCAGCTATTGCTAGCGGTGCCTTTGTGCCTGCTGTATGAGGTGGGTCTGTTGCTGGCGCCAATGTTCGTGAAAATCACGCAGGCACCAAAAGAATCCGAATCGATGTAACTCAAGCTTGGCGCAGCCAGGCTATCAATGGGTAAGCATCCTTGAAGCCTGATACCAGTGCCTTTTCCAGATCAGCGACCTGCTTGATCTGGAATTCATTCCAGACAATAAAGCTTTTCAACTTGATGTATTCAAGATGCGGTGCATCTACATCGAAGCCTTTGGGCGGACGTATCAATTTCCCTTCCTGCTGCAAATCGCCGTAAGTCTGTACCAGTGCTTTGTTTTTCAATAGTTTGGCAAATCCAGTCTTGTCTGCGATTACGTGCTGACGTATGGCGCGTAAGCGGTCAGGTGGTGGCATCCATTCGCCACCAGCAATCAGCAAGGTGCCAGTCTGGTCGATGTGGAAGTAGTAAGTTGGACCACCGCCTTGACTAGGTTTTTTCAGGCCGCTTGCATTGATTGCGGCAGAAAAATGCGTTTTGTACGGGATTTTTTCTTTGGAAAAACGCATGTCGCGGTTAATGCGAAACAGCGCTTTCTTCGGATTGCAGCCCGCAACGGCCGGATCGAATTTGCTGATATCGCGGATCAACTGCGTTACCAATTCGAGAAATTCCGCACGCAGAATATCGTAGCGCGGCTTGTTCATGACGAACCATGCCCGATTATTGTTCTCGGATAGTTCGGCTAAAAATTGCGTGAGATCGCGAATATGCATGGTGCGTGTTACCTGTTATTCCTCGGAGCGTTGCGGCGCTTTGGGCCGCATGCCTATCGTGACATTGAGGACGTTTTCCTGATTGCGGCGCAGTACAGCTATCTTGGCTTTGGTGCCAGGAGCAAGTTGCGCGATCTGATTGAGCATGTCTGCCATATCGGCAACAGCTTTGCCTTCTACCGAAATCAGTATGTCGCCCGGCTGCATGCCAGCTTTGTCTGCCGGGCCACCTTTCAAGACGCCGGCAATGATGGCACCTGAGCTTTTCTTCAAACCGAAACTCTCGGCCAACTCTGGCGTGATGTCTTGTGGTTCAACACCGATATAGCCGCGTACAACGCGACCATTCTTGATGATCGCATCCATGACCGATTTGACGGTACTCACAGGGATGGCAAAGCCGATCCCGAGTGAGCCACCGCTACGGGAATAGATTGCAGTGTTGATGCCAAGCAGATTGCCATTGGCATCGATCAATGCACCGCCGGAGTTGCCGGGATTGATCGCGGCGTCAGTTTGGATAAAGTTTTCAAACGCATCCAGAATGCCTAAGTGATTGCGGCCCAGCGCTGAGATGATGCCCATCGTGACCGTTTGGCCAACACCGAATGGATTGCCGATTGCGAGGACGACATCGCCAACACGCGCTTCTTCAACGCGACCGAGCGTAATCGCAGGCAGATTATCCAGATTGATTTTGATGACGGCCAGATCGGTTTCTGGGTCGGCACCAACGACTTTGGCTATCGCTTTGCGGCCATCGGTCAGTGCAACTTCGATTTCATCTGCTGCTTCGACTACATGATTATTTGTGAGGATGTAACCTTCTGCGCTGACAATCACACCGGAGCCGAGGCTGACCTGTTTGTCTTGCTGTTCATCAAAACGATCGCCGAAGAATTTTCGGAAGAAGGGATCGTCCATGAACGGGTTTTGCGATGGGGTCGCGGTTTTACTGGTAAAAATATTCACCACCGAAGGCATCGCTATTTTTGCAGCATCGCGGAATGAGCCTTGCGTCGGCGCTGCATTCAATGGCGCTTCGAGCATGGGCACTGATGTCGTGCTGCGCACCTTTTGTGTTCCGCCCAAGACGCCGCTTGCCCATTCAGGCTTCAAGGTCGTTACAATGAATAAAATTGCTAAACCGACAGTTACGGTTTGCGCAAACAACAGCCAAAGACGTCGCATAAAAGGTAGGAAAAGTGGATCAGAAAACGATAGATAGAGACGATCTCGCCAAATATCTAGCTAGAACGCTTGATATTACCCGTTTTCGAGATTTTTGCCCAAACGGCTTACAAGTTGAAGGGTGCAGATCGATTAAAACATTGGTCAGCGGTGTCACGGCCAGTGTTGCTTTGCTTGAAGCTGCATTGGAAAAAGGTGCCGATGCAATTCTTGTACATCACGGTTATTTTTGGCGTGGTGAAGATATGCGCGTGATCGGACAAAAGCATCGGCGCTTGAAGATGTTGTTGACGCATGATGTGAATTTGTTTGCCTATCATTTGCCGCTCGATATGCACCCAGAGTTTGGCAATAACGCGCAATTGGCACGTCGATTGGGTTTGCGGGCTGAGTCGCGTTTTGGCGAAGATGATTTGGGCTGGCTTGGGACGATGTCCGATCCTGCACTTGTTTCGGTAGGCGATCTTGCCATGCAAGTTGAGAAGCGCTTGGGCAGAAGGCCATTGATCATCGGTGATCCAGCTCAGAGGTTGGGTCAAATTGGGTGGTGTACGGGTGCTGCGCAAAGTTTGCTTGGTGATGCCATTGCTGCGGGTGCCAATGTTTATTTAAGCGGAGAAATTTCCGAGCCGACGGTGCATCTGGCGCGCGAAAGCGGTGTCGCCTATCTCGCATGCGGTCATCATGCGACCGAGCGTTATGGCGTCCAGGCTTTGGGCGAACACTTGGCAGCGACATTCCATATCAATCATCACTTCATCGATATCGATAATCCTGTTTGAAATATTTCGTGTTGATCGATTGCAAGATATGAATGAATGTCGCAAGTGATCATGCCGCATAGCAATTTGCTATGGTATAACTACAAATATTGGCAAAAAATACAGGGCATGCAATTCTCGCGTGTCAGGGCATAGATAGGAGTACAGATCAATATGCTGGAACCGGTAGCCGATGGGCCGATCACTGTGTTGGTTGTTGAGGATGACGCTGTTACGCAGCGCGCCTTGTGTCTCGCAATTGGCAAAGAGCCATCACTCAAACTGCTTGATGCGCTGAGTTCGGTAAAATCCGCATTGGCGTGGTTGGAACTACATTCCGCCGATCTCTTACTGGTTGATCTTGGTTTGCCGGACGGTTCCGGTATCGACATCATCCGTTTTTGCGCGCAACGTTATCCTGCGTGCAATATGATGGTCATCACGACTTCCAGTGATCAAGATAGCGTGCTCGATAGTATTGAGGCGGGTGCATCTGGTTATGTATTAAAGGATGTGGACCGTTTGGATGTTGCGCGCTCGCTACTGGATTTGCATGCAGGCGGTTCGCCTATCAGTCCGATGATTGCACGTAAAGTGCTGGGTCGCATGCGTGACGGGAAAGCGCCAGTTGATGTCGTGAATGATCAGAATGCAGATGATCAGGTATCTTTGACTAAGCGCGAATCAACGATTCTTGATTTGATTGCGCGTGGTGATAGTTACGGAGAAGTGGCGCGCCAACTTTCTCTTTCTGTTGGCACCATACAAACGCATATCAAAAACATTTACGATAAATTGTCCGTGCATTCACGCGGTGAGGCCGTGTATGAGGCAAATCGTCGTGGTTTGCTGCAAATGGATCAATTGAAGTCTAAAAGATAAAGCGTAAAACGTTGTTTGTTTACCACTCGTCTTGTCTGCCTACATTTCATAAAAAAGCCGCCAAATTTGGCGGCTTTTTTATTTATTTCTTCAGTGAATCGCGAATTTCGCGTAACAGCAAAACATCTTCAGGCGTTGCTGCTGGGGCTTCTGCCGGCGGATCGTTCTTTTTCAACTTGCTCAGCAAACGCACCATTTGGAAAATGATGAAGGCAAGAATGATGAAGTTCAGCGCAATTGTAATGAAATTGCCGTAGGCGAGGACTGCGCCCAGTTTTTTTGCCTCGACCAGCGTCAAGTGCGGATCCTGATTGTTCAGTGCAAGGTAGTAATTACTGAAATCCAAACCACCGAAAATTTTGCCAACAATCGGCATGATGATGTCTTGTACCAGCGAATCGACTATCTTGCCGAATGCGGCGCCAATTATGACTGCGACAGCCAAGTCGACTACATTTCCCTTGACTGCGAAAGCCTTAAATTCCTGCATCATGCCCATGGCAATCCTCCGTTTAACTTGTTTGTAAAAGTGCAATGTGCCAATGTATCCTAATTTTTAGCGCTATAAACGTCAAATTAAATTTCCTCTTTTTTGTGCAAATTCGATGGATAATGCGACGCAAATAAGCCGATGCGGCAACGGGATGCTCCAAAAGTTCCGTAAAAATTGACTTTAAGCATGTCTATTTGCTTTAAAACAAGCGTTAGCTCCGTTATAATCTAAGGTTGCTAGAAGTTTCGTACACATTTCGCATTTTGACTGATTGGGGTTGGTATGAGTAACGAAAAGCAGGTCGACTCTGGTCGACGGGGCTTGCTCGTCGCTACGTGTGCGGCGGGTGGCGTGGCTGGATTAGCCACAACTGGTATGTTGGTCTCAACTTTTCAGCCGTCCGAGCGAGCAAAAGCCGCTGGTGCGCCAGTTGAAGTTGATATCGCAAGCCTAGCCCCAGGTGAGATGAAAACTGTAGAGTGGCGCGGAAATCCAGTCTGGATTTTGAAGCGTACGCCAGAGCAAGTGGCGGAGCTTGGAAAATTCGATGCTGAACTTGCCGACCCCGAATCTGTACGAACACAATTTTCGACCACGCCAGAGTACGCAATGAACGAATGGCGTTCACGGCAAAAGGATCTGCTGGTCGTTGTTGGTATCTGCCCACACTTGGGTTGCTCGCCAACAGCCAAATTCCAGACTGGTGCACAACCATCGTTGCCGGACGACTGGCATGGTGGCTTTCTCTGCCCGTGCCATGGTTCGACTTTCGATCTGGCCGGTCGCGTCTACAAGAACAAGCCTTCGCCAGACAATCTTCAGGTTCCGCCATATATGTTCGAAGGCGACACCAAGCTGGTTATCGGCAAAGATGAGAAAGGTGAGGCGTAATCATGGCTTTCCACGAAAAACAACTCCCTGCCGATGCACCGATTGCTGACAAAGCATTGAACTGGGTAGATGCCCGTTTCCCTTTGTCATCGACCTGGAAAGCGCATCTCTCCGAATACTACGCTCCAAAGAATTTCAACTTCCTCTACGTTTTTGGCTCACTCGCACTGTTGGTGCTGGTCATCCAAATCGTTACCGGCATTTTCCTCGTCATGCATTACAAACCGGACGCAACGCTGGCGTTTGCTTCGGTTGAATACATCATGCGCGATGTGCCTTGGGGCTGGCTGGTGCGTTATATGCACTCGACCGGTGCGTCGGCATTCTTCATCGTGGTGTATATCCACATGCTGCGCGGCCTTTTGTACGGTTCGTATCGCAAACCACGTGAACTGGTCTGGTTGTTCGGCGTTGCGATCTTCTTGTGCCTGATGGCAGAAGCGTTCTTTGGCTATTTGCTGCCATGGGGCCAAATGTCGTATTGGGGGGCACAAGTTATTGTTAACTTGTTTGGTGCGATCCCATTCATCGGTCCTGACTTGTCTTTGTGGATCCGTGGTGATTACGTCGTCTCCGATGCAACTCTGAACCGTTTCTTTGCATTCCACGTGATTGCAATTCCACTGGTCTTGATTGGTCTGGTTGTGGCGCACATCGTTGCTCTGCACGAAGTAGGTTCGAGCAATCCTGATGGCGTTGAAATCAAGGAAAAACTGGACGCAAAAGGCGTTCCGCTCGACGGCATTCCATTCCATCCTTATTACTCGGTGCACGATATTTTCATCGTGACGATTTTCTTGTTCGTGTTCACTGCTGTTGTGTTCTTCGCGCCGGAAATGGGTGGTTACTTCCTCGAGTACAACAACTTCGTTCCGGCTGATCCGCTGAAAACGCCGCCGCATATTGCGCCAGTTTGGTACTTCACGCCGTTCTACTCGATACTGCGTGCGACCACTTCGGACTTCATCATTTGGCTGGTAGCAGGTGTTGCTGCTTATGTCGCACTGATCATTCTGAAAACCCGTCTGGCAAGCAAGTTCAAAATTGCTGCAGCGGCAATCGGTTTGGCAGTGATCGCCGGCATGTTCGTCTTCGATGCAAAATTCTGGGGCGTAGTGTTGATGGGCGTATCGGTCATGATCATGTTCGGTCTGCCATGGTTGGATGTGTCGCCGGTCAAATCAATTCGTTATCGTCCTACCTGGCACAAATACGTGTACATCGTGTTCGGTATTGCCTTTGTCGTTCTCGGTTATCTGGGCGTGCAACCACCAACAGCTGTTGGTACTGCAATTGCACAGGTCGGCACCTTTATCTATTTTGGCTTCTTCCTCTTGATGCCATGGTGGAGTGCCATGGGAACATTCAAGCCTGTACCGGATCGCGTTGTTTTTCATCCGCACTAAGCCGCAAAGGGATAAGAGAATCATGACATTGATGAAAAAACTGATCGCGGCTTTGGTGCTGTTGCCAGGCTTGGTGCTGGCGTCGGAAAGTGATTTCCCGCTGGATCATGCACCAGACCGTACCAAAAATCTCGCTTCGTTGCAGAACGGCGCCAGACTTTTTGTGAACTACTGTTTGAGCTGCCACTCCGCATCGTCATTGCGTTATAACAAGTTGCAGGATCTCGGTCTGACCGAAGAGCAAATCAAGAATAACTTGCTCTTCACCTCGGACAAGATCGGCGGCATGATGACGATTGCAATGGCACCGAAAGATGCCAAAAACTGGTTTGGTGCGGTACCACCAGATTTGTCGGTGATCGCACGTGCCAAGGCTTCTGGCGCTGGTACTGGTCCGGATTGGCTGTATACTTATCTGCGTTCGTACTACAAAGACGACACACGTGCGACGGGCTGGAACAATATGGTGTTCCCGAACGTCGGTATGCCTCATGTTCTGTGGGAACTTCAGGGCATACGTGATGCCAAATTCGTAGATGAAAAAGATCCACATGACCCAAACAAGGTTGTGCACAAATTTGCCGGCTTTGAGCAAGTCACACCGGGGACATTGACCCCGTTGGAGTACGATACAGCTGTTGCCGATCTGGTGTCATTTATGACCTGGATGGCTGAGCCGGCACAAAATACCCGGAAACGCCTCGGCGTCTGGGTATTGATGTTTCTGGGTGTATTCATCGTAATCACCTGGCGCTTGAATGCTTCCTATTGGAAAGATATCAAGTAATTTTCTTGCCCGCAGTTTGCGGGGTTTGTTTTAGGGTGAGCCGTAAAACGTCTCACCCTTTTGTTTCTAAGGAACTATAAAAATGATGGTTCTCTATTCGGGTACAACCTGCCCATTCTCTCAACGTTGCCGCCTGGTTCTGTTTGAAAAAGGCATGGACTTTGAAGTTCGCGACGTAGATTTGTTCAACAAGCCGGAAGATATTTCGACGATGAACCCGTACGGCCAAGTGCCGATTCTGGTTGAACGTGATTTGATTTTGTATGAATCGAACATCATCAATGAATACATCGATGAGCGTTTCCCGCATCCACAATTGATGCCGGCAGATCCATTGATGCGCGCGCGTGCACGTTTGATGTTGTTCAATTTTGAAAAAGAATTGTTCATCCACGTTCATACGTTGGAAAACGACAAAGGCCGTAGCGGCGAAAAAATTCAGGAAAAAGCACGTAACGAAATTCGTGATCGCCTGACAACGCTTGCACCGCTGTTCTTGAAGAACAAGTACATGCTGGGTGATGAATTCTCGATGCTGGACGTTGCAATCGCACCGTTGCTGTGGCGTTTGGATCATTACGGTATCGAGTTGTCGAAAACCGCTGCACCGCTGATGAAATACGCAGAACGCATCTTCTCGCGTCCTGCTTATATCGAAGCACTGACACCTTCTGAAAAGGTTATGCGCCGTTAAAAATTGCGTCGTGTTGTTCCGATGATGTCTGTTGAGTGAAAGCTTGTATTTCAATCAACGACATCGTTAGGGTTTCATGGCACACTTTTTAGCCGTGTAGAGCTGATCGCAATCATGTCTGAAACTTCAACAAAACCTTATTTGCTGCGTGCCATTTACGAGTGGTGCACAGACAATGGCTACACGCCGTATATGGCTGCGGTAGTGGATGGCGCGACACGTGTGCCTATGGAATTCGTCAAAAACGGCGAAATCGTGCTCAACATCAGCTTCAGTGCAACCAGTGGCTTGAAGATGGAGAACGATCTCATTCGTTTTAGTGCGCGTTTTGGCGGTGTCTCACGTGATATTTCTGTGCCTGTCGATAACGTCGTTGCCATTTATGCGCGTGAAAACGGGCAAGGTATGGCGTTTGAAGCGAGTAATAAGTCGAGCGATGAGCAAGCTGATGATGCCGATGCCGCACCAGCAGATCAAGCTCCTGCGTCTTCTGCGCCTGCATTAACCTCAGTTCCGACGGCACAAAACAAGCCGAATGACAAAGATGAGGACGATGCTGGTTCAGACGATGTGCCAGATCCACCAAAAAAAGGTGGAAGACCTACACTTACTCGCATCAAATAGAGTATAATTCTGCTCTGCAAAAAGTTTAGCCGACTTAGCTCATTTGGTAGAGCAGTTGATTTGTAATCATCAGGTGGCCAGTTCGAAACCGGCAGTCGGCACCAAATAAAAGCCCTTTATAGCGCAAGTTATAAAGGGCTTTTTCTTGTCCGTTCACTTCCCATAGCGTGCAGATTTCGGTCTTGTGCTGATCTGCGGATAGAATGAAGCCATTCATTTATTCTGCAATGGCTCCATGAAATCACGTTCCTTCATTTTCCCTTTACTGATCGCATCTGCAGCCTCGCTGGTGCAGGCACAGGAAGTACAGATCGTCAAAATCGGACTGGCCGCACCGCTGACCGGGCCGCAAGCCTTTTATGGCAAGGATAGCCAGAATGGTGCGCGCATGGCGGTGGATGAATTGAACGAAAAGAAACTCATCGTTGACGGGCGACAGCTGCGATTTGAATTGTTGTCCGAAGATGATGCTGCGGATCCCAAGCAAGGTGCGGCAGTCGCGCAACGCTTTTGCGATCTGCATGTGAATGCGGTGATCGGGCATACGAATTCTGGCACTACCATCCCGGCTGCGCGGATTTACAACCAATGTGGCTTGCCTAATCTGACGCCGTCTGCGACCAGCCCGGAACTGAGCAAGTTCGGCTACAACACCACCTTCCGCATGCTGGCAAATGACAGTACATTGGCGCAGGCGATTGCAGCCTATACGGTGAATGTATTGAAACTCAAGACGGTGGCAGTGATCGATGATCGCAGTGCTTACGGTCAGGGACTGGCTGATGCGTTCAAGACGGCATTGCGTAATACGCCGGTGACGGTAGTGACGCAGCAATACACCAATGACAAGGCGGTTGATTTCAGCGCGATCCTGACTGCGGTCAAAGCACTTAATCCGGATGGTATTTTCTTTGGTGGCATGGATCCGCAAGGTAGTGCGATGTTGCGGCAAATGGAGCAGCTAGGCCTGACGCGGCAAAAATTCCTGGGTGGCGATGGTATCTGCACGCAGGGTATGGAGCAGCGTACCGCAAGCTTGAAAATTCAGGACAATGTGGTGTGTGCACATAGCGGCATTGCACTGGATCGTACGGCGGCGAGCCGTGATTGGAAGAAGCGTTATGACGCAAAATTCCCGGGACAATTCCAGATGCATGGCCCGTATTCCTACGACGCTGTGCTGGCTGTCGCCAAAGCCATGCAGGCTGCCAATAGCATAGAGCCGCAGAAGTATTTGCCGGCGATGAGCAAGGTGCATTTTGCTGGCGTGATGTCGAACGTGCAGTTTGATGCGCGGGGCGAGATCAAGAATCCGACCATCTCCGTCTACACCTACCAGGATGGCAAACGTCGACTGGCGAACTGAAACAGTTGAATTGAGTCAGTCCTTCAGACCGTTCCAGCGTGGCGTCAGGCTATGTTGGATCTCGAATAAATCCAGCACGCGTCCTACTGTGTGATCGACCATTTCCGCAATCGATGCAGGGCGGTGATAAAAACCGGGTAGCGGCGGAAAGATGATGCCGCCCATTTCCGTGACGGCAGTCATATTGCGTAGATGCGCCAGATTGAATGGCGTTTCACGCACCATCAGTACCAGACGACGGCGCTCTTTTAAAACGACATCGGCCGCGCGTGAGATCAGGTTGTCGGAGAAACCGTGGGCTACTGCAGCGAGTGTCTTCATCGAGCAGGGCGCGATGATCATGCCATCGGATTGAAAAGAACCGCTGGCAATAGCAGCGCCTACATCGCGCACGTTATGCACGACATCAGCCAGCGCTTCCACATCCTTGCGCTTCATATCGAGTTCTTGATGCAGATTCAGCACGCCTGCTTCGGATATCAGCAGATGTGTTTCCACATCTGCGATATCGCGTAGCACTTGCAACAGACGTATGCCGTAGATGACGCCGGTAGCGCCGGTGATGGCGATGATTAATCGCTTCCGGCGTGGCGCAGTGATAGCGTCAGCAGACGCTGTCACATCAGGCTTTCAACAGGGCTTGCAGTTCGCCAGATGCAAACATCTCGTTCATGATGTCGGAGCCGCCGATAAATTCACCGTTGACGTACAACTGCGGTACGGTAGGCCATTTCGAATAGTCTTTGATGCCTTGACGGACTTCAGCATCATCCAGCACGTTGACCGTAATCAGATCGGTTACGCCACTTTCTTTCAGCAATGCAATCGCCTTGCCGGAAAAGCCGCACTGTGGAAATTGTGCCGTGCCCTTCATGAATAAAACGACTGGATTTTGGGTTACGGTTTCTTTGATCCAGGATTGTACGTCGTCGCTCATTGCTGCCTCACTGTAAGTTAATGCGCCATTATAAGAAAAACCGGGGAAACTTGCTGCTTATCCCTTCAGTTTGGCAAAAGCTGCTGCCATTGCGCTACCGCTGTCTGGCTGACGGCTCTGCTGATTCTGGTGTTGTGACAGGCGGCGACTGTCATTACGATCAGCGCGCTGCTCTGGTTTGCTGCCAGCCACCGGTGCGGAATCCGACAAGCGCATTGTCAAAGCGATACGTTTACGCTTCTCGTCAACTTCCAGCACTTTCACTTTGACAACTTGTCCGGCCTTGACCACGGTGTGCGGATCTTTGACGAAGGTGTTGGACAGCGCCGAAATATGTACCAAACCATCCTGATGCACGCCGATATCGACGAAGGCACCGAAGGCAGCGACGTTGGTGACCACGCCTTCCAGAATCATGTCCGGGCGCAAATCCTTGATCTCTTCCACGCCATCCTTGAAGGTGGCGGTGGTGAATTCCGGACGCGGATCGCGGCCTGGTTTTTCCAGCTCTTTCAGGATATCGGTGATGGTCGGGATACCGAATTTTTCATCCGCGTATTTGGCCGGGCTCAACGACTTCAAAACCTTTTCATCGCCGATGATGCTCTTCACATCTTTTTTGATATCGGCAAGGATTTTTTCCACCAGCGGATAGGATTCTGGATGGACTGCCGATGCGTCCAGCGGATTCTCGCCTGACATCACGCGCAAGAAACCTGCCGCTTGTTCAAACGTTTTGTCGCCCAAGCGTGGTACTGCGCGCAGATCGGCGCGCGAGGTAAACATGCCTTTCATATCACGATAGCTGACGATGCTTTGCGCGACGCTATTGTTTAAGCCCGATACGCGCGCCAACAGCGGTGCAGAAGCAGTGTTGACGTCTACACCTACCGCATTCACGCAATCCTCAACAACGGCATCCAGCGAGCGCGCTAATTGAGTCTGGCCGACATCATGCTGATATTGACCGACGCCGATAGACTTCGGATCGATCTTCACCAGTTCCGCCAATGGATCCTGCAAACGACGTGCGATGGAAACCGCGCCGCGTATCGAGACGTCCATATCCGGCAATTCGCGCGAAGCGAATTCGGATGCTGAGTACACCGACGCGCCGGCTTCGGACACCACGATCTTGGTCAGCTTCAATTCTGGACGCATCTTGATCAAGTCTTGCGCCAGCTTGTCGGTTTCGCGCGAAGCAGTACCGTTACCGATCGAGATCAGTGCGACTTTATGTTTCTCGGCCAGTTGTGCCAGCGTATGCAGCGTGCCATCCCAGTCGTTGCGTGGTTGATGCGGATAAACGGTGGCGGTATCAACGACCTTGCCGGTGGCGTCGACAACTGCGACTTTGACGCCGGTACGCAAGCCAGGATCCAAGCCCATCGTTGCACGTGGGCCAGCTGGCGCTGCCAGCAGCAGCGCTTTCAGATTCAGTGCAAATACATTGATCGCTTCGACTTCCGCTTTTTCACGCAGATTAGTCATCAGCTCTGTTTCCAGATGCATGAAGACTTTGACGCGCCAGGTCCAGCGTACCGTGTCGGCCAGCCATTTATCTGCCGGGCGGCCTTGGTTGCTGATGCCGAAACGAGAGGCGATACGACCTTCGCATGGATTGTGTGGCGCATCCCATTTCGGTTTTTCTTCTTCTGTGTCTAGGCGCAAATTGACGTTCAGCATTTCTTCGCGGCGACCACGGAACATGGCCAGTGCGCGGTGCGATGGGATGGTGCTGATGGTTTCCGAATAATCGAAATAATCGGAGAACTTCGCGCCGGCATCTTCTTTGCCTTCAACCACTTTGGATTCAACGATGCCGTGTTCAGTGATGTATTCACGCAAGGCTTGCAGCAGCGCTGCATCTTCGGCGAAGCGTTCCATCAAAATTTGGCGCGCGCCGTCGAGCGCTGTTTTGGTATCGGCGACACCTGGATTGTCGATGCCGTCTACTGTGAAAGCAGGTTTCAGATATTTGACGGCTTCTTCTTCCGGATTCAGCATCGGGTCTGCGACCAGTGCATCGGCCAATGGCGTCAGGCCGGCTTCCACTGCGATCTGCGCTTTGGTACGGCGTTTTTGTTTGTACGGCAGGTACAAATCTTCCAGTCGTGTCTTGTCTTCTGCGTGCATGATCGCGTCGAGCAAGACTGGTGTCATTTTGTTTTGTTCTTCGATAGAGGCAACAATCGCAGCGCGTCTATCTTCCAGTTCGCGCAGATAGCGCAGGCGCTCTTCCAGCAAACGTAATTGAATATCGTCGAGGCCGCCTGTTGCTTCTTTGCGGTAACGCGAGATAAACGGCACGGTTGCACCTTCATCCAACAGGGCAATGGCAGCAGCGACCTGGATAGGTTTAGCGGCAAGTTCGAGGGCGAGACGTTGTTCTATGGAAGGCAGCATGAATAATCAGAGTAAAGAAAGACGACGAGCGCTAGATGATACGCAATTGACGCGAATGCGCCAGTCTTGACAGCAGAGAAAAACCCGGAGGAATAAGCAGACGTTTTCTATGTTGCAACTATTCGGGGGAATGCATACGACGCGAGGGGCGTCGTATGCAAGGCGGAAGCGACTGAAGGGATGCGTGTGTTTATTTCAAGGAAAAATCCACGCGACTTGCTTTGGCTGCAGCAGCACCGTCTTTCGCCGCCGCGCCACCGGATTTGGAGGCAAGGATGAAAATGCGGTCTTCAGGGATCTTGCCGGTTTGCAGCAGCCAATCCTTGACGACTTGCGCACGACGATTGCCGAGCGCAGTCAGATCATCATCGCTAACGGTGGCGTTGGTGACCATCAGTTTTTCCATCTCTTCCACTGGCAAATCTTTTTGCAAACCGACCATATTGCGCGGTTTAGGGAATTTCTCATCGCTATACACGCGTTTCAGTAGAGCGGGATATTCCTGCGGTGTGACTGTCAGGCTGTCCAGATCGCCGGATTGACCACGTGCCACCATGTCTTTCAATTTCAGTGCGCGTACTTTGCGTGTGATGGATGCGTGTTTCAAACCTTCACGATCAGCTTCTGGATCGGTGCGGCCGGTGATTTCCAGTTTCAATGCTGGACGGTCTGTCAGCATTTTTGCCATGGTCTTGAGTTTGGTTTCACCAGCATCGTTGATGGTGGCGAAGCCCGGAGCGAAATCCAGATTCGATAATTCTTCGCCGCCACCAAACAATGAACCCAGTAATGCAAATGGTGCCGTGACTGCTTTGGTGATGACATTGACGATGACTTTGATGATGATGCCGCCGATCGAAAATTGCGGATCGTCGAGTGAACCACCGATAGGCAGATTAATGTCGATCACGCCATTACGATCGCGCAGCAATGCCAGTGCAAAATGCACCGGTAGATTGGTCGCGGTCGGACTCTCGACCTTGTCGCCTAGTGTGAGCTGTTCCAGAATCAAACGATTCTGTGCGCTGAGTACGCGATCTTGAATCTTGTAGGCGACTTCAAACGAGAGTTTGCCTTTCTCTATGCCATAGCCGATGTAGCGGCCGGAATACGGCGACAGCGGTGCCAACTCCATGCCGTGTACTTCCGCCTTGAGATCCATGGTCAGATCGCCTTTGAGCGGGTTGATGGTGCCGGCAACGGCGAGTGGTGCGCTATTGACCTGACCTTTCAAGTCGACGTTGGCATTGCTATTGGCATCGGACGATAAGCCGGTAACGACGCCGCCGAATTTCATCAGGTTGGCGGTGTAATTCGGTTTGATGAAGTTATCGGTAAAGCGTACTTGACCACCTTGCAGGGTCAGCTTCTTGATTTTGATAGGCGGAATGTCGCTGGCCTTTTTGACTGGCGGCGGCAAGGTAACGGTGTTTTTATTCGCAGCGACGGGTGGTGTAGCCGGTGCTGCTTTGTGCTCTTCCGTTACGCTTTTCTGACCGGTAGCTTCATTGATTTTCACATCTTGCAAATTGATACGGCCAGTTGGGTCGATGATGATGCGCGCGAAGAAGTCGCTGAGCGCAACTTGATCTATGCTCAATGAGAATGGTGCAAGTTTCACATCCATGCCGCCGAAGTACAGCGATTTCCAGCGCAGGAAATCATTGGTGCTGAGTTTGTCCACTGTGGCTAGATTGCCCAGCGTGAGATCGCCCTTGAAGCCGCCGATCAACGCATCGCCTTTGCCCTGATCGATTTGCAGTTTGCCTTTGCCGGAGATGTCGGCGCGCGTCAGCAGTATGTTGACCTGATCAGTGAAGTAAGGCTGCAGCTGCATGATGTCCACGCTCTTGAAATCCAGCGCGAGATCGGTGTGCAAAGGCGTCATGCCTACGCTGCCGTTGACGGCGAGTTGGCCGTTCTTGTTGACTGAAGCTTTCAGGTCTATCTGTCCACGCGCATTCGGTTTGGTGGACAGATTTTGCAAGGACAAGGCCAGCGGGTCGATGACGGTGACGGCTGGTTTTGGCAAGCTGCGATCTTCCAGACGTGCAGACCAATTCGCGATGCCGACTTTGTTGATGTCTACGGTGTAGGCCGCATCATTGGTCTGGGCTGCTGCTTTGCTTTTTGTCGTAGCGTGTGTCTCGCTGGTTTTATTGCTTGCGCTTGTCGCACTGCGTGGTTTGCCTTGCTGCAAAGAGAAGCCGGCTTGATTGGATGTGACCTCATCGACGATCACGGTTTTCTTGCTGGTGTCGACTTCAACCTTGCGTACCGTCAGATTGAATTTGTCTATGCTGGCGAGTACAGGGCGCGCCGCTTGTGCATCGGCATAACGCAAAGCTGCATTGCTGATGTCTAGCTCTCCCAGCGCAAAGGTAAAGGCGGCAGGAGCTTTGGGCGCGGTAGCAGCGGGAGGTGCTGTTGCTGCGGGCGCAGCTTCAGCTTTCGCCGTTGCCACAGTTTTGGATGGCGCTGGTGGCGTCAGCAGATTATCAAAATTAAACTGGCCGTTTGCATTGCGTGCGATATCCGCTTCGATGCCGTTGATCGCCAGCTTGGCAACTTCAAAGCGTTCGCTCAAGACTTTGGCATTGTCCAAGGTGATCGCCAACTCTGGCAGCTTGACTATTGATTTGCCATTTTGGTCATCGAGTTGCAAGGACTTCAGTTTGATATTGCCGCTCAGGAGCAGGGCCGGAGCCTTGTCTTTTTCCTGACGGAAATTGGCGGTCATGTGCAGGTCGAGCTTGGCGCTAGGCACCTTGAAGTGCGGCGTGCCAGGCACGTATTTCAGATAGCCGGTCAAATCCACATCGTCGAGATTGAGATCGACGACGGCATCGACCGGGTCGGCAAATGGATGTGCCTTGCCTTTGATCAGCAGTGGCGAACCGTTGACGGTGGCGCTCAGCAAAGGCTCGACAGTGACTTCAACCTGCGACGGCAGCGATGAAATGAACGGTACGCCTATCTTCAGGTCGGCAACGTGATGAATCGTTTGCGCGGGTTTGTCATTGAGTTCGATGCGCCCTTTATCTACTTCGATATTGAAGACGGAAAAGCGTGCCGGTTCAGGCGATGGCGGCTGGCTGTTGATCAGCTCGATGATGTCATCGATGTTGTAGTGAGTTGCATCCTTGCGCACCAGATGGACGTAAGGCGCGCTGAGCTGTACTTGCTTCACGACTGGAGCAAAGCGCAGTATCGATTTATACGAGGCATTGACCATCAGCTTCTCGAAGCTGGCGAAGACGACATCGCCTTCCGGCTCCATCAACTTCATGTCATGGATGGTGACGCGCATCGCGTAGGGGTTGACCTCAACCTTGCCTATCGTGGTCTGGCGATGCAGTTTTTCCGTGATCAGTTTTTCTGCTTGCGATTTGATGATGCCCGGCAAGGCAAAGAAGCCGAACAGGCCGATCAACACCACAAATAGGACAAGCCCGATGAGGGTGCGCCGAACTACCGGTTTACCCGAGAAATTGCGAGCGGATTGCGCTAGCTGCTGAGTGCGTGAGTTTGGCATGGGAGTTCAGCATAAGCCGGAGTGATGGGTAATTCGATTCTACCAGTCGGATGGGCGAAATGTTGCTGATTTGAATACGTTGAATGTGAGCTTATGCAAACGCTCCAACGGAGGGGGAAGCCGTGCTGATAGTGGGATTTCGGGCAGAGGGCGAGTGCGGAGAGAGACTGGAAATGCAAAAATTGAGCGCGTTCTGCGCCCAATTTTCAGCGTAGGCTTACTTTTTGTCGGGGAAGCGGTAAACCTCACCAGAATCCGCGCCCGCATCCCGCTTGCCGGCGCGTAAATCCCGATAGACTGCCGCGCGCATGATCAACATGGACACAACTGGTGCCGTTAGCATGATGAAGGCAGAAATAATCAGTTCATGTATCACCAGTCTGGACTGCAATACGCTGAAATACAGCATGGATGCGATTAGCAGGCAGCCCGCGCCTAGCGTCACCGTGATGGCAGGGCCGTGAATACGCTGATAAAAGCTGGGTAGACGCATCAAGCCTAGCGCGCCGATGAAGATGATGGCGCCGCCGAGGATCAGCAACAAGGCAACAATGAGAGCTGCCCATGCCGGCAGGTTTTCAAGTCCGTTCATTCAATAATCTCCCCGCGCATCAGGAATTTGGTCAGGGCTATGGTCGATACAAAGCCCAGCAGCGCAATCATCATCGCCGCCTCGAAATAAATCAGGTCGCCAAAGCGTATGCCCAGCATCAATGCCAACAGCATGGCGCACATCCACAAGGTGTCCAGTGCGAGCACACGGTCATGTGCAGTCGGGCCGATCAGCAGCCGGACAGCACAGAACAGCATCGCCAGGAGGATGCAGATGAGGGCGAATTGGACAGCCCATCCCAGCAGTATCGTCATGTGCACATTCTCCTATTCAAAAACTTCAATCAGCGGCTTTTCATAGCGCGTCTTGATCGTATCTATCCACCACTGTTCGTCATGCAGATCGAACACATGCAGTGCCAGTTCGTGGCTGTCCGGCAGAATCTCTACCCATACCGTGCCCGGAGTTGAATTGATCAGGCACGACAACAGCGCTAGGCCGTAGGGATCGCGGATGTCGAGCGGAACCTTGATGAATTGCGAATTCAGTTTGCCTGGACGGGGAGACAAAATGAGCCAACTGACGTTGAAGCAGGAACGCACAATTTCGACCAGCGCCATTCCTAACAAGCGGAGCAGCGTGAAAGGCTTGGATAGTCGCGGATAACCCAAGGGTTGCAGTCGCTGTGTCAACAGTGGCATCGCAATGGCGAAAATTGCTCCCAGTAATACTTGTGCTGGTTCTATGCTTTCATTCAGCAGCAGCCAGAACAGCAGCAATACGCATGACATCATCGGTGAAGGTAGCCAACGCTTCATGGGCGACTCCCTTCGTTTTGGATGCGCGATACAGCCGGTTCGGAAATAACCCGATCTATGTATTGCGCAGGTCTATGCAAATCGTTGCTGGTACGTTCCAGATAGGCGAAGACCGGCCCTGCTTGTATGGTGAGTACTACGCATAGCAAGAGCAGAACACTGATAGGCAGCACTTCCGTTACATGCAGGCGCGGTGAAGTGATTGCGCCTGATGCCCAGAATGTTCGTACGCCAAAACGCATCAGCGAAATAATTGCAGCAAAACCCGACAGCACGATCAGTACCATCAAGGCCCAAGTGGCCGAGGTAATGACGATGCTGCTCGAATCAGGATTGAGCAGCGCATGGAACAAACCGAATTTGGCGACAAAGCCAGACAAAGGTGGCAAGCCGGCGATGATCAAGGCGCAACCAGCGAAGGCCAGACCAAGAAAGGCCATCGCGCCCGGGATGCCGACACCGGCGGTTTCTTCCGGTTTTTCTTCAATCGCAAATGCTTCCATCGTCAACGCCAACATATTCGCGCCGGGTGAGCGTATGCGCTCCACCAGTTCGATCAGCAAGACAAAGGCCGCCATCGCCATGGTGGAGCCGATTAAGTAATACAGGCCGGCAGTAACCAGCGAGGCTTGGCCATAACCGATGACGGCCAGTAGCGTGCCGGAAGACGTGATGGCGCCATAACCAGCTATGCGTCCCAGGTTTTCGCTGGCAAGCATGCCGGCGGCACCGAACACGATAGTAGCCATGCCTCCCCACAGCAACGCGTCATAACCATAACCGGCTACTGCGCCAGCATCCGGTGAAAAGATCAGCAACCACAAACGAAGAATGACGTAGGCACCGACTTTGGTCATCAGCACCAGCATGGCAGCGACCGGTGGAGATGCCGCTGCATAGGTAGTTGGTAGCCAAAAACCGAGTGGCCACATTGCACTCTTCACGAGGAAGGCGATGGCAAGTATCGCGACACCGATTTTCAAGAAGACCAGATCGCTCGCTTCGACCTGCGGCAGACGTGCTGCCAGATCGGCCATATTCAAGGTGCCGGTGCTGGCATAGATCAGCGCAACGCCGATCAGGAACAGCAGCGATGCCGCCAGATTGATCGCGATGTATTGCATGCCGGCGCGTATGCGGGCGGTGTTATAGCCGTGCAGCACCAGACCATAAGATGCAGCCAGCATGACCTCAAAGAAAACGAAGAGGTTGAACAGATCGTGCGTCAGGAAGGCGCCGTTAATTCCCATCAACAGGAACTGGAACAGTGAGTGGAAATGCACGCCTATGCGACTCCAGCGCATCATCGAATACAGTAGCGCCGCGGTAGCGAGCAAGGCCGTCAGCAACAGCATTAATGACGCGAGACGATCGGCGACCAGCGAGATACCGAATGGTGCAGTCCAGTTCGCAGCCAGATATACGCCTATGCCATCGACCCAATGTCCACTGTCCGTCAGTTGTATCAGCACGACGGCAATCACGAGTTGCAGCAAGACAGAGGTCAAATTCACGAAGAATTTGAACTGATGGCGACTTTCATTGATCAGGATCAGCAGCGCGCCGCATAGCAGCGGCAACAGTACCGGCAAAATGATGAGATGTTGCATCCAATCCAGCTTCATTAATCAGACTCCTCACCATCGACGTGATCGGTGCCGGTCAAGCCGCGCGAACCAATCATCACGACCAGATACAGCGCCGTGGTGGCAAAGCCGATCACAATCGCCGTCAAGACCAGCGCTTGCGGCAATGGGTCACTGAACATTGCCGGGTCGGGCGCGGTGCTGCCCAGCGTCAGTGGCGGACGATTGACCCACAAGCGCCCCATGATGAAGATGAATAGATTGACTGCATAAGACATCAGCATCAAACCAGTCAGTACCTGGAAGCTGCGCGGACGCAGAATCAACCAGATACCTGATCCAAACAGTACGCCTATGGCGAGAGAGATAACAATTTCCATCAGACGGCCCCTCGCTTGTTGCTTGCAGCAGGTTCGGACGCGCCGCCCTGTTGCGGACGTCGGCTACGTATAGTTTGATGTGCCAGCGCGACCAGAATCAACATGGTTGCACCGACCACCACCACGAACACGCCGAGGTCGAAGAAGAAGGCACTCGGGACATGAATTTCACCGAGTACAGGCAAGTTTAAATGTGCGGTATGGCTGGTCAGGAATGGATAACCAAACAGCAGCGCACCCAATCCAGTCAGACAGGCAATGACCAAGCCAAACGAAAGCCAACGCAGTGGACGCAGATGCAAATGCGATTCCACCCAGGTTGTACCCGCCAGCATGTATTGCACGATGATGGCGACCGCAAAGATCAATCCGGCAACGAAGCCGCCACCCGGTAGATTATGTCCGCGCATGAAGAAGTACGCGACGATCATGCCCATGAATGGCAGCAGGAAGCGCAGATAAACACCAGGAACCATCAAGTAACCGCTCTCGACTTGTTCCACTGGTGTTTGTCGCGCGGCTGGATCGATGTCGTTGATTTGCTGTTCTGGCGGCGCCATGCTTTCGGGCGAAGGGCGGAAGCGACGCAACAGTGCATAGACCGTCAGGGCCACAATCGAAAGTACGGTGATTTCACCCATCGTATCGAAGCCGCGGAAGTCCACCAGCAAGACGTTGACAACATTGGAGCCACCGCCTTCCGATAGCGCGCGCAACAGGAAGAAGTCACCTATGCTTTTTGGTTGCGGATGCGTTAATACGGCATAGCTGACGGCAGCGATACTCAGCCCGCCGACGACTGCCAGCGCCAGATCGCGTGAGCGATGCAGCCAGACGGTACGCGGTACTTGCATATTGAGTTCTTTCGGCACCAAACGGCGTGGCAGCCAACGCATGCCGAGCAGGATGAGTACGGCGGTGACGGTTTCCACCATCATTTGCGTCAATGCCAAGTCGGGTGCTGACAACCACAAGAAGGTCATGCTGACCACTACGCCTGTACCGCCAACCAGAATCAGTGCAGCGAGTCGGTGATATTTCGCCTGCCATGCCGCCGAGACTGCGCATACGCAACCTATGAACCACATCGTGGCAAAGAGCGGATCGATATTTGCAAACGATGCTGCATTCAATGTCGGCAGCGGTCGCACCATCAACAAAGGCACGCCTATCATCGCGGCCATCATCAGGAATAACTGTGGTTGCAGACGGCGCGTACCTAGCCATTTCACCAGGAAGGCTGCGCCTGAGGACAGACGAAGCATCGCGGTTTCATACACTTGTGCGCCGCTGAAATGTCGGAACAGCGGCACGCTATCCCTTGAAGCCAGGTAGAAGTAGCGGCGCAAGATGATGTAAAACAGAATCCCGCCGCCCAGTGCGATGAAGCTCATCAACAGCGGCAAATTAAAGCCATGCCACATGCCCAGATCGTACTCAGGGGTTTGCACGCCAAGTACGGAGACGACAGCGCTATTCAAAAATGGTTTGACGCTCAAGCCAGGAGCAATGCCGACAATCAGGCAGAGCAGTACCAGCAGCTCAACCGGGAAACGCATCCAGCGCGGCGGTTCGTGCGGTGTTTTTGGTAGGTCCTTAGGTAATTGACCGAAGAAAACGCTGATGAAACGCAGCGAATAAGCCACGCTGAAAATTCCCATCGCTACTGCGGCATACGACATCCACCAGTTTTCTGTGCCGCCTACGTGCAGAGTTTCGGCAAAGAACATTTCTTTCGACAGAAAGCCGTTGAGTAGCGGTACGCCAGCCATCGAAGCACTGGCAACAATCGCCAGCGTCGCCGTAATCGGAATCGCATGGCGCAAGCCGCGCAGCACGCGCATGTCGCGTGTACCGGTTTCATGATCGATGATGCCAGCCGCCATGAACAATGATGCTTTGAAAATCGCGTGATTCAGCGTATGGAAAATTGCCGCTACCACGCCCAGCGGCGAGCCGATGCCGAGCAATACTGTGATCAAGCCCAGATGGCTGATGGTGGAATACGCCAGCAAGCCTTTCAGATCGTGCTGGAAAATCGCAACGAAGGAACCAATCAGCAGCGTGGTCACGCCAGCGCCAGCGATGAGCCAGGTCCATTCTTCGGTCCCGGATAATGCAGGCCAGAAGCGTATCAACAGAAAAACACCTGCTTTCACCATCGTCGCGGAATGCAGATAGGACGATACCGGTGTAGGTGCTGCCATCGCGTGTGGCAGCCAGAAATGGAAAGGGAATTGCGCACTCTTGGTCAGCGCGCCCAGCGCCACCAGCACCAGCGCTGCTACATACCAGTCATGTGCACGTATTTTGTCGCCAGCGGCTAATACAGTATCGAGATCGTAGCTGCCGACGATGTGCCCCAAAATTAGTACGCCGCACAGCAAACATAATCCGCCCGCAGCCGTGACGGTGAACGCCATACGCGCGCCACGTCGCGCATCGATACGATGGTGCCAGTAACCGATGAGCAGGAATGAAGTCAGGCTGGTCAATTCCCAAAAGACCACCAGTTGAATCAGATTGCCGGACAGGACTACGCCCAGCATCGACCCCATAAATGCCAGCAAGAAAGCGAAGAAGCGTGGCACCGGATCTTCCGGTGACATGTAATAACGTGCGTACAGCACCACCAGCAAACCGACACCCAGTACCAACATCGAGAACAACCAGGCCAAACCATCCATGCGCAATGCGAAGTCCACGCCTTGCATAGGCAGCCACGCAGCGTGGTAGCGCACTATTTCGCCGTCACCGACTTGCTGATATAGATACGCCGATATGAGTAAACCGTATAAAGCGATGCCGCCAGCCAACAGAGATTCGCGGTTACGCGCATTGGCAGGCATGCAGGCAGCGATCACGCTACCGATAAAGGGAACGATGACGAGGGAGAGTAAAGGTAAGGAGTCTGGAATAAGTCTATACATGCGCAGGAAAACATTCAGGAGAAATGGCGAGTCGGGTTATAGCCGCGACCGGCGGACCGTATGTGTTCAAGATGTTAAAGGCATAGGCATTTATTCCATCAGGTTGAGTCAAAGTCAGTGTTCTAATTCGCCATTCGATGGACATCATCTCCATCAAGGCTGTTTGATCAGGCGGCAGCACGCTGGAAAATCGACATGTGTACATGGACAATCCCACTTTGTACGCGAACGAGCGGCAAGGAAGTCTAAGCAGAAAATGAAACCATCACTTCTCGCTTGAACCTGCTGCATGAACGAATCAAAATTTAATGCACAAGAAAGTCAAAACGGCTGCACAGCATGAGCAAAATTCTTGCCTGCTTTTGCTACGCGCACCGCAAGTTCATTTTGCACTTGCAATTCGCATGTGCAAAATTACCTTGTATTTCTTCCTTGAACATCCTGAACGTATCTGGATACACATGGCGTTGTACCGACGGATGGTCGCCATTGGCCCATCTGGTACTGACCGGTGGTCAGCATGTCTACTCGTGCGCGCGCATGTTGCGCACCGCTTATAAAATCTTGTTGCCGATTTTTTCAGCCCGTCAATAATAACAGACTTGCTTTGTGTGCTTGCGCGCAACTTTTTGTTGCGGTGCACAGATTTCATCGTTGGTGATGATGTGTGTTTCGTTTTGTATGTGCAATCGTGTTTCTGATTTGCAAAGCCTGACGTTGGATTGCATCCACTTCAGAACGCTTCATATCGCGGCGATGCGCTCGCGAAAATTTCAATTCAGGTATGCTACGTACAGCATGGAATGCTTCTGCAAAAGAAACATTCCATGCGAAGGTTTAACGCAACAGCGGTCCTAGCGTACCGATGACGATAGTCACCAATCCGAGTATCAAATTAATGCCTACCAGTTTGCGGATCGTGGCCATTGCGGCTCCGCCGGCTTTCCATTCCTGTGCTGCGACTGCACGTAACAGGCGACGGTAGGGCGCGAAAAAGATGTGTGCAAAGATCAGCATCATGATGATGCCGAGCACGAACATCAGGGTGACGTAAAGCGGTGGCTTGCCCATCAAGGCCATCATATACATCCCGCTACCGAGTATCAGTGCGACCGAAACCCAGACCCACGCGAAGAACTTGGAAAATACACCCGCCAGCAAAGTCAGGCGTTGTGGCGGTTCCAGTACGACAGCTGCGGTAGGGCGCAGTGCGTTATGAGCGAAGAACATGCCGCCGACCCAGACGGTGAATCCGAGTATGTGTAAGAATTTCGCGATGATCATGAGGTTCTCTTTGATGAAATGATATTGAGAGCCATAGGGTAGCCGAAGGTGTGCGGATTACAAAGAAAATTGAATAGCACGCTGCGCCCTTGCTGTCGTCGTTAATGCGCAGTTGTAGTAATAAATACATGGGAAGTGGATTCCCACATCCTGTTTTTGGAGAAATGAATGTTTGTTTGGTTTGAAAAAATGCTGCACCCGTATCAGGAAGATGAGCTGACTCCGCCGCCGAGCGGGTTCATCGCATTTGTCTGGACGTGTACCAAAGGTGCGCGTCGTTATATTGCGGCCATGACGTTGCTGACTGCAGCCATAGGCGCATTTGAGGCGTTGTTGTTCGCGATGATGGGACGCATTGTTGATTGGCTCAGCACGGTGAAGCCGGCATTGCTGTGGACGCAGGAGCGAGGAAGTCTGTTGATGCTGGCTGGCGTGATTACACTCAGTATCGTATTGGTGGCCTTGCAGACGCTCTTCAAGCATCAGGCATTGGCTGGTAATTTCCCTATGCAGTTGCGCTGGAATTTTCATCGCTTGATGCTGAATCAAAGCATGGGTTTTTATCAGGATGAATTTGCCGGACGCGTTGCTGCCAAAGTTATGCAAACGGCATTGGCCGTGCGCGATGTCTGCATGATCATGGGCGACATCCTGGTGTTTGTGATTATTTATTTCGTCACACTGGTGAGCGTGGTCGGCACCTTCAATCTGTGGATGCTGGTGCCTTTCTTGAGCTGGGCGGTGTTGTATGGCGTGGCCTTGCGTTACTTCGTGCCGCGTTTGAGCCGTGTCTCCAGAAAGCAAGCGGATGCACGTTCGCTGATGACTGGTCGCATCACCGATGCGTACACCAACATCGGCACGGTTAAATTGTTTTCGCATGCGGGGCGCGAAGCGAGTTATGCGCGCAATGCGATGCAAGAGTTTTTGGCGGCCGTGCATAACCAGATGCGTCTGGTCAGTGGCTTTGAAGTCGTGAATCACGCGCTGAGTATGCTGCTGATTCTGAGTACTGCAGGCGTGGCACTGTGGTTGTGGACATTGGGCGAGGTTGGCGTCGGTGCGGTGGCGGCAGCGACCGCGATGGCTTTGCGCCTGAACGGTATCTCGCATTGGGTGATGTGGGAAATGGCAAGTTTGTTCGAGCAAGTCGGTACGGTACAGGACGGTATCAATACTTTGTCGCGCGCGCATGCTGTGACGGATGCGCCTGATGCCCAGCCTCTGCATGTAAGCAAGGGCGAACTGCATTTTGAAAATGTCAGCTTTGCTTACGGCGGCACGCGTCCAGTGATTGAGCAACTGAATTTGACGATACATCCGGGAGAAAAGGTTGGTCTGGTTGGTCGTTCGGGCTCCGGTAAATCCACCATCGTGAATCTGTTGTTGCGCTTTTACGATCTGGAGGACGGTCGGATTCTGATCGATGGTCAGGATGTTGCGCATGTGACGCAGCATAGTCTGCGTGCGCAGGTCGGTATGGTGACGCAAGATACATCGTTGCTGCATCGTTCTGTGCGCGACAATATTTTGTATGGACGTCCAGACGCGACAGATGCGGAAATGATCGCGGCAGCCAAGCGTGCAGAAGCGCACGAATTCATTCTGACGCTGAGTGATGCCAAAGGACGTACTGGCTACGATGCGCATGTGGGCGAACGCGGTGTGAAACTGTCTGGCGGTCAGCGCCAGCGTATTGCGATTGCACGCGTGATGTTGAAGGATGCGCCGATTCTATTATTGGATGAAGCGACTAGCGCGCTGGATTCAGAAGCGGAAGTGGCGATTCAAGCCAGCTTGTATCAATTGATGGAAGGTAAAACGGTGGTGGCAATTGCCCATCGTTTGTCCACGATTGCTGCGATGGATAGATTGATCGTGCTCGATAAAGGCGAAATCGTCGAGGAAGGTTCGCATCGCGACCTATTGGCGCAGAACGGTTTGTATGCGCGCTTGTGGGCGCATCAGAGTGGTGGTTTTCTGGGTGAGGAAGATGACGATGAAGAAATTGCGGTTAACGCATAAGTTGTCTTGAGTTCGTGATGTAAAAAAATCCGGTGTGACGGTTGGGCTTTTGCAAGCCAACCATCACACCGGATTTTTATTTATGCGTGCTGCAATCCAGCTTATGCCATCAGGAGTGAATTCAGGATGGCGTGAGCTCTGCTTCAGTGATGGATTTTTGTTTGCCTACCATCAGCAAAGCAACCAAGGTCAACAAGGCCGCACCGGAAAGATAAACGCCGACGTAAGACAGGCCGTAATTGGTCGCGAGCCAGGTGGCGATATACGGAGCCAACGATGCGCCTATGATGCCGCCCAGATTGAACGTCAAGGAAACACCGGTGTAGCGAATTTCTGTCGGGAATAATTCAGACAACATCGTACCCAGTGGGCCGTATGTCATGCCCATCAGCGCCAATCCGAGCGAGAGGAAAACTGTCACACCGACCATGTCGTTGGCTGTAAACATAGGCGCGATCAGCAAGCCGAAGAATGCAATCGCGACGGATACCAGAATCATCGTGATGCGTCGGCCATATTTATCTGCCAGCAAAGCGGAGATAGGAATCGTCAGTGCAAAGAATACGACGGCAAACAATTGCAGTATCAGGAATTGCTTGCGCGAATAACCGAGCGCAGTCGTACCCCAGCTCAATGCAAATACCGTCATCAGATAGAACAGCACAAAGGTTGCGGTGGCGATGATCGTGCCTAATACCAAGATGCGGCTGTGCTCACGGAATATGGTGGCCAGCGGTACTTTGACGCGCTCGTTCTTATCCAATACTTTTTGGAAGACTGGTGTTTCAGTAATCTTCAAGCGTACATACAAACCGACCAATACCAACACTGCGCTGGCAAGGAAAGGAATACGCCAGCCGTAGCTGAAGAATTGTTCATTGGTCAGTGTTTCACTCAACAACAGGAAGATACCGCCGGAGAGGAAGAAGCCGAGTGGAGCACCCAATTGCGGGAAGCAACCATACCAGGCGATTTTGCCCGGCGGTGCATTCTCGGTCGCCAGCAATACCGCGCCGCCCCATTCACCACCCAAGCCCAAGCCTTGACCGAATCGGCACAAAGCCAGCAGCAAAGGCGCCCAGGTACCGATGCTTGCATAAGTTGGTAGCAAGCCGATGACCACGGTGGATATACCCATCGTCAACAGCGCTGCCACCAGCGTTGCCTTGCGGCCTATGCGATCACCGTAATGACCGAAGACGGCAGAACCGACTGGGCGCGCGAAAAATGCGATCGCAAAAGTCGCCAGCGACTGCAGCATGGCCGCAGTCGGACTCGACGATGGGAAGAATAGTGTGGGAAATACGAGAACTGCCGCAGTGGCGTAGATATAAAAATCGAAAAATTCAATTGTTGTGCCGATCAGACTGGCAAACAACACGGTGCCCGGCGAATTTTTTTTCTCGGCACCGGCGTTACTTTGACTCATTATTACTTTCCTTCTTCCCTGATGATTATCCGCACTGCGGATTACTTGCTTAACTGATCGCTTTGGCCGCTAGTCACGCCATGTGCCTGCTGATCGGCATGATAGGAACTGCGTACCATTGCGCCGACAGCCGCATGGGCGAAGCCCATTTTGTACGCTTCTTCTTCATACATTTTGAAAGTATCGGGATGAACGTAACGACGCACTGGCAAGTGGTCGCCGCTAGGCATCAGGTATTGACCGATCGTCAGCATGTCCACATCGTGTGCACGCATGTCACGCATGACTTGCAATACTTCTTCGTCGGTTTCGCCGAGGCCGACCATGATGCCGGATTTGGTAGGGGTGTTTGGATGTTGCGCCTTGAAGCGTTTCAACAGATTCAATGAGTATGCGTAATCGGAACCTGGGCGCGCTTCCTTGTACAGGCGCGGTGCGGTTTCCAGATTGTGATTCATTACGTCTGGTGGTGCTGCATTGAGGATTTCCAGCGCGCGATCCATACGACCACGGAAGTCTGGTACCAGAATTTCGATACGGGTATTCGGCGACAGTTCGCGGACGCGGCGTATGCATTCGGCAAAGTGACCAGCACCGCCGTCGCGCAGATCGTCGCGATCGACTGAAGTGATGACGACGTAATTCAGACGCAGCGCGGCGATAGTCTTGGCCAGATTTTCTGGCTCATTGACGTCGAGCGGATCAGGACGGCCGTGACCGACGTCGCAGAATGGGCAGCGGCGTGTGCACTTGTCACCCATGATCATGAAGGTGGCAGTGCCTTTGCCGAAGCATTCACCGATGTTAGGGCAGCTTGCTTCCTCGCAGACGGTGACGAGGTTGTTGGCACGCAGGATGTCTTTGATTTCGTAGAAGCGGGTCGATGGCGATGCCGCCTTGACACGTATCCAGTCAGGTTTTGGCAGCCGTTCCATCGGGATCACCTTGATAGGGATGCGTATGGTTTTGGCTGCGCCTTTTTGCTTTTCGCTTGGGTTGTAGGCGGGCGTAGAAGGTGTGGACGCTTCTGGATTGCTATCGATTGTCATTAGGCTGGTCGCTCTTTATCAGGTGTCGCTATGTCAACGCTGGGTGCGGCGCTGGATAACAACGCGTGGCGCCGACGTTCGTCTTTGCCACGATGAAAATGGATATTACGGGTACAAAGCGGTGATACAGCAGAGTCTATCGAGACAGGCTCTTGCTCAATTTTTCTGCCAGTGCATTTTGCACGGCACTAAGTGTCGTCTGCGCGCCCAGGCTTTGCATATCTATGGTGGCCAGGTCTTCATAACCGCAGGGATTGATCCAGGTAAACGGAGTCAAATCCATCGCAACATTCAGCGAGACGCCGTGATACGTGCAACCGTTGCCCCGTATCTTCAGGCCGAGTGCAGCGATTTTGGCGCCTTGCGCCGGTCCATCCGACAGATAAATGCCGGGTGCGCCGGGTTTGCGTTCGCAGGCAAGATTATACGCTGCCAGCGTATCTATCACCGCCTGTTCGATTTTATTGACCAGTTCTCGAGCGAAGAGGCGAGCATCGGCCTTGTGGCGGCGCAGATCCAGTAATAGGTAAATGACAACTTGGCCGGGGCCGTGATACGTGACTTCGCCGCCGCGGTCGGTTTGTACTACCGGGATATCGTGTGCATTGAGCACATGCGCCGTATCGGCTGCGAGGCCTAGCGTGAAGACAGGTGGATGCTCGACGACCCACAGTTCGTCAGCGGTTTCTGCCGTGCGTGCATCGGTAAATGCGCGCATGGCGGCAAAAGTGGTTTCGTAAGCTTCCAGTCCACGCTGCAGAACAATGGGCTGGTTGAGAGCGGACATATCCACTTGCTTAGAGGACGTACTTCACCATAGGGTGCGACGACAACGCACGGTATAGATTGTCGAGTTGCTCGCGGCTGGTGGCGCGTACCGTCACGGTCAGCGACAGATAGTTGCCAGCCGAAGACGGGCGTTGTTCTATCCGGCCTTCGTGGAATTCCGGGTCGTGAATTGTCACCAGTTCAACTATCGTAGGTACAAATTGATCGTGCGTCAGGCCCATGACTTTGATGGGGAAGTCGCTAGGATATTCGATCAGGCTTTCGGTTGGGTCTAGTGGTTCTGTCATGATGAGTTGCTCTTGAATATTGCCGTTCGTGCAAGAGAGCACAAAGGCCGGTAATAAAAATGAAACGAGAAATCAGGCGAATTTGGCTTTTTGGTAAGCCTTGTATAGTTTTTGATAAATGGGGCCGGGTTTGCCGTTTCCAATGGTTTGGTTGTCGATGCTAGTCACCGGCAGTACTTCCTTGGAGGCGGATGACAATAATACTTCGTCGGCAGCAAATACTTCGTCGCGGCTGATGCGGCGAGCCTGAAACGCAATATTATCCGCCGCGCACAGCTCTTCTATCAAGCCGTAGCGTATGCCTTCCAGTATGAGATTGTCTTTGGGCGGGCCCAAGAGTACATCGTTTTTGACGATCCAGACATTGGAAGCTGATCCTTCGGTCAAAAAACCATCGCGAAACTGTATAGATTCAATCGCATCATTCTCCGCTGCATTCTGTGCGGCCAGTACATTGCCCAGCAAGGAAATGGACTTGATCTCGCAATGCAGCCAGCGCTTGTCTTCCATGGTTACGCAGGCAACGCCATTTGCGCGTGCTTGCGCCGATGGCAAGGTGAGCGGATTGCTCATGATGAATACAGTGGGCGTCAGCTCGATATTCGGAAAAGCATGGGTACGTTTGGCTACGCCGCGCGTGACTTGCATATAGACCAGTTGATCATCTGCCGGATCAGCGCGGATAACTTTTTCTACCAAACCCAGCCATTCTTGCTCTGTATATGGATTGTCTATGCCTATGGAATTGAGGCCGCGGAACAGACGTGCCAGGTGTTGCGTGGGGCGAAATGGTTTACGCTCATAGATGGGAATGACTTCGTAGATGCCATCGCCAAAAATAAAACCGCGATCCAGTACGGAAATTTTCGCCTCGGAGAGAGGTGTCATGATGCCGTTCAGGTAGACGAGTGGATCGTTGTCCATGGCAGCTTTTCCCATCAGTGTTGAGAGGCTAATTTTGGCACAAACACTAAAGCGGCGTTTCCCTATCGCGGCAAGCGCTCACGATGAAGCAGTTTGACGTATAGAAACTTGCACAAACAAAAACGGCAGGATCAACATGAAGTTGAGCCTGCCGTCAGATTATTACGTATGGTCAACCCATACTCATGTCGTCAATCAATGCACCCACAGGCGGATCGAATCCAGTGCGCGACCGAACAGGCCGGCTTGACCAACTTGCTCCAGCGCGAGGACTGGCAATTCGGAAACAACTTTGCCGTCAGCCGACATGATTTTGATGGTGCCGACTTGGCTGTTCTTGTCGATAGGCGCGACCAGTGGATCTTTGCGTGCCAAAACTGGTTTCATTGAATTGGCTACACCTTTTGGTACGGTGATAAAGACATCGCGGGTGAAGCCGATCTTGATGCTGTTTTGTGTGCCTTTCCAGACATTAGGCGTAGCGATAGGCTCGTTCTTCGCATACAGCTTGACCGTGTCGAAGTTCTGGAAACCCCAGTTCAACAGTTTTTGGCTTTCTTGTGCACGTGCCTGATCGGAAGCGGTGCCGAGTACAACGGAAATCAGACGACGTTCGCCGGTGCCGTTAGGACGTTTCGCGGTCGAAATCAGGCAATAACCCGCACCTTGCGTGTAGCCGGTTTTCATGCCGTCCACAGTTGGGTCCAGCCACAGCAAGCGGTTGCGGTTAGGTTGCTTGATGTTGTTGTAGGTAAATTCTTTGGTCGAATAAATCTTGTAGAACTCAGGATGATCGTTGATCAGGTGCGATGCCAGTATCGACAAATCACGTGCGGTCGAATAGTTGCTGGCGCTAGGCAAGCCGTGCGGATTGGCGAAATGGGTGGACTTCATGCCCATACGTTCGGCTTCACGATTCATCAGCGAGACGAAGGCATCTTCGGTGCCGGCGACTGCTTCGGCAATTGCCACAGCAGCATCGTTACCGGATTGCACGATCAGGCCGTACAGCAGATCGTTGACCTTGACTGGTACGCGCGGTTCGATAAACATTTTCGAGCTGCTTGGATCGACTTTCCACGCATTGGTGGAAATCGTGATCATTTGATTCAAGTCCAGTTTCTTGTCCTGAACTGCGGTGAACGCGACATAAGCCGTCATCAGTTTGGTCAGCGATGCCGGTTCAATGCGCATATCAGGCTCATTTGATGCGAGCACCTGATTGCTGGTTGCATCCAGCAATAACCATGATTTGGCATTGATGGTAGGCGAAGGAACACTTTGGGCAAAGGCGGTGGAAAGCGATAGGACGGTAGCAGCGACGGCCGCAAGTAATTTTTTCATTGGACTCTGTGGTGGATGCTCGCAAACTGGGTGCGAGCGTCGATTTGGAAAAAGTTATCGGATTATAGCGCTGCGCAGTTGCGCTGATCGATGAACATTTATCGATACATGCGAATTAACGCAGCCACATTTCGACAACGTGATTCTTGATATGTTGCAATTTTCGATTAAAAAAATGATCGCAGCCCGGAACCACCAGTACCGGCAGGTCTTGCGGGCGTGCCCAGTCGAATACATTTGTCAGCGGAATCGTGTCGTCCTGCTCGCCGTGGATCAGGATGGTTCCAGCTGGAACCGTAGGCAGCGGCCATTTTCCGGCTGCTGTGCCAACTAGTACCAAGCGTTCAGCAGACGTGCCTTGTGCTTCCAGGCGTTTTTGCAATTGCGCCTGAACAAAGGTGCCGAAGGAAAAACCAGCGAGTGCAAATGGCAAGTCTGGATATTGTTCTTGCATGTGTGCCAACAGTTGCGCCATGTCGTCGGTTTCACCTGCGCCGCCATCGTGTGTGCCGCCCGATGCGCCGACGCCGCGGAAGTTCATGCGTGCTGCGGCATAGCCGAGTGTGACAAAGGAGCGCACCAAGGTATGCACGACTTTATTGTCCATGGTGCCACCGAAGAGCGGGTGCGGGTGCGCCACCAGCGCGAAGCCGCGTGGTGCATCCGCCGGCAGATCCAGTGCGCACTCGAGTGAACCGGCGACGCCTTGCAATGAGAAATATTGTGTTTGTGCGTTCATGGTTTAACGGTCTATGACGATAGGTGCGATTGCGGCAACACTGGCTGCGTGCTGCGCTTTAGATTTTCAGGCGTTCGACAATTTTGCCGCCGACCAGATGGACGTCGATGATTTCATCGATATCTTCATTGTCGACGTAGGTGTACCAGGTGCCTTGCGGATAGATCACGAGAACCGGTCCTTCTTCACAGCGGCCGAGGCAGCCGGATTGATTGACGCGTACGTCACCGCTACGGCTCAAGCCTAATTCCTTGACGCGTGCTTTCAGGTGCCTCTGTGCGGCATGAGCGCCTTTTTCGGCACAACATTCGCGGCCATCATCGCGTTGATTCATGCAAATGAATAAATGCTGGCCAAAAAACTGTTTATCTTCAGACATGAAATGGGTGTGCGCGTTAAAGAGCGAAATGATACACCCGCATCATTTTCGCTTCACGCGATGGATAGAATGTAGCAAGAACCATAATCCTGCGCATGGCCACAACAGCGAGAGAAATTGTGCCGCGCCATTGAAGTTAAGGAATTTTCCTTGCGACCAGGTTTCCAGTGTCGCGACAAAATAAGGATTGGCTGGCGCGATATTGACGGCGATGAGGCTGACGATCAGCAGAAATACAGCTGCACGCCTCTGCCAGGTCGACGACAGGAAAGCTAGACCAGTCAACAAGGCGAGGCCCAGCAGCAAGCCGCCTTGTGCGCCAGGTGTGAGCCAGATAAAGGCCGTGTCTGGTGTAAAGAAAATAGCGGTGGCGAGTGCTTTCACAGCCAAGGCGGACAGCAATAATGCAAGCACCAGTACCAAACGCGGTGCCTTGTCGCGCAACATGCAGAGCAGTGCGAGCAAGACGCCGCTGGTACTGCAAGCGGTGATGATGGCTTCTGCCAGCCAGTATTGTTCTGCGGTGAGTTGTATGCCGTTGCGTAAAAAGCTGCTTAGATCAATCGGCGTTGCCAGCCAATCCGACAACCAATCAGAAAAAATCGGCAGCAATTGCCCATTCCCGAACAAATAGCTTTGCGGATAAATCTGTGCCAACGGCCATAGCGCAAAAATGGTCAGACCACGGCTTGCTTCGGCGGTAAACCAGCGATGCCGCAAGTGACGCAAACGGCTGCGTTCCAGCATGAGATGGCTGGTCGCACTGCCTATCAATGCACCTATCAATGCACCGACACTGTTGGTGAGTAAATCCAGATTCGATGCAACACGACTAGGCAAGAACGCTTGCGTGGCTTCCATCGAGCCAGACAGTACGATGCCGAGGAGCGCCGCCAGCACAATTGCCAGCGTGCGCCGGATCTTGGGATACAGCGCATAGACGGTCAGAATGCCGAGCGGAATATAGCCCAGAATGTTGGTAACCAGATCAAAGCCGGTCCAGTAACGTGGCGGAATGGGTGCAAACAAATACGTTTGCAGCGGTACGCCCACGTCTTGCCAGCCTGTGAATGGATACAGACTGGCGTAGACAATCAGAAACAGATACGCCAGCAAGCCACCGCGCGAAAACGTCGATGCTTGTAATGCCGGCGCCTGCGCAGGATTTATTTTTTCGGTGGAAGTGTCGCTAACCATACTGCCATTTCATTAATGATTGCATCGCTGACCTTGGCGAGTGCAGCAGCACCGCCTTGTGCGTCTGCGCTCGCAGCGGGAAGCTGCTTGATAAATGTTTTTTGCGCGCGCAGGTTACGGCCATCGAACAGCGATGCACGTACCGCGATATGCGCGCTGCTGCTATTTGCGCTCTCGAATAGCTGGGAAAAATCATCTGCTTCTATCCGCAGCACCGGCAGATTGATGGCGCCATCGGATGCCGGGACGACGATGCCGCCGGCTTGAGACAGACGCGCTTTCAGCCGTTGTGAAAATAATTGTGCCGGTGGCATCGCCCATTGGCTATTCGCGTATGGACGCGGTTGCTGATTATTGGCGTAGTTGAGTCGATAAAACATCATCTGACTATCGAGCCAGGACGGTGCATGTATGTCGGCCACGCTGATAGCAGGCAAGTCTGATGCGCTTGCCGCATGCTGTGCCGGCAAAGGGCCGAGATCATACAGCGTCATCGACGGCGCATTAGTGGCGCAACCGCTGAGCAAGGCGCTACCAGCCAAGACAAGTGTAATGAATAGCCTGCGTGTGATGGTCATCATCGGAATCCTTGTGCAGTGATCTTATGGTGCCGGTGCGCTGAAACCCGCTTCACCCGGGCCAGGTTGCGCGCGACCGGGGCCGAACAGAATACCTTGCGGACGCTGGTTAAATGTTTCCAGTGTGCGATTCAATGAACGCATGGAGGTACGTGTTTCGTCTATCAATGGTGTCGCCTGATATTCAACCACGGATGCCGCCGATCCGACTTTATTGACTGCGTCGTCAAAGCCGCTGAGCGGTCCATCGGGCGCATTCAGTTTGTTGGTAACCCGCAGTGCGTCATCGGATAATTTATTGATGGAATTCAATGCGGCATCAGCCTTGTTGGCGAGCGCAGGTAATTTGTCCAGCGTAGGTTGCAACTGTTGTGGAATTTGTCCGACCTTGTTCGCGGCGGCACTCACATCAGTGAAAGCACTCAGAATATTTTTCTGATTTTGCTCGGACAGCATCACGTTGAGCTTCGATGTTATCTCTTCCGTTTGCTTGAGAATTTCCAGGCCGCGTAGTTGCAAGGTATCAAGCAGGCTGGCGCGTAATGTGATCCGTGCAACCTTGTTCTTCGAAGACGGCATCAATGTCGGTTGTGTATCGTCGTCGTCCAATTGCACGTAAGCGAGGCCGGTTACACCTTGGTAATTGAGTGTGGCAAAAGTGGAGTGCGTGATCGGTGTGTCTTTCGATACGCTGAAGCGAATCAGAATCTGGCCTGGTTTTTTCGGATCAAACATGACAGCATCGACGCGGCCTACATCCAGCCCGCGATAACGCACGCCGGCCTGCGGATTGAGGCCGGGAACGGATAGAGTTGTGGCGATTTCGTAAGGCACACGTTCTACGCGATCCTGATTGAACCAGAGCGCGATCAACACGGCAGCGATCAAAAGAACGATGGTGAAAATGCCCGCCATCAATGCATGAGCTTTATTTTCCATAATTGATCATTAGAGTGTATGCGACTCTCCTCCCTGAAGGTTTTCCTGCTTGGAGGGCAATGCCTCGAACGCACGTTGTCCGCGCTCGCCACGGAAGAAGGTTTCAATAAACGGATGCTTGAACTCAACTACCTTGTCCGGTTTGCAATAAGCAATGATGTGCTTGTCGGCCAATACGGCAACACGCGATGACAATGAAAATAAGGTATCCAGATCGTGCGTGACCATCACAACGGTCAAGTGCATTTCATCGCGCAGTTCACGTATCAGATTGACGAAGCTTTCCGACGCGTTGGGGTCCAGACCGGCAGTGGGCTCATCCAGAAAAACCAGCTCCGGCTCCAGCGCCAAGGCGCGTGCCAATGCGACGCGCTTGATCATTCCGCCTGATAAATCCGATGGCATCTTCAGCGCATGTTCCGGGCCTATGCCTGCCATTTGCAACTTCATCAATGCAGCATCGCGTATCAATTGCTTGGGCAATACGCGTAATTCGCGCATCGGTTGCGCCACATTATCGAAGACAGTGAATGCAGAAAACAACGCGCCTTGCTGGAACAGCATACCCCAGCGAGTGCGTAACTGCTGCAGACGTTGTGCATTGATGGCGTTAATGTCCTCACCAAATATGCGCACAGTGCCGCTGGCTGGACGTGCCAAGCCCAGCATTTGTCGTAGCAATACGGTTTTTCCCGAGCCGGAGCCGCCAACCAGCGAGACGATTTCCCCCTGATTGATGCTCAAGTTCACATGTTCATGCACGACCACATCGCCGAATCGCGTGCTCAGATTCTTGATCTGAACGATAGGTGTTGCTTCGGTCTGAGTCGTGGTCGTATCCATTAGAAACCTACTCCGGTGAAGACGATGGCAAAAACCGCATCCGCGAGAATCACGACTGTGATGGCAGTCACTACAGAGATGGTCGTACCTGCACCCAGACTTTCTGTATTCGGCTTGATGCGCAAACCAAAGTGACAGGCCACCAATGCAATCAGGCTGCCGAATACGACGCCTTTGCCCAGACCTATCCAGTAATTAGCGAGAGGAACCGCATCTGGTAGCTCACGCAGAAAATATTTGTACGACAAGCCTAACTCCATATTGGCGGCAACCATGCCACCGATCAAGGCCATGGCATCGGTCCATATCACCAACAACGGCATCGAGATCGCCAGCGCAATCACTTTAGGCATGATCAAGCGATAACCGTGCGGTAGTCCCATTACCAGCATCGCATCCAGTTCTTCCGTTACGCGCATGACGCCGAGCTGCGCCGTGATTGAGGAGCCGGAGCGACCGGCGACCAGAATCGCCGCCAGCAGTGGTCCCAGTTCCCGAATCACGCTCATGCCGAGTATGTTGACCAAAAAGATATCGCCGCCAAATTGATGCAATTGTTGTGCCGATAGATATGACAGCACGACACCGATCAAAAATCCCACCAGCGCAGTAATTCCCAGCGCCTGATATCCGGTATGAAAAATATTCGCGGAAATTTCTTTCCACGGTCCACGTTGCGGTTGTTTGAAGAATTGGCCGAGATCCATCGTCAACTGGCCGATCAGGCTGATAAAGCCGATCAGATGATCCAGCATATTCAGCTTGAACTGGATCAGCGTACACAGCGAGTACCAGTGATTCTTGGGCGGCCTCTTCATGACCAGCGGGCCGGTTTGTTCCAGTCGCCGAAAGAAGTTTTCGTATTGCGGCGCGAGCGTTAGTTGCGCCGGGCGTTTTTTGCCCCAGGCATTCCACAACAATTGCGCGCCTATGTAATCGAGCGCGTCGATCTGCGATAAATTCCAGTGCGCTTTATCTGCATTGCGTACGGACTGCAATGCGGCGGTAATTTTTTCCATCGCGCCGGGATGCGTCAGCGCACGCACTTGCCACGATCCAGCTGCGGTCACAGTAGCCGGGTCGTTCTGCGTGTAGCTGAGAGTGGGCGATGCGAAGTTATGCATGCAGGCAAGTGTAAGGGAGAATAGAGTTTGCGTCACGCCAGTGGCCGAACGCTACATATTTGGCGCAGAGTTCCGTTTCACAGGTGCAAGCATCCCGCTACAATGTGCACATGACATTTTTTCCTTCAGCACAAAGACTGGCCAGCCTGTGCGACTCCAGTGCGCAAAACATCGCGATTGATATCGTCGCAGAAACAGGCTCTACCAATGTCGATCTACTGGCAAATGTGCAGCATCTGCAGCAACCGACCTTGTTATGGGCGCAGACGCAGACGGCAGGAAAAGGCCGTGCCGGCCGTAGCTGGTACGCATCAGCCGATACGGCACTGACTTTTTCTCTGGCATGGAAATTCACCTTGCCGGTGCAAGAACTGATCGGTTTGCCCTTGGCGGTTGGTGTCGTGATTGCAGAAGCATTGCGTTCTTTGGGTGTAGCTGCGAGCTTGAAGTGGCCTAACGATGTATTAAAGGATGACGGAAAATTAGCCGGCATCTTGATTGAAACGGCAGTCGATAAAGCAGATCGGTTCTCGACATGGGCGATCATCGGCGTGGGTATCAATATTGCACAAGCAGATGGATTAAGCGCGCAAACGGGCCGTGTGGTCGCTGATGCGCCGGAGTTGGCGTCTGAGCGGGAGCGTGCGATGGCGGCATTATTGAATGGCTTTGCACAGGCTTTGCCTTTGTTCGAGCAAAATGGATTTACATCTTTTGTCGCAGCGTGGAACGCACTGGATGCCTATGCCGGCAAGCAAGTGAATATTCTCGATCAAGGGAAAATATTGCATAGTGGTCATGCCGCTGGTGTCGATGAAACAGGGCGCTTGTTGCTCGATACCGCGCACGGCCGCATCGCCATCGTGGCTGGCGATGTCTCGTTGCGGATCAAGGAGGATTGAGGCGATGCTATTAATAGTCGATGCGGGTAATACGCGTATCAAATGGGCACTGGTTGATCGATCTGCCAGTGATCAAACACCAGGCCATTGGCTGCAATCGGGTAGTGTCGCGCGCACGGATGCGCATCTGCTGGCGGATGCGTGGCGCGGTTTTCATATTGGTCGCGTCATGTTGTCGAATGTGGCTGGTCAAGAGTTGCGTGGTGAGCTGGAAAATGCAGTGCTGCACGTACTCGGTACCAGACCCGTGGCGCTGGAGTGGTTTACTTCTGCGGCGGAGCTGGGTGGTGTGCGTAATCTGTACCTGAATCCAACGCAATTGGGCGCTGACCGTTTTGCCGCAGCGATAGGTGCACATGCCTTATTCCCGAATCGCCCTTTGGTGGTGGCGACTTGCGGCACGGCGACTACAGTGGATGCGGTGAGTGCGGATGGTCATTTTATCGGCGGCATGATCTTGCCGGGATTGGGTTTGATGGCGACTTCGCTGGCGAAAAACACGGCGCAATTACCGCAAGTCGCTTTGCAAACCAGTTTGACGCAACCGTTCGCAGATAATACAGATGCCGCGATCGTCAGCGGTTGTCTGGCGGCGCAGGCTGGTGCGATCGAGCGTGCGATGGCGGCGCAAGCACGGGCGTATCCAAATGAGACAGTCTCTTGCATTCTGGCTGGCGGCGCGGCAGACTTGATTGCACCGCATCTTTCGATAGCCTACACACGTGTCGATAATCTGGTGCTGATCGGCTTGCACAAGGTAGCAACCCAACATTCTCCAACATGCTAAAAATTCTGTTCGGCTCATTGTTACTGATTAACGGCGGCTTGTTCGCCTTTCAGCAAGGCTATCTGGATAGCTTGATTCCTCCTAGCCATGAGCCGACGCGCCTCAAGCAGCAATTGAATCCGGATCAACTCAAATTAGTTCCTTTGGCTAGCGATAAGCCAGTGACTGAAAAAGTTGCGACTGCCGAGCCTGAAAAAACTCCTGAGCGCGTGGAAAAGGTTGCGGAAGTATTGGCCTGTACCGAGATAGGTAACTTTGATGCAACGGAAGCTAAAAACTTCGAAACGAAACTGACAGCATTGGCACTCGGTGATCGTTTGGCACGTCGCCCGATTCAAGAAAATGCGCGCTATATGGTCTACATCCCGCCGTTAGCGAATAAAGAAGCAGCAGATAAAAAAGCCGGTGAACTCAAGCGTATGGGAGTGGATGATTTCTTCGTGATTCAGGATCACTCTGCCTTGCAGTGGGGCGTGTCGCTGGGTATTTTTAAATCGGAAGAAGCTGCGCGCAACCATCTTGCTGCGCTGAATCAAAAAGGTGTGCGCAGTGCCCGTGTAGGCACACATAGCGTAGCCGCCAATAAATTCGCCTTCCAGCTGCGTCGTATTGATGCGGCGACCAAGAGTGGTGTGGACAAGATCAGAGAAGGTTTTCCACGGCAGGAATGGCGCGAGTGCAGTAATCCGCCTGCAGCTTGATTTGGCAGGCTTGGCTTTGAGCGAGTCAGAGTTGGGCGGAGTTATCTTTTTCTAACGAGCGCCGCGCACGTAAGGCAGCTAGACAATCCGGACACATGCAGGTTTTGGCATTGCCGCTTGTATCACGCACTACGCTGCTGATTGCCGCAGTCGGCAAGGCGGTGCACCAGCAAGCTTCTGTTGATGTTGTATCGACCATCCCACATGAGAACGTCGCGTTGCATTGTGAGCAATAGCTCATTTTTCTTTCGATTCTGTTGGATCAATTGACGGTAATTTTCGCATCGCCTTGCGTAGTATCGCCATCTGTCCATTGAAGGTACGACAAGCGTCGCAGACCAGCAAATGTAGGCGCATGCGCAAATGCTCAATCATCGTTAACGGACGATCCAGTTTTTCCGATGCCAGTCTGTGTACTTCTTTGCAAGTGGGAAGTCCCATGCCAATTCCAGTGGTGTTGCGTTATTTAACGGGTTGCGGCTGATTGCCGAACCAGTTCAGATCCAGACATTCGCGCAAGCGTAGCCGCGCACGATACAAGATCACCCATGCATTAGACGTGGAAATATCCAGTTCCTTACAGATTTCCTCGGTTTCCAGTTCCAGCCATTCGCGCATCATGAAGATGCGTGCTGTCTTGGCCGGCAGTTTCTCCAGGCAAATTTCCAGTACTTTGAAGAAGTCCTGTTCCTGCAAACTGGCCGCCGGATCACCCCAGGAACGTGGCATCTCTTGCGTATGACCATTTGCGGTGAACAGTGCATCGATCATGTCGTCGTCAGATTGATCGTCCTGCGTGGCTATCTGGCGCATGCGTTTGCCAGCACGCAGGGCGTCGATGATCTTGTATTTCATGATGGCGGTCACATAGGTGCGCAATGACGACTGCCCGGAAAAACTGTCTGGCTTCTCCAGTACGGCGATCAAGGCATCCTGCACTACGTCTTCTGCCAGCGCCTGATCGCGTAGCTGCAAGAGCGCGAAGCGCATCAAAGCAGGACGTAGCGACTCTAGTTCAGTGGCCAGCGTAGAGGATAAATGGGCGGTCATTGCTTGTGGTTTTGTCGTTTGAGCAATACAGCTGTGGAATATTCCTGGGGATTCCGGCAAAGAGCCAAGAAATGAATTGGCATTCCCTGTAAAATCGCGGTCAATCCATTTTAGAACCTCTCACGACCAACTTGACCGATATGAATGCTGATCTTACTGTAGTTTCGCCGCAAATACAGGCGCAAATTCTGGCCGAGGCGCTGCCGTATATCCGCAAATTTCACGGCAAAACGATTGTCGTCAAATACGGCGGCAATGCGATGACCGAAGAGCGCCTGAAGCACGGCTTCGCGCGCGACGTGATTTTATTGAAACTGGTTGGCATGAACCCGGTCGTGGTGCATGGCGGCGGTCCGCAAATCGATAACGCGCTGAAAAAAATCGGCAAGCAAGGCACCTTCGTGCAAGGCATGCGCATCACCGACGAAGAAACGATGGAAGTCGTGGAATGGGTGTTGGGCGGCGAAGTGCAGCAAGATATCGTCATGCTGATCAATCACTACGGCGGCCAGGCTGTCGGCTTGACCGGCAAGGATGGCGGCTTGATCCGTGCTCGCAAGATGAAGATGCCGGACAAAGAAAATCCAGGCCAATTCCTCGACATCGGTTTTGTTGGCGATATCGAAGCGATCAATCCAGCGGTCGTGAAAGCGCTGCAGGACGATGCTTTCATTCCTATCATTTCGCCTATCGGTTTCGGTGATGATGGCCAGGCTTACAACATCAATGCCGACGTCGTAGCTGGCAAGATCGCGGAAATCCTGAAAGCTGAAAAGCTGATCATGATGACCAATATCGCTGGTGTGCAAGACAAGCAGGGCAATCTGCTGACCGATTTGTCCGCACGCGAAATTGACGAAATGTTTGAAGACGGTACGATCTCCGGCGGCATGTTGCCTAAGATTTCTTCCGCACTGGATGCAGCGAAGTCTGGCGTTAATACCGTGCACATCATCGATGGCCGTATTGAGCATTCGCTGTTGCTGGAAGTGCTGACTGAACAAGCTTTCGGTACGATGATACGTTCGCACTAATTCAGATTTCTGTTTATTGAAAAGAGTGTCTTCCGCAAGGTCGACACTTTTTTTTATTTGTCAGGTATGGAGCTTTCCGATGCAATATTTTTCTTGATGTATCAAGGCGTCAGCAGTCGTACATCAAATTGCTGCTTGCCATTCCAGATACCCTTTACTTGCTGTCCCGTGATGGTGAGGCGCATTGTCGCTTGGGTAGAGCTGTTTTCGACATATTCCTGCAATGTGATTTCATTGCCGCTCATGCTGCCGCTAAGATCGATAGGCTTTCTGTATTTTTCATAAAAGTAAACGCCGCTTATTGAATCATCAGGTAGTCGATTCAGCAGCATGATAATCGCGTTATTTCCCAGATGGCCGCGCAATACCTGTCCGTACACGCCGGTCGCTCTTTTTGTTCCTTCACCCAGGAAAACGGATTTGCCGTAGGTACTCAGATACGGCTTTAACGATGCATAGGGCAGGGCACGCACGATATCGCCCACATCATCCAGCGCACGCATGGCGTGATTGCTGCAACGTTCTGCCTTCATATTGGCATGGTCTTGTGTGAATTCCCATATGTAATAGGAAAACGCGGATGATACATCTGCATCCGATCCAGCGGCTTGTTCTGCACAAGTGCGATTGAGGGCCAGACGGCCTTCCAGATCATCACGATCTTCTGCGCTCGCGTCCTTTTGTTTCTTGAGTTGCTGACTTTGTTTTTCCAGAGCACTCAGTTGCTGCAGGTAACGAGTATGTTTTTCCTTGTTCATTTGCTTGGATAGCGCTTGCATACCATCTGCAGTGAATAGTTCGTCTGGAATCAACATGCGACCTGTAGTCAGATCGAAGCTGTAAGAGACTTGATATTCCTCGCAGTAGGCACCGCATCCATCAATAGCGAACGCTACCGTCAACAGACGACTATCCTTGCGAGTGATGGAAAAATGCTGGCTGGCGATACCCTGCAGGGAAAGTCCATCGCTTGCGCCCAGATATTTCCCCATTTGCCGAGGAGAGAGTGCATTGAATTGTCCGATATAAAGTCGGTCATTGATATTGGCACCAAGCGCTTTGTCATTGGTAAAGACAAAAGGCATCAAGATGTCGCCGCTGGGTTCGGTCGTTTTGCTGTCGTTGGCGATTTTGACAGTAAGTGATTGTATGGTGATATCGGGCGCAGCTTGCGCCGTGCCAATCAGGAAAAGCAGAGAAGTAATGAATAGGCGCATACCAGTTTTTCCAAATCAAATGGCATATCAATAACGTGATCATACATTCACATTAAAAGCTAACCCATCCATTTAAAAAGGTGTGTCGACTATTGAGTCGGCACACCTTTTCGTTTTTGTTAAATATGCTTAAAACCGCAATCTATTCATTCTATTGTTCTATATGCCAATTCCCTGTCAGATTACATCTGCGCGTACAAGGCATTGCCTTCGTATTGCGCCAGCCACTTCTCAAACTCTGCCGCAGGTAATGGGCGAGAAATCATAAAGCCTTGTGCAATATCGCATCCCAGATCTGCCAGCAGTTTGTAAGCACTTTGATCTTCCACACCTTCTGCGATGGTTTTCATCCCCATTTTGTGCGCCAGCGTTACAGCGGCTTCTACGATGTGCACTGCGCCTTTATCGTCGGGTAGTCTGCGTACAAAAGATTGATCGATCTTGATGAGAGAGATGGGGAGTTGGTGCAAATACTGTAATGAAGAATAGCCAGTGCCAAAGTCATCAATGGAGATGGTGATCTTCGCATCCGCCAAACGACTTAATTCCACAATGGTGCGCGCGATATCGGTCATCAGGGCACCTTCCGTGACTTCCAGTTCCAGTGATTGACCGCTGACACCATAGCGTTGCAGAAGATGCAGAACTAGATCTGAGAAGCCGGGTTGCAGTAGATTGCGCGGCGAGATGTTGACGGCGATAGGGAGATGTATATCGTGCTGCCGCCACTTCACTATCTGTTCCATGGCCTGTTCCAGCGCAAACTCGGTAATCAGATTAATGAGTGTGCTTTGCTCTGCGCGCGGGATAAAAATTGCGGGAGGGATGTTGCCACGTTCAGGATGCTTCCATCGCATGAGCGCTTCCACGCTGTGAATTTCGCCGGTCTTGATGGAGATCTTCGGCTGGTAATGCATGGACAGTTGCCCTTCCTTGAGGGCGCTCATCAGATTGCCGAGGATGGATAAATTTTCCTTTGCAAAATTACTAATTTCCGGACTGTAGGCAACGCAATCCAGGACTTTCTCATTGGCGGAGATCAAGGCTGATTCTGCTCTTTGCAGATACTGCTCGGGTGCTTGTATTATCTTGTTGAAGGTGACGTAACCTAGTCGTGAATCGACATGAATTGGAATGTCGTTGAATTGGTATGGTTGCTGTGCACCTTTCACCAATTCTGCGAGCAGGGATTCTATTGCTTGCACATCGCGGTTTTCTATCAGGATGCCTAGTTGCTCTGGATCGATGCGATAGACCTGCGCTTTGTCTTGCAAGATGCTTTGGTAGCGATGCGCTGACTGCTGAATGACTGCTTCGATAATGTCGAAACCAAATGCCGATTTCAACTCCATCGCATTTTGCAGTGAGACCACAACAAGTACATGCAGGTGCGAGGTATTCTTTATTTTGGGAATGTCGGATAGCGATTCCAGCAATGCATTGCGATTTGGCAGTTGGGTGGCAGCATCATGGCGGGCTATCCATTTCAAGTGCCGCAGATAAGACCTGACGCTATCACTGGCACCGCCGCAGGCCATCCCTACCAACATGAAAAATCCGGTTCGGTAGAGCCAGTTGATAGTGTTTTGCTGTTCTCCGGTAGCGACATCGATGGGCATAAAAGGCCCTAAGGTAATGCCGCCTATCAGTCCTACGATCAATCCGCCACGCACGCCGAATATGAATCCAGACAGCAGAATGGCCAGATACATCGAGTGCGAATAAACAAATTTAATGCCGCCAGTGGCGTAGACGAGGACATAAATGCCGACAATCATCACGGCAAGCAAGGGGGCCACGGCGATACGTATGGCGCGGAGATGTGCGCCTAACCATTCGAACAATTGCATTGTGCTCATCAGACATTCCTTCAAGAGGCAACATCATGAATCTGGACAGGCTATTTCTTTTGAAAAAGGTTGATCGTTTTGCTGGATAGCGTGCTGGAATCGATATGGCTGAATAGGGTGGCAGAATGCGTGCGCATATTGCATTGATGAAACTCTTCAATGCATGTTGCCACGAGAAAATTATTTAAGCAATTAGTGATTATTTTGATAATCATTTTTGCCGCATGACGCTGGTGCAGGAAGGCAAAAAGAGAGCTTCAATATATTCTTTGCACTTCGTAACCGCGTTTTTGCAGCAGCTTGGGCACGCCTTTTTCACCCAGCAAATGCAAGGCGCCGACTGCCACAAAGCTCACTTTGTCGGTTTTCAATAGGGCTTCCACTTTGTTCGCCATATTGGGATTGCGTTTATCCAGCAAGACTTGTTGCAGGAATCTGTCGGAGGCATTCTCACCTTTTTGCATTTCAAGTAACGCATTTTCCAGCGCCTTGGCATCTGCGATTTGCCATGCTGCGATCAAGGCGAGTGCTTTTTTCATCGCCTCGCCATTGGCCAGCTCGGTCAGGTTTTCTTTCAGGTATTCCTCTTGCTCGACATCGCTCATGCTGTCGAACAGCGAGAGTTGATAGTCGGCTGTTTCCAGTTCTTGTATCGGTTTGTTCTGTTTTTGCGCAATCGAGATAAAGTATTTTTCGATACCTTGCTCGGTTGGGAAGCCATTACGCGCCATTTCTTGTACGAGTAGCAGATTGGCGACCATCCACGGTTTCATCCGCGCGACGTTTTCAAATGGAATGCCGACACGCTTCAGCGCTTGCCGTAATTGCGCACTGCCATCAGCGGATAGATGTTGGTTAATCGTTTGTCCATCAGGATAAATGCCGTGTCGCATGACGGCCACGCGCATGGCTTCGGTATCGCGGATATCAACTTCGATTACCAGTTTTTTTGCATCGGATAATGCGCGTGTCACTTGTGGTTCGAGTGGGTAGAATGCTGTTTGACCGACGTGTATGGTGCCGAACAGATAGCTGACATTACCGCGATAAGTAGCGCGATACAGCGTACCGCGTTGCGGCGCTGTGTTTTTCTGTACAGTTGACGTTACTGTTTGTGTCGCCGCTTTGTCGGCTTGTGCGCTTGCCGTGTACAGGCTTAACAGTGCGATAAAAATAAAAACGATATTACGACGCATGCAACTTCCTTAAATATATGAATACCCGGTACAAAAAACGATGTCTAAGCTGACCTGGCTGTTCGATCTGGATAACACGCTGCATAACGCATCGCATGCGATTTTCCCCGCGATCAATCTCAATATGAATGCGTTTATCGCTCAGGTATTGGACAAGGGCGGTTTGGCTTCGGATGAGGCGGCAGTGAATGCCGCGCGCGTCACTTATTGGCAGCGTTATGGTGCGACTTTGCTCGGTATGGTAAATCATCATCAGGTGCGGCCCGAGGATTTCTTGCGCGAGGCGCATCGATTTGACAATTTGGCGACGATGATACGGGCTGAGCGCGGCTTGGCGCGTTTGTTGCGCCGACTGCCGGGTCGCAAGATATTACTGACGAATGCACCGCGTCGTTATTCGCGCGATGTGTTGCGGCATCTGGGTTTGCATCGTCATTTTGCCAAACACGTACCTATCGAAGCGATGCGCGTACATGGCCGCTTGAAGCCTAAGCCATCGAAACAAATGCTACGCAAATTGCTGGCCAGGGAGCGTATCTCCGCACATCGTTGCGTGTTGGTGGAAGATACTGTCAGCCATTTGAAAGGTGCCAAGGAATTGGGTATGAAAACCGCCTGGATTACCCAATATCTGGCCAGCGATTCGAGCAAGCAGGCGCTATCTGGCTATCACGCAACAGTAGGCTGCACAAAACGCCCAATTTATGTCGATGTCAAAGTAGAATCCGTAGGGCAACTATTCAAACAGTTGCATCGATTGCGCTAGCGGGAACACATTTCGTCCTTACTTGCGAGATGAGTTGTAGATTGCTTACCTACTTATAAAAACTATTATGGCAACCATGAAACCAGGCGAACGTAAACTGCAGATACTCCAGACATTGGCAACAATGCTGGAGCAACCAAAAGGCGAGAAAATCACCACCGCAGCATTGGCAGCACGGCTGGAGGTATCGGAGGCTGCGCTGTATCGGCATTTCGCCAGCAAGGCGCAAATGTTCGAGGGTTTGATTGAATTCATAGAATCGACCGTCTTTGGCCTGATCAATAAAATTACCGAACAACAGGAAAACGGCTTGTCGCAAGTGCAAGCCACCATCATTATGCTGCTCAATTTTGCCGAACGTAATCCCGGCATGACGCGCGTGATGATAGGTGACGCTTTGGTGAATGAAGATGAGCGTCTGCAAACGCGCATGAATCAATTCATCGATCGCATCGAATTGGCGATCAAGCAATCGCTGCGTGTGGCGGCAACGCAAGGACAGGCCAGCGAAGCGGAAGTCACGGTGCGCGCTAATCTGATCACGAGTCTGGTGCTTGGGCATTGGCACCGTTTTGCGAAAACAGGTTTTAAGCAAAATCCATCGGCTCATGCTTCGGCGCAAATAGCGATGTTGCTGGCTTGAATCCGGATACGACGTTCTCTTTTTAGAGCAGCGTCGTATCTGTCTGTTTTTCCATAATATTGTGCGTTCCGGGAGTGTCTTGCCTGTGTGCATAGACTGGCGCTGAGCGTGCCTGAAAATATCCTGCCGTACTTGGTCGTACAATAGCGACTTGCTTCACATCCTTCTCGATTTATGTCCTTGTTTGCTCCTGCCGATTCTTCTCACGCTTGTTTTGCCTTGCTCGACGATGTCGATGCCAGCGCGGCCGGTGCGCGTTCACGCTTTTATTCCGACCATGTCGGCACCTTAACGTGTCGACATGTGGAGCAACTGCCGGACTTGTTGCAAGAGATGCAGCAGTTCTTGCAGCAGGGCAGGTTTGCAGTCAGTTTGTTCACTTACGAGTTGGGGGCGGATTTGCATGGCATTCCTGCGCATGCAGGCGATCAGCCTTTGGCTGAAATCCTTGTGTTCGAACGTTGCGATCATCTGGCGTCTGAGCAAGTACGAGCGTGGCTGGCGCAGCATACGCAATCGCTACATGCGGGCATCGCCAATGTGCATGCGGATATTGATGAAGCAACCTTCTGTGCTGCGATTGCGCGCATACACGATTACATCGCAGCAGGCGACACCTATCAGGTGAATTACACCTATCGCCTGCGCTTTGATGCTTATGGTTCCTTGCATGCCTTGTACAGTCGTTTGCGCGAACGTCAGCCGGTGCCGTATGGTGCGCTGATTGCATTGCCGAATGGGCGTGCCGTGTTGTCTTTATCGCCGGAATTATTCATGCGGCATGACGATGGCGTGCTCACCGTGCGACCGATGAAAGGCACTGCAGCAGCCAGTGGTGATCCGCAACAGGATGCACAGGCTGCACATGCACTGGCATCCGACGCCAAGAATCGTGCAGAAAATCTGATGATCGTTGATCTACTGCGCAACGATCTGGGACGCGTCGCTAAAGTCGGTTCGGTCACGGTGGATAAACTGTTTGATGTGCAGCGTTACAGCAGCGTCTTGCAAATGACATCGACGGTACACGCGCAATTGCGTGATGACACCACCTTGCCAGAAATATTCGATGCGCTATATCCATGTGGCTCGATTACCGGTGCACCCAAACATCGCACGATGCAAATCATTCGTGAACTTGAGCCGAGTCCACGCGGTATTTATACCGGTGCGATAGGCTGGTTCGATCCACCAGCATCAACACAAAGCATCGGTAATTTTTGTTTGTCGGTGCCGATACGCACTTTGCAATTGCAGCCGCAGAATGCGAATGGCATACGTCCGGGCGAAATGGGCGTAGGCGCTGGGATTGTGCATGATAGTGTGGCCGCAGATGAATATGAAGAATGCCGGCTCAAGGCGAGTTTCCTGATTGGGATGCCAGGCGAGTTTGAATTATTTGAAACCATCTATGCGACGCACGATCAGGGATGTCGTTATCTGGATAGGCATCTGCAGCGTTTGCGTGCGTCGGCGACTTACTTCGGTTTTGCTTTTGATGAAGAGAAAATACGTGCAAGTTTGAGTGAGGCTTGTGCATATTTGGCAGCAGGCGTGGCTCATCGTTTGCGTTTTGCATTGAAGCAGGACGGCGATAGTGCGATTCAGACTGCAGTTTTATCTCAGTTGGAGACTCCGGTAAAAATACTATTGGCAGAACAAACAACGACGGCCAATGATGTTTTCTTGCGTCACAAAACCACGATACGTACCGAGTACGACGCAGCATGGCGTGCTGCCGAGCAGCAGGGCGCTTTCGATAAATTGTTTTGCAATGCGCAAGGGCAGGTCACCGAAGGTGGGCGTAGTACGCTCTTCATTAAATTGCATGGCCGCTGGTACACGCCACCTTTAAGCGCAGGCCTTCTGCCGGGTGTAATGCGTGGCGTTTTACTCGACGATCCTGAGTGGAATGCGCAAGAAAAAATCTTGACGCTGGATGATGTGCGCAATGCAGAAGAGATAGTGGTCTGCAACGCATTGCGCGGGGTGTTGCCAGCCGTGATCGACTGGACGACATAATTCTGTAGCAGCGCTTGTTATGCGGGCAGCGTCACCTTGAAGCAGCTGCCCGGTACATCGCGTCCGGTACATACAACTTCACCGCCATGTGCTCGCGCGATTTGCTGCACCAGACTTAAACCTAATCCCACACCACCTTCACGTTCGCTGGCACCAGGCAGACGATAGAACGGAGCGAAGATGTTTTCGCGCTCTGCGATTGGTACGCCGGGGCCACCATCGCACACTTGTAAAACAATCTTGTTGTCGACTTTCGCCAGTGAAACGTCTATCGGCGTGCCATTGCCATAGCGCTTGGCATTTTCTAACAGGTTACGCACCATGCGGCGCAGCAGTCGGGCATCGCCGGGAATTTCTATCGATTGCGTATCGAGTTGCGCGTCTATGCGCGCACATTCTTCAGCAACTAGTGCAGTCAAATCGATTTTTTCAAATGTCTGACCGACAGTGGTAGTCGCATCGAGACGACTGGCGAGCAGGATTTCATCAATCAGTTGATCAAGTTCACCGATATTGCGCTTGAGTTCGGTGCGCATTTCCGGTTGTGCATCGGCTGCCATTAATTCGACCGCCATGCGTATACGCGCCAATGGTGAACGCAATTCATGCGAGGCATTCGCCAGCAAGGCCTTTTGCGCATCCACCAAGGCCTCGATACGTGCCGCAGAGCGATTAAAACTGGTGGCGAGTCGTCCTACCTCATCTTTTCCTTCGACCGCGATACGGGTCGATAGCTGGCCTGCGCCCAATGCTTCTACGCTGGTTTGCAGACGTTCCAGCCGACGCGTCAATCGACGCACAATGGGATAAGCGCCTATACCCATAGCCAGACCGATGATGACTAATGTGGTGAAGAAGCTGAACGGCGGTTTTCGGCGTCCCGGATGCTGGCCGACCAGCCAGCGATCATCCGGCAATTTGACGGCGAATACCGGCGGTCCGCCGCCCATCCAGCCGCTGGTGACTTGCGACTCATCGAGTGGTGGCAGTTCACGACCGGCAGTAGCAATTTTTTCGCGATGGGCAGAATACAGCGCCAGATCGGCACGCATGCGCGATTGCCAGCGCGACAAGGCTTGCTGTTGTTCTTCGTTACTGGCGTCAGGCGGTGGCAAGACATCGGAGGCAATCGCGGCAAACGATTCCAGACTAGGACCGATCTGGCGTGAATCGGCGTTGATACGCCATGCGGCAGCGAACAACAGTCCTGCCACGGTCAGGCTGATCAGCATTGCCAGATAAATACGGATGTATAGCCGGTGCGACCAGCTAAAACGTCCGCGTATTGCTTGTTCAGACATCCTGCGCCTTTGCAAATACATAGCCTGCACCACGCACGGTGATGATGCGTTTCGGCTGTTTTGGGTCATCTTCGATGGCTGCACGCAGACGGCCGATGTGCACGTCGATCGAGCGATCGAATGCTTCCAGCGGTTCACCCTTGACGGCATCCATCAATTGTTCGCGCGATAAAACACGCCCGGCGCGATCAGCCATCGCAGCGAGCAGATTGAATTGATAAGACGTAACAGGCTTCTCTTGATCGTCCAGACGTATGACGCGTGCATCCAGATCGATTTCCAAACGGCCGAAACGCAAAATGCGTTCATTGCTTGCAGCAACGCCTTGTTGGCGGCGCAAGACGGCACGCAAGCGTGCCAGCAGTTCGCGTGGCTCAAATGGTTTGGGTATGTAATCGTCGGCGCCAAGCTCAAGACCGACTACGCGATCCATAGGGTCACCTTTAGCGGTCAACATGACTATCGGCATAGAGCCCAGTGGTTGTGGTTGTGTGCGGATTTGTCGACAGACATCGAGTCCGTCAGCATCCGGCAGCATCAGATCGAGCAATACGATGGAAAACGCTTGCGTCGCCGCGGCTTGCTGCAATTGATGCAGTCCCTCCTTGGCGGTACCGCTATGCGTAACCTCGAACCCGTTCTGGTTCAGGTAAGTGGCAACCATGCTGGCTAGGCGCTGGTCGTCTTCGATCATGAGTAGGCGTTGGGTCATTTGGCTAGTGTAACGCGGAGTGTTGCAATGAGTCGCGCCTGCATCCAATTTTATGGAGACAGGCGCGCTCATTACGCAGAGCCCGTTTTACTGAGCGGCTGGTGCAGGTGCTTGTGGAGCAGCGCCTGGGCCGCGGTCAGGACCATGGCCGTGACGTGGGCCATGACCAAAACGGTGACCGAAGCCAGGACCGTGCTTGCTCAGTTGCTCAACTGCTTTCACGCGCTGTGCTGGCGTCAAAACTTCTGCCGCATCTGCAAACGCTTGGCTCATGCGACGCGAACGTTGATCAGCCAGTTTTTGCTCGGTTTGACGTACTTGTTCGATTGCCTTGCGATCGATGGTCGATTGTGCCAACAATTTCAGACCTTGTGCATGTGCGGCACGGCTTTGTTCGTGCAATGGGCGCAGATCGGTGAATGCAGCCTTGGCAATCGCATCAAGCTTTGTTTTTTGTTCAGGTGTGGCATCTGGTACCAGACGGCTCAGCATACGGTCAAAGCGTTTTCCTGCATGTTCAGGATTCATCTTGTCACGATGGTCAAAGTGTTTTTGTTGCGTCGTGGTTTGCGGTGCCTGGCCTTCTTGTGCGTAGCTGACGCCAGCGAAGGAAAGGACGCTGACGATAGCAGCAGTTGCACCGACCATCATTAAGCGGCGACCGCGCGATGCAGTTTGAACTGACGCAATAGTCATTTTGTTCAGTGGGGTTTGCTTGTTCATTTAAAGCTCCTTTGTCTATCAATGGTGCCGGCTGTTCTGTGCTGGCATGTTGATACTTTAGGAGAGCACTGTTGCGCAATCGCATGCGAGCCGTAAAGTTATGTAAAGGCTGAATCAGCCCTTGTTGGTGCGTTCATTACCCTGCTTATTCCTGATATCGGTATTGCGCACCAGTTTGGGTGGAGTAAATCATCTTTATTGGATATGGCTACTTTGGCAGCGATCGTATAGCGCTTGGCACAGCTTTTGCACCGAATAAATAGTGCGGCGCATGGTGTCGCCCACGATGTTTGCCTTAGTCAAAGAATAATAAGGAATAAAAATGAACAGGCGTCACTTTCTCCATGCCAGCTTACTGGCCAGTTCCACCTTGTTGGTCGGTGTTTATGCAAAGGCCGATGCACGTATAGTCAACATCAACGATGCAATCAATAAATCAGGTCGCCAGCGCATGCTGTCGCAACGTTTGGCCAAATCCTATTTGCAGATCGGGCAGTCCATCGATTTGCCGCGTTCACAGAAAATATTCACGCTATCGATGGCCTTGTTTGAGCGCCAATTGGCCGATCTCGAATCGTACGCACCTACGCCAGAGAACAAGGCAACGCTGGCTGATTTGAAAAAAACGTGGGGACGTTACAAAGAGGTATTGATAACGAATCCACCGAATCAGCAAGACGCCAAATCGGTCATGACGATCAATGAAGAAGTGCTGGCATTGGCGCATGCAGCTACGCTGCAATTGGAAAAATTATCGGGAAGCACGGCCGGACACCTCGTCAATATCGCTGGACGGCAACGCATGCTGTCTCAACGTATGGCGAAATTTTATCAAGCGATCAATTGGGGTGTGGCTTCATCGAATGCCTTGGTTAATCTGGCCAAGGCACGCGATGAATTTTTGACTGCGATGGCAGAATTGTCGGCTTCACCGAAAAATACCTTGCTCATCAAACAGGAAATTACGCTGGCTCAGCAGCAATGGTTTTTCTTCGACCAGGCATTGAAAAGCAGTGCGATCAGCAACGATAGCAAAGTGCGTTTCGCTACCAATGTCGCGACCAGCAGCGAGCGCATACTGGAGACGATGGACAAGATTACTGGCTTGTACGAGCAATTGGCGTGAGCGAATTGCGCGTGCTGTCGTCAGTTTGTGCTGATTGTTGGCGTGGTGTTTAGTGTGCTTGCCCACACACGCTGCAATTGGCATTGCGTGCGATCTTGATGCTGCTCCATTCCATCGTGCGCGCATCCAGCAATAACAAACGTCTAGCCAGCGACTCACCAATTCCTGCGACCAGCTTCAATGCTTCTGCCGCTTGCATGCTACCTATGATGCCGACGAGTGGCGCGAAGACGCCCATGGTGCCGCAATTCACTTCTTCAAATTCCTGATCTTCCGGGAACAGGCAAGCGTAGCAAGGTGCGTTGCCGCTGCGTGGGTCGAACACGCTGATCTGACCATCGAACTTGATCGCAGCACCCGATACCAACGGCACGCGATTGGCAACGCAGGCACGATTGATCGCATGACGGGTTGCAAAGTTGTCGCTGCAATCGAGCACGACAGACGCATTGCGCACCAGCTCGTTCAAGCGTTCACCTGATACCCGTTCTTTTAACGCGACGATATTAATGCTGGGATTGATGTCTTCCAGTGTTTGCTTGCCGGAGTCTGCCTTTGGTCGACCAACACGTTCCGTCGTGTGCAGAATTTGGCGCTGCAGATTGGTCAGATCGACGGTGTCGTCATCCACCAGCGTGATGGTGCCTATGCCTGCAGACGCGAGATAAAACGCCGCAGGTGAGCCGAGACCACCTGCGCCTATGATCAATGCATGCGCTGCCAACAGTTTTTCCTGGCCCTCGATATCGACTTCATCGAGCAGGATGTGGCGTGAGTAGCGCAGTAGTTGGTGGTCGTTCATAAATCATCCGTGATGCTGATACAGGAATAAAAATAATCGGAACAATCAAAAAAAGCCGCATCGCTGCGGCCTTTTTTGTGAGCGATGACGATTACTTCTTGTCGCCGTTTTTCGGTTCTGCTTTTGGTTCTGTTTTCGGTTTGTTGATGCTAGGTTCTTCTTTCTTAGCTTCAGCTTTTACTTTCGACAGAACAACTGGCAAGCCTTTCAAGTGATTCAAGGCTTGCGTCAACTGGAAGTCATCCGCGCTGCCGAATTCCAGTGGCTTGCGTTTTTTCTCCAACGCAGCGAGGCGCGCTTCTTCTGCCGGAGCATCGACGTCAGCATGGACTTCAGGTCCTTTGTCTTTGTCGTTGCTCAGATGCTTTTGCAAATCCGCTTCACGCAGACGCAGGCCATTCAAGCCATCGCCATCTGCTGTTTCATCGACCATCAGATCCGGCACGATACCTTTGGCCTGGATCGAGCGGCCGTTAGGTGTGTAGTAGCGAGCGGTAGTCAGCTTGACTGCCGTATCGGCAGACAATTGACGTATGGTTTGCACCGAGCCTTTACCGAAGGTTTGTGTGCCCATGATGGTGGCGCGTTTGTAATCCTGCAATGCGCCGGCCACGATTTCAGATGCCGATGCGGAGCCGGAGTTGACCAGCACGACCATAGGGATTTTCTTCAATGCTTCCGGCAGTTTCGCCAGTGGATCGCCGACTGCGCGCGTTGCATAGAATTCGCGACGTGCGTAGAAGGTTGCCTTGGAGTCCGGCAACTGACCATTGGTGGAAGTGACGACTACATCCTTAGGCAGGAAAGCTGCGGAGACGCCGATGGCGCCTGGCAACACGCCACCCGGATCGTTACGCAGATCGAGTACCAAACCTTTCAGATTTGGATCTTGTGCGTACAGTGCAGCGATTTTCTTCGCCATGTCATCCACGGTTGGTTCCTGGAATTGCGAGACACGCAGCCACGCATAGCCAGGTTCTACCATTTTCGCTTTCACGCTTTGCACGCGGATTTCCTGGCGTGTGATCGTGATGATGATAGGTTTGTCTTCGTCCTTGCGGGCGATGGTCAGAGTGATCTTGGTGTTGGGTTCACCGCGCATCTTTTTGACGGCTTCATCCAGTGTCATGCCTTTGACAGGCGTGGAATCCAGACGGGTGATCAAATCGCCTGCCTTGATACCGGCGCGATAAGCTGGTGAATCTTCAATAGGGGAGATAACTTTGACGTAACCGTCTTCCATCCCGACTTCGATACCCAAGCCAACAAACTTGCCTTGTGTGCCTTCACGCAATTCCTTGAATGCTTTCTTGTCAAGGTAGGCGGAGTGCGGGTCGAGTGAGGAGACCATGCCGGAAATGGCTTCGGTCAGCAGCTTCTTGTCGTCGACCGGTTCTACGTAATCCGATTTGATGAGCCCGAATACTTCGGATAACTGACGTAATTCTTCTAGTGGTAATGGCGTACCGGTGGCATTTTTCTGCGCCATCGCATCCAGTTGTGTCCCCATTACGATCACGCCGGCAATCATGCCTAAGCCGACTAGTCCGATATTTTTGAGTTTCGTTCCCATGTTCACCTAATAGTTACCCAACCGAGTGGGTCAAACGCGCGGCCTTGGTGCCGCATTTCAAAGTATAAACCTGATTGTTCATTACCGCCGCTATTACCTGTATTGGCGATGATATCGCCTGCCTTGACGGTATCGCCGGCATGTTTCAACACGGATTGATTATTACCGTAAATCGTCATGTATTGGCTGCCGTGGTCAACGATGATCAAATTGCCAAATCCACGTAGCCATTCGGCGAAAACGACGCGACCAGCAGCAACGGCTTTGACGTCCGTACCTTCGGCAGCCCGAATAAACAGACCTTTCCAGCTAGGACCATCGCCGCGCTTGCTACCGAATTTGGCAGTCAGATCGCCACGTACCGGCAAGTGCAAACGTCCACGCAAAGCTGCAAATACTCCGTCTTGGACGCTGGCATCGGGTGTGAGTTCATTCCGGCCCATTGATTTAGCTGGCGGTTCATCGTCTTCAATCGCATCCGGGTTGGAAATTTTTCCGTTGGAAGCACGATTGTCTGGGGTAGTGCGGGTTTTGGCTTGTGCCAGACGTTTTTCTCGGGCCGCCTTGGCGCGTGCTGCTTGTTCCTGGCGACGTTTTTCTGCCGCTGCGGCTTCAGCCTTGCGCTGTTCCTGGATCAGGACGGCCAGTTTGTCGACCAGACTGGAAAGGCGGCGTTCGTCGCGTTCGATATTGCCGGCTTCCTTGCGTTGGGCGGTGAGTTTGTTCGACAGTTGTGCGAGCAGGGTGGCGCGCTGGGCTTTCTCTTTTTGCAGGATGGCGTGCTGATCGCGCGCTTCGGTCGCAATTTCATCCAGTTCTTGCTTGGCGTTTTGTACTTCTGCCTGGTTTTCTTCGATGGCTTGCAAATTGGCGCGTAGCGATTCGATCAAAGTCGCTTGCGCGCGCGAGACGTAGCCCATGTATTGCAGCTCACGATTGATGCGATTCGGGTTGTCGCCGGACAGCAGCAGCTTGATGCGGTCTTCATTGCCGGCGATGTATTGCTCGCGCAGCAGTTTGGCGAGCTGGTTTTGCTGGGTCTCGACGATTTTTTGCAGCGCGGCTTGTTGTTTGGATAAGTCGTTCAGCTTGGCTTCGGTTTGTCGCTGTTCCTGGGCCAGATCGCTCAGGGTGCGTTTGGCGTCGGAAATGGCTTCTTCCGATTTGGCTAAAGCGTCGGCGGCATAGCTTTTTGCGGTTTCTGTCTTGTCTATGCTGCGTTTAAGCGTATTGAGCTTTTGCCGCAGATCGGCGCGTTCGCTCTCGGCGACCTTTTTTTGCTTGCTGCGGTCGGTGGCTTTTTGTGCGTGCGCGCTAGGCTGAGCGGCTAAGAACGTGGCCAGCAAAGCGCCGATGACCATGAAACGCATGCCCGGCCATCGTTGCAGGTATTGACTGACGGGCATGGTTTTACTGTATTTAATACGAGATAGCAGTGATATCGGCACGGAGTTTAGGCAGTTTGCCCGTGGCTGGCAGCAGCTTTGACGGCCGCGTCCAACGATGCTTGATCGCCCAGATAGTAGTGACGGATAGGTTTCAGGTTCTCATCCAGTTCGTACACGATAGGGCGGCCATTCGGGATGTTCAGGCTGACGATATCCTCATCGCTGATCTCGTCCAGTATCTTGATCAAGGCGCGCAAGCTGTTGCCATGCGCCGAAATGACGATCTGTTTGCCTGCGAGTATGGATGGCACGATAGTGTTTTTCCAATACGGCTCGACGCGGATCAACGTGTCTTTCAGGCATTCTGCCAACGGAATTTCTTCGCGCTTCAGATTGGCGTAGCGCGGGTCGTCGTACGATGTCCGCGGATCGGCCGGATCCAGTGGATCAGGCGGGATATCGTAGCTGCGACGCCATGTCATGACTTGATCTGCACCGAACTTGGTGGCGGTTTCCGCCTTGTTCATGCCTTGCAGGGCGCCGTAATGGCGTTCGTTCAGATGCCAGTCGCAGACGACCGGTATCCACATCAAATCCATTTCGTCCAGCGTTAGCCACATGGTGCGGATAGCACGTTTGAGGACGGAGGAATAAGCGAGATCGAACGTAAAGCCTGCTTCACGCAGCAATTTGCCGGCATGTTTGGCTTCGGTACGACCTTTTTCTGTCAGATCGACATCAGCCCAGCCGGTAAAGCGGTTATCGAGGTTCCATGTGGACTCGCCGTGACGCATCAATACGATTTTATACATGGCTCAAGTAGATAAATAATGGTTTTTTGATGCAAAATGCCGAATCCGAATTGTATTCGGTCTTCTATTTTATAATGCGAACACTCTTTCAACTAATTGGAACACCGTGAAATTCATCATTGATAACATTTTCCTCATCGGCATCGTACTGGTCTCCGGTGGCGCTTTAGTCCTCCATACCCTGCAACGCACAGGTGCCAAAGTTACTGCATTGCAAGCAACTCAGATCATTAATCAAGGAAAAACGTTGATTCTTGATGTGCGCTCTGCAGCTGATTTCGCTGCCGGCCATATCCGTGATGCGAAAAACATTCCGTTGAAAGAATTGAAAGGCCGCGTGGCTGAATTGGAAAAATTCAAAGCTCGTCCGGTGATTGTTGTCTGTGCCAAGGGCTTGCAATCGACCAAAGCAACCGCACAACTGAAGAAAGAGGGTTTCACCGAAGCCACTAGTTTACTCGGTGGGCTGGATGCTTGGCAATCGCAAGGTTTGCCGGTCACCAAGTAAAGAGGAAAAATTATGACTGCGCATGTAGTGATGTATAGCTCAGGCGTCTGCCCGTATTGCACGATGGCAGAACGCTTGTTGGCGGCCAAAGGCATAGATAATATTGAAAAAATCCGTATCGATCTCGATCCCGCACAACGTGTGGCGATGATGGAGAAGACCGGACGCCGTACTGTGCCGCAAATCTATGTCGGCGAAACCCATGTTGGCGGTTTTGACGACTTGAACGCGCTGGAACGTCAAGGCAAGCTGGATGCCTTGCTGCAAAGCGCGTAAGCGTATAAATTCCACTATTCGCAAGTAAGCAGGAGGGCGCTGCCCTCCTTATTTAATCTCAATGAAAGTGCTTCATGGCTGACGAAAATCTGCAACCTGTATTCCAGATCCAACGTGTTTACCTGAAGGATCTGTCGCTCGAACAACCGAATTCCCCAGCTATTTTCCTGGAACAGGAACAACCTTCGATCGAAGTCGCGGTTGATGTTGGTGCGCAGCCACTGGCTGAAGGTATTTTTGAATCGTCCGTGACCATCACGGTAACGGCCAAGATCAATGACAAGATTGCCTTCCTGGTAGAAGGCAAGCAAGCCGGTATTTTTGAAATTCGTAATATCCCGGACGAACAACTCGATCCATTGCTTGGCATCGGTTGCCCGAACGTGATCTACCCGTACTTGCGTGCCAATATCGCGGATGCAATTACGCGCGCTGGTTTCCCGCCTGTACATCTGTCGGAAATCAATTTCGAAGTGTTCTATCAGCAACGTCTGGAAGCCTTGGCGCAACAGCAAGCTGACAGCAGCTCTGGCATCGTAATGGCCGACGGTTCGGCAGCAAGACACTAAGTTTTTCAATATGCCTGCAGGAGCGTGTTAAACGCACCTGCAGCGCTTCAGACAATTCCGAAGGTGATCCACATGAAATGGTCTGCTCCTCTTTTCTCCGTCCTGTTTGTTGCCGTACTGGGCACGAGTGCGGCTCATGCCGTTGAATACAAATCGGTAGGTGCTAATCCTGCGGTCTTGTATAACGCACCATCTGAAAAAGGTCGCAAAGTATTCGTGGCACCGCGCGGTATGCCGGTAGAAGTCGTGTTGACGCAAGAAGGCTGGAGCAAGGTGCGTGACGCCGCTGGCGATCTGGCATGGGTAGAGGCCAAGACACTCACTGCAAAACGCAATGTAGTCGTGACCGTTGCCAACGTTAAATTGCATGCTACTGCGGATGATGCTTCTGCCACAGTATGTACTGCAGACAAAGGTGTGTTGCTGGAGTTGGCTGCCCCACCGTCTGGAGGCTGGGTCAAGCTCAAGCATCGTGATGGTCAAATTGGTTTTGCCAAAGTCAGCGAAGTGTGGGGCGAGTAATCGTCTCTGTCATATCTGATGGCATCGCATTGTTGCAGGCTTTGTTATCCAATGACGGCTGTTCGTCTTTTGCCTGTTAGTATTCTCTCAATCTTGGTCACCAAATCCACCGCATGAATATCTCAATACTTGGCGCAGGCGCATGGGGCACTGCCTTGGCGATGTCGCTGGCTGATCGCCATTCCGTTGTGCTGTGGGGGCGTGATGCCGCCGTCATGCAGGATGCGGAAACGCGTCGCGAGAATTCAACTTATTTGCCAGGATTTCGTTTTCCAGACAGCTTGTCTGTGAGTTCGGATCTAGCCGCAGCGATTGCGCATGTTGGATCGGATGGCTTGTTGCTGGTTGCGACTTCGCTGTCTGGCTTGCGGCCGCTGGCGACGCAATTGAAGTCGTATGCGATTCCAAACTTGGTTTGGTTATGCAAAGGCTTCGAGGAAAAAACGCATCTATTACCGCATCAAATCGTGCATGAAATATTGGGTAACGATATTCCTGCCGGTGCTTTATCCGGCCCGTCTTTTGCACAGGAAGTAGCACGCGGTTTGCCATGTGCATTGGCGATAGCCTCCGATAATGCGGCATTGCGTGAGCGTGTTGTCAGCGTAATGCACGGACAGACTATTCGCATTTATTCGACTGACGATTTGATCGGGGTCGAAGTTGGCGGCGCAGTCAAAAATATCCTTGCGATTGCCACCGGTATTATCGATGGCCTGGGATTGGGCTTGAATGCACGTGCGGCACTGATTACGCGCGGCTTGGCAGAAATTACACGCTTCGGTGTTGCGCTGGGCGGCCGTGTGGAAACCTTCATGGGTTTGGCTGGTGTCGGCGATTTGATTTTGACCTGTACTGGCGATTTGTCGCGTAATCGCAAGGTCGGTTTGGGTTTGGCGCAGGACAAGAAGTTGGATCAAATCGTGCGCGAGCTAGGTCATGTGGCAGAAGGTGTGCGTTGCGCGCAAGCCGTGCGTGGATTGGCGGCTGAGCATGGTGTGGATATGCCGATTACCAATGCTGTTGCCGGTGTATTGTTTGAAGATGACTCGCCACGTGAGATGGTGAAGCGCTTGCTGTCACGTGATTCGCGTGACGAGACTGCGGCCTGATTTTCCAGCATCGCCGCTCGGCGATGCTTTCAATTCCACATCAATGCTGCAATAGCAGTGTCAATAAAACCGACGAGTCTTCCAGCGCATGCAGGGAGTGCGGTTCGCCGCCTGCCAGATAGACCAATTCACCAGCGCGCAAGATTTGCGTAGCCTGATGCGCGTGTAATTCGATAGAGCCTTCCAGACATTGAATTGTGACAGCGCCGGGCACCTTGTGCTCAGGCATGCCTTTGCCACGCGGGAGTACCAAGCGCATCAATTCAAGTTGGGGTGTTTTAAACAGGGCGTTCGAGACGGCGCTGGAGATGCGCGTGCCGAGTGGGCGTATGTCGATCAATTGGCCAGATGTTGCGTGCGGTAGAGCCATGATGTTCTCCTCAAGCTTGTTATCACGCGTGTGAAATGAGCGTCCCTCGTTTGTTATAACAAACAAAACGCGCCGGATCAATCGACAATCCGATAGTCGATTGATTCAGTAGGGTATTGGGAGTGTGTTGCTGATTACTGCTCTTCCGGTTCCGATAACTTGGTTTTCAGCAAACGTTTCTGCTCTTGCCGTTGCCCGGAAATGGATTTTTGATGTGCACCGCCCACGCGTTGTTTGGCTGCGAGCGCGACGTGATTGCGCGGTTTCAGCGCTTGTTGCGAAGGCTCTATGCGTATCGTGAGCTTCTGTCGTTTGGCGAGTGCTTTATTGGCCATGGCATTTATGGAGCGCATGGTGTTGCCATGCGCTCCATTCGATTACAACACGTAACGTGACAAATCTTCATTCACTGACAACGCGCCCAGTCTTTCATTGACGTAGGCGGCATCGATAGCCAGCGTCTGTTCCGGGCTATCCGTGGCGGAAAACGAGATTTCTTCCAGCAATTTTTCCATCACTGTGTATAAGCGGCGCGCACCGATATTTTCAGTTTTTTCATTCACTGAATAAGCGATTTCTGCCATGCGCTGTATGCCGTCTGGTGAGAATTCGATTTTCACACCTTCAGTAGCCAGCAAGGCTTCGTATTGCTTGGTCAGGCAGGCGTCGGTACTGGTCAGTATGCGTTCGAAATCGGCAATCGACAATGATTCCAGTTCCACGCGTATCGGGAAGCGACCTTGCAGTTCCGGGATCAGATCCGATGGTTTGGCCAGATGGAAAGCGCCAGATGCAATGAACAAGATGTGGTCGGTCTTGATCATGCCGTACTTGGTATTGACGGTCGTGCCTTCAACCAATGGAAGCAGATCGCGTTGTACGCCAGCGCGCGAGACATCAGCACCACCGTTTTCTGAACGGGTCGCGATCTTGTCGATTTCATCGAGGAAGACGATGCCGTTTTGTTCAACGTTGGTGATGGCTTTTTGCTTCAGTTCATCTTCGTTGACCAGTTTGCCGGCTTCTTCTTCGATCAAGAGTTTCATCGCATCCTTGATCTTGATCTTGCGTGTTTTCTTGCGGCTAGCACCCACGCCGGAGAACATCGATTTGATTTGCTCGGTCATTTCTTCCATGCCGGGCGGTGCCATGATTTCCATCGTTGGGCCGGCTTCGGCCAATTCGATTTCGATCTCGGTATCGTCCATGGTGCCTTCACGCAAACGCTTGCGGAAAGTCTGACGTGTGGCGTTACCAGTAGTTGGCGCGGTGTCAGAAGGAGTAGTTGACGACGACGGATGGAAACCGAAATCGCGTGCTGGCGGTACCAGGATGTCGATGATGCGATCTTCCGCCGCATCTTCAGCGCGTGCACGTACTTTGCTCTTCTCTGCTTCGCGTGTTTGCTTGATGCCGATGTCGATCAGGTCGCGAATGATGGTGTCTACATCGCGGCCTACATAGCCGACTTCGGTAAATTTGGTGGCTTCGATCTTGATGAAAGGTGCATCAGCCAGCTTGGCGAGGCGGCGTGCGATTTCGGTTTTGCCGACGCCGGTCGGTCCTATCATCAGAATGTTCTTGGGTGTGATTTCGTGGCGCAGAGGCTCGGCGACTTGCTGACGACGCCAGCGGTTACGCAATGCAATCGCGACGGCGCGCTTGGCGCGGCCTTGTCCGACTACATGTTTATCGAGTTCTGAAACAATTTCCTTGGGTGTCATGTTCATGATGTTTTTTCGCAAAATGGTACGGTCAACACGTTAATCCAGCGTTTCTATCGTGTGCGACAGATTGGTATAGATGCAGAGTTCACCGGCTATCGTCAGTGATTTTTTGACGATTTCCAGCGGTGACAGATCGGTGTTTTCTTGCAAGGCTTTGGCGGCCGATTGCGCGTAAGTACCGCCTGAACCGATCGCGCCTATGCCGTCGTTTGGTTCCAGCACGTCGCCGTTGCCGGTGATGATCAGTGTGGTTTCATGATCGGCGACCAGCAGCATGGCTTCCAGACGACGCAACATGCGGTCGGTGCGCCAGTCCTTGGCCAGTTCGACCGAGGCGCGCATCAAGTGGCCCTGATGCTTCTCCAGCTTGCTTTCAAAGCGCTCCAGCAGGGTGAAGGCATCTGCGGTGCCGCCGGCGAAGCCGACCAGTACCTTGCCGTTATAGACCTTGCGTACTTTGCGCGCAGTGCCCTTCATGACGATATTGCCTAATGTGACTTGGCCATCGCCGCCGAGCGCAACAATGTTGCCGCGCCGCACTGACAAAATGGTGGTGCCGTGAAATTGTTCCATGCTTGCCTCTGTAATGAATGGGCTGAGGTTATGAGTCATCGCGCTAAAAGCGGATACTCACGAAAAAATGGGGACGGACTATGCGATTACAAGTCGAAATTGTGCCGTGATCTTGCAGAGATCTTAGTTTTTGCGCGGGACGATGCGCACGGCTTCTGTTATTCCCATGACATCACATAAGGCGATGATGAAATGATTGGCGCTATACAGTTCTATGGTTTTGCCACTGTTGATCAGCGGGAGTAAATCGCCGAACAAGCGTCCTGCCGCGTTGAAATCCATGCGCGTCAGCTGTGTGCAATCCAGTATTACGGGATTATGTGTGTGTGCATACACAGTGATGTTCTTGCCCAGTGAGTCGGTGCGCGCGTCGATCACGACCGGCATCATGAAATGATCAAGCCGTTCGTCATCCGGTGTGGCGGACTCTTCCGCATCGGTCACCACCTTGTTTTGCGGTGCGATAAAGGCTGGCGGCGATACTTCAAAGGTGATGCAGTAATCGATGCTGGTTTCTTCGAAATCGGATTCGCGATTCAGCAGGCGCAGGATTTCGAGCAACAGCAGCCATGGCGCTTCAGTTTCATCACGTCGGCCTACTTGCAGAATCGTGCGGATTTTTTCCGCCAATTCAGGTGCGCCGACCAGGATCAGTTTGTGATTGGATTTCTGCAAGCGCTTCAGGATGTTTAACAGCAAGCCACAGCCGACTGGATGGACTTCTGCCACGCGTGCAAATTCCAGCTTGAGCACATCGCTCATCTCTACCAAGTTCTTGATGCGTTCCAGTTGCTTGATGATGCTGGCGTCGAGTTTGCCGGAGAAGGCAACGCTCGGTGTGGTGCTGGTGCGCGCGACAGCCGCTTTGGGCGTTTCGGTCGCGCTGCTTTCTACCCATGTCGGCGGCGACATTTCAAACTTGTTGGCGTATTCGATAGACAGGTTTTCAAACAAGGCGCGTTGGCCTGTGATTTGATAAAGATCGAATAACATGCCCCACACGGTCAGCGGTGTGTTGCCGAGCGCCTCTTCTGCGATGGCATTTAATAATACTGGTTCGACCAGATCGGTTTGGCCGTTGGCAAACAGGATGGCGGCTTCTTCAATAACAGGCGCTGCTTCCGATTTGGAAATGGCGACCGGTCCGATGACTGTTTCTGCGCCCAGCAAAAATGCAGTGCTGGCACCCATGATATCGGGCAGCATCGATGGCTGGTCTAATTGTGGAGGTGTTACGGTTTTGGGCTTGCTATTGATCTGTGTATCTGGTGCACGCGTGTTGGTATTGAGAAACTGACTTGGCGGTCCAGGCATGGTGTTGCCGCTGAACGGCAAGGGTTTGACGAACTCCGACGACATTTCCGATTCGATGGCATCGATCTTCATGGCGGTCGCATGCGCGGCTTTGCGCTGCACCTGTTCGTTTTCGCTTTTTGCGTTAACGCGAGCCGTATTGCTGTCACGTTTCTTTTGCGAAGATTCCGCTTCAGTCGGCTTTCGTGCCGGCTGGCGGTCCTTCTTGCCAAATAGCGAAAAAATCCCCACGTCTATCCTGATAAGCAATGGCGTGCAATTTTAATAAGTACGCCAAGTTGTTAAGACGCCTCTTTGGAGGCAGTGTTAAAAATCCGCTTAAAGGTAACACAAAGCGACCCGCCGATTACAGTGGGTCGCCTTGTATAGGCAAAAATTTGCGTTAGCGATACAACATGTTTTAAGGACTGGTTTTAAAAACTGGTGCGCACGCCAATGATCAGGTTTCTGCCCGGCAGCGGCGCTACTTCACGCAGTACCGAAGTTGACAGGCGGATATCGTCGTTCAGCAAATTCTTGACGATGGCAAACCAGGTAATCGGCATGGCATTGTAGTTTTGCGTGTAGGACAAATTGGCATCGACTTGCGTATAGGACGGCGTGACGAAATCTTCGAAACTTGCCAGCCGGTCTTGCTTCTCTGCATGCAATACCTTCAGGCCGGAGCGCCAGTTGCCTTCGCGATAGCCGATTTCCGCGCCGAAGCGTGTAGTTGGTTGCAAAGGCAGATTGCCGGCGCCGGTCAAGGTGCCGCGTGAGGTATCGGCAAAACCGCGCCACGACAAACCGTTGCCGCGCAGGTTGTAGCTGACTTCTGCTTCTATGCCGCGTATGACGGCGTCGTTTTGCGACCAGAAGCGCTCCATGAATTCGCCAGTTGGATCGACAGCACCTGTGTCATCGACGCGTGTGCCATCGGTACGGCCGTAGACGTAGTTCTTCACGTTATTTTGGAAGACATTGGTTTTCCAGCGGATCAAGCCTTCGGTTTTTTGCAGGCTCAATTCAATATTGTGCGAGGTTTCCTTGCGCAGATTGGCATTGCCGATATCGAAAGTTGCTGTCGATTCGTGCGGGCCGTTGGAATACAGTTCTTCAATCGCCGGTGCGCGTTGCGCCACCGAGCCAGTCAAGCCCAGGCCATAACCTGGGGTGAAGGTCCATAAGCCGCCGAGCGAATACGAGCCCAGGTTGAAGTCACGTTGTACCAGGCCGGATGTGGCATCAGGTTTGCGTTTGACTGATTCGATACGTGCGCCTGCACTGACGCGGAAGGGGCCAAAATCACGCTCTTCCAGCAGGAAGCCGGCAATCGATGTGCTCTTGGTAATCGGTACTGTTTCCGGTCCGCTGCCATCGGCCGCCAGCGCGGAGAAGGTCGAGTTTTCCGTTTGCAGGCCGAAGCTGCCGCGCCAGCCTGCAATAGGTTTATGCGTCAATTCCCAGCGGGTTTCCGTTGCATTGTTTTTGAAGTCGGTGGACGGTGTGCCATCTGCCTGATTCTCTGTGTGCTTGTAATCGGTGTGGCCGATCTTGAAGCGGAAGGATTCGAAGTTGCTGAACGGTTCCTTGATCAAGCCATCGATATCGTAGCGATTTTGCTTCAAGGTGATGAAGGATCTTTCCGCTGTGGGGATGCCGTAGCGATCATCGTTGACCCCGACCGATGCACCTATGTGTCCCCAGCTTTGAATATACGAGGCACCGAAGCCAACGCTGTTGGAGCGTGCGAAGGAATTGGGCAATTTGCCTGAACCTAAACTTGGATCACTCAGGCTGACATTGCCGGGGATTTTGTAATCTTTTGCATCCCGTGCATTGCCGTCCACATGCAGGCCGATGTCGCCCGCTGCGCCATCGATGGAGAAGGACATATTCTTCATTTGATCCGCGGTGCCGTAACGTACTTCTGCATCACCGGTCGGCTTGGCATTCAATACGGTCGGGATGCGGTTGTTGATGATATTGACGACGCCGCCTATCGCGCCGGAGCCGTATAGCAATGCTGCCGGGCCACGCAGAATTTCGATTTGTTGTGCAGTCGATGCTTCACCAGCGACTGCATGGTCATTCGACAGACTGGACGCATCCATCACCGACATACCGTTTTGCAGAATCTTGACGCGTGGACCTTCCATGCCGCGAATGATGGGGCGCGATGCGCCTGCGCCAAAAGCTGAGGCAGAGACGCCGAGTTCTTGCGATAGCGTATCGCCTAATGAGTTGCCGAGTTTCTCGCGCAATTCATCGCCGTACAGCACCTTGGCGGGTGCCATGATTTGGGCGTTTTCATCATTGCCGAATGGCGTTGAGGTGACGACGACAGCAGGCAGTGTTTGCTCTGCCGACTGAGCTAGAGCGGATGCGGATAAAGATGCGAGCGCGGATAGGACGGCGCTTGCCAATAGAGTGCGTTGGGCGATCATGATACTTCCTTGAAAACAAATAAAGACGAGCGCAAGCCGATAGCATGGCAATCGGATGCGGCAGGAAAGGAAACTCAGTTACACCCGTGGCGGTGCGCGGGAAGAGAAGTGGCAGAGTAGCGGAGCGTCCCACGAGATATAGGCCGCCCATAAAGCGAGGACCTGTACGCTGGTTTGCAGTACAGGGGCGAATGGTAACAATGGTGCGCTGTCGGCCAGCGCCATGCCATCGTACAAGGTACAGGAGTGCGATTTATCGCCGGCGTATTCGAGGTCGGGTTCGGCGATGCCTTGATCTGCGACGTGGGCGATCAGGTGGTGATTACCGGCCCAATCCGCATGTTCTATCCGATGGCGCATGCCCATCCACTGCGCAAACAGCACGACCACCACCAGCAATGCAGCGAAGCAAAGACGGCGGTTAGAGGCGGCAGGTGACGAGTATGCGGATTTCACGAAATGATGTTTATTTATTCGATGCCAGTGTTGCGTTGCTCATGCGGTAGTACAAGCCCATAGGATCGTCTTTCATGATTTCCATCTTGCCGGAAACGATGATGGGTTCTAGCGTGTACTTGACCGGTGTTTTGGACTTTACTTCGACGACGCCTTCCGGTCCGGCTGGCAGGCAGAAGCTGCAGCTTTGCGGTACTAGCGAAATCAGAAAGTGTTTTTGTTTCTCGCCCGGTTCCAAGGGCATCATGAAACCTTGCACCTTGATTTCCTGATTGTTCAGCGCGGCAATATCCTTGCTGAATTCAGGCAAGATGCGATTCTTTACTTTCACTTGCTTGACCTTGGCCAGCGTGCTCCACGAAGTCACGCCCTTGATGTCATACAGCACCGGCATTTGTCCTGGCGTGTCGCCGACACCGGGTGGCGCGACATGTTGCTGACCTTGCTGCGGCGCAGTCGATGACCCCGCGGCGAAGGCTAGGGCCGGTGCCAGCAGGGCGAGTAGCAGAATGCGGGAGGTGGGGCGCATGATCATTTCATCAAGTAATCGTAAGAACATCAGGTAGCTCATTGTACTGGGCGTGTTATGACGACTGGGAAAAAATGCTTAATGCACATGACGCATGCCGCACAACTTGCCGAGAGCCAAACCTTTGCAGGCGGCAGCAAGTTCCGCATGGCATACTTTTTCATCCTTGCCCTTGCTGATGCAGCGCGCTGCTGCATAGTGTGCGGCAGCGATTGCCTGATGCTGGGCTATGACGTCTCTCTTGTGTTCGCTGTCTTTTGCATGAGCAGAAAAAGCCCAGAGCGCGGTGCAAGTGATCAGTAAATATTTCATATCGACCTCAGAATTTAATGTGACAGAGTACTGGCAATGTCAGTGCGATAAGCGCGCAGTGCCGGTAGCAGTGCGGCAATTAATCCGGTGCCTAGTGCCAGTAGCAATAGCCACACTTCATCCACACTGAAAATAAAGCCGGAGAGCGACAGATTTTGATCTTCGCTCAGGATGCGTCCCAATACTTCGACTGCAAGATGTCCCAACAGCCAGCCGAGAGCTGCGCCTATCAGCGCCAGCAAGATGCCTTCTATCAACAGCAACATGAATAATTTGGACGGCGGCGCACCTAGCGTACGCAAGATGGCGAGATCGGCTTTGCGTTCTTCCAATGCGTTATATAACGCGACAAACATCGACAGCGCCGCAGACAACAGCACAATGCCAGCGATGCCGCGCAAGACATCGATGCCGACACCTAGCATGCGGAACAACTTGGCGGCTTCCAACGCTGGTTGCGCTGCCTGCAATTCGCTTTGACTATTGATGAAGCGGGGCATGGTGATGGCCGCCAGCGGTGATGCGTACTGAACTAGCAGGGCAGTCAATTCACGCGATTCATCCATCGCTTCTTTTTCTTGTGCATCACTGGCATCGAGACCGTGCGTTTTGTCGTGCACGTGCCATACCGATGCGACCGGCGTCAGGATTAAACGATCCAGTACAGTGCCTGTTGGCTGCAGTATGCCAACAACTTGAAAGGCGGCATCTTCATGTACTTCGCCTGCTTTGGACAAACCGTGTGAGCCAAAGAATTCGGCACCTATCTTCGCGTTGGTGCGCTTTGCTGCCTGCGCTCCGAAGACGGCTTGCATGGGCGCATCGAATATTTTTCCTTGTGCAATCGCACCCTGGTAATGCGCGATGTAATCGCTATTGGTACCAACGATGCGGTAGCCGTGATAGCTATCGCCCAGTGCCAAGGGCATGACTTTCTTTACCATGCGATTTTGCTGCAGCTGCGCTTCTGCGGCCAATGGAATATTGCCGGTTGGCGTATCGACATGATAGATGGATGACAGGATCAATTGCAGTGGCGAACCTTTGGCACCGACAACCAGATCGATACCTTCTGCATCACGCAGTGCGTTATCGGCGAGTTGCGTTGAGGCAGACAGGACGAAAGTCATCATCGCGATGCCGACTGCCATCAGCAGCATATTCAAAGTGCTGGATAACGGCTTGTGTCGCAGCGACTTGAGCGCGAGCGTAAATGCGTTCAGCGCCATCAGACGGATACTCCGGGCTGAGTTGCGGATAGCCGTAAAACTTTTGCCTGTGGCAAAGCATTAAGCACGCGCGCATCGTGTGTGGAAATAATCAGGGAGGCACCTATCTCAGCCACTTGCGCAAGCAGCAAGGCGATGGCGGTGTTGCATGCCTCGTCGTCCAGATTGGCGGTTGGTTCATCGGCCAGCAGCAATTGTGGGCGATTGAACATCGCGCGTGCCAATGCCACGCGCTGGCGTTGTCCCTGGCTTAATTGATGCGGCTTTGCTTTTGTCTTGTCTGCTAGTCCAAGTGCATTCAACAATGCATCGGCGCGTACCGTATCGTTTAACTGTCCGCTGGCATACGCGGACAAGAGAATGTTCTCGTGTGCGTTCAGGCTGGGTATCAGTGCAAGCTTTTGCGGGAGGAATCCTATGGTTTTGCCGCGCCATTGATCTGCCGCGCGTGAAGTCAGCGACGACACATCGATGCCGGCAACCTGCAAAGTACCTGTTTGCGGTGTCAGAATGCCCGCGATCAAATGGAGCAAAGTAGATTTGCCACTGCCGGACGGTCCGATGATGATCGCGTGTTCTCCCTGCGCCAGCGAAAACGCGGGAACAACTAAATGGGGTATGTGCGCTCCGGCATAGCGGTGCGTCAGGTCGGATATTTGCAACATGGTTGCATTCTACAAAAAAACAAAGCGCGCGGATAGTGTGCCGCGCGCTTTATTGGCAGATAGGTTGCGAGAACCTATCGATTCAGACTGGAATCAGTCGCCGTACAGTTTTTGTTTCAGTTCGCGACGTTGCTGTGCTTCCAGCGACAGCGTTGCGGTAGGACGAGCCAACAAGCGTGGTACGCCGATAGGTTCGCCTGTTTCTTCGCACCAGCCGTATTCGCCAGAATCAATGCTGACCAACGATTGCTGAACTTTCTTCAACAACTTGCGTTCACGGTCACGTGTGCGCAATTCCAGAGCGTGTTCTTCTTCAATGGTGGCGCGATCAGCTGGATCGGGTACCAGAACGGTTTCACGCAGATGTTCGGTCGTTTCGTCGGCGTTTTTCAACAAGTCTTTTTCAAGTTGCTTCAGGCGGTTTCTGAAAAATTCGAGTTGAGCCTCATTCATGTAATCCTTTTCGCCCATCTTCATGATTTGCGCTTCGGTTAACAGTTCGGTGTCGCTTGCGACTGATGTTGATTTGCTTGATTTGGTTGCCACTGCGCTTGCCTTCAAAACTACGGGTTTTTCAATTTTATCTGCGGGTCTGGAGACAGTCTTGATGCTACTGCTGGTTCCGGACCGAGATGCGTCTTTATTCGGTTTTGCTGTCGCGGCTGTTGTCGACTTGCTGACGGTTGCCGTGACTTTTTTTACTGGGCTCGCTGTCTTTTTGGCTGCCGGCTTTGCTTTCGCTACTGGCTTTGCCAATGGTTTAGCACTTTTTACAGCGCTGGATTTTACTGCCGCCACTTTCGTTTTAGCAGTAGCTTTGGGTGATTTTACCGCACTCTTTGCCAGTGGTTTTTTTACCGCTTTGGCTACTGGCTTAGATGCCGGCTTGACCGCTTTGTTCACGGTCTTGACGGCTTTGCCTGCGACTGTTTTCGCAGGTGATTTTTTTGCGGATGCCTTGCTGACAGGCTTTGCACGAGTAGTCGCTGCAGCCTTCTTCGGGGCAATTTTTTTTGCGCTTTTTGCAGATTTTGTGACGGTTGCGTTCATAGTCCCTTGTCCTCAATGAACTTTCCCACACTCGGATCTTATCGTGCCCTGCGTGCGAGACTCACACCTTTAGCATCACCCAGGCCCTTATCCCCTGGACTCAAAACCACGGTAGTTTATACCAAACATTGTTCTAATCCGAAAATAAACGTTGCTTTCGGAAGATTCTGTCCAATAAATACCATTTTGTTGGAGCGTGTTTCGTTTTCGCCCCATTTGCTGCCTATGTCTGTACCCATGATTTGGTGCACGCCCTGGAACACGACTTTGCGGTCTGCGCCATCCATCCACAGTACGCCTTTGTAGCGCAGCATGCGCGGGCCGAAGACTTGCACCAGACCACCAAGGAACTCATCCAGTTTTTCTGTATTGAAAGGGCGATCGCTTTTGAAAACGAAGGCGGAAATATTATCGCTGTGATGTCCGTGATGGTGGTCGTGATGATCATGTTCACAGTGCGCATCGCAAGCGTGATCGTGCTCATGATGATGTTCATGCGTATGTTCTTCGGCAGCAATGAAGTCGGGATCAATTTCCAGCTTGTCGTTGAGATTGAAGCCGCGCAAGTCGAGTACATCGGCGATTGCTACGCGGCCAAAATCGTTGGTGCCTATGGGCGCGCGTGGATTGATGCGTTTGATGCGTTCGGTCAGCACTTTCAATTCATCGGCACTGACAAGATCGGTCTTCGATAGCAGCAACTTGTCCGCAAAACCGATCTGACGTTGCGCTTCTTCAAAAGTGTCTAATTGATGCATCGCATGCTTGGCATCGACTACGGTGATGATGGCGTCGACCAGATATTCAGATGCGACTTCTTCATCGACGAAGAAGGTTTGTGCGACCGGACCGGGATTGGCGAGACCGGTAGTTTCAATCACGACGTGATCGAATTGCAGTTCGCCGGCATTGCGTTTTTGCGCCAGCGCAGTCAACGCAAGAATCAAGTCGCCGCGTACGGTGCAGCAAATGCAGCCGTTGTTCATCTCGATAATTTGTTCTGTGCTGTCTTGCACCAGAATTTCATTGTCGATATTTTCCTGGCCGAATTCATTTTCGATGACGGCAATCTTGAAGCCATGCGGCTCTTGCAGTATGCGATTGAGCAGTGTGGTTTTGCCTGCGCCGAGAAAGCCGGTGAGTATGGTGGTTGGTATCAGTGCCATGTTATTTAATCTTTAGTGAGCGCAATCTGCACACCATCCTTTGATGGTGAGTTCGATCTCGTGACTTTGGAAACCTTTGCCTAGTGTGTCTTGCATCACGCTTTGCAATTGTTGGCGCAGCGTTGCAGTAGGTGAATTCGACTTGGCATCGGTGGCGAACAATTTTTCATCGATGTTATCGATACAGAATACTTTGGCGCAACGCGTACATTTGAAATGGCCGTGTTGATGTTGCTGCGCGTGATTCTTGTCGCCGTGTTCGTGATGTTCTATGCCCGCGTTGTAGCGAAAGACGCGATCGTCGCCGGCAATCTTGTGTGCTAGTCCGGCGTCGGTCAAACAGTCCAGCGCGCGATAAAGCGTGACGCGATCCATATCAACCAGCTTGTCTTGCACGTCTTGGTGCGACAAGGCATACGGTGCGCCGAGCAAGGAGGCCAATACCTTGATGCGCGCATCGGTGGCGCGTACGGATGTTTCGCGTAACTGGCTTTCAGCCAATGCCGGATAGTCTGGAGCGGCGGATTTTTTCATGATGATGCTGATTCAATTAAATAGTATGTTGATTATGCCGTAAATTTGCAATTGAGTTGCAAACTGCGTAATTATCGACACGTTTTATGAGCGTGGAGTAGTGATGGGATGCCGCAGAATGGTGTTGCGGTTTGTTAAGCAGGTTTCTTTTTCGCACGAGGGTGAGCGGCATCATAAACTTGCGCCAGACGCTGAAAATCGAGGGAGGTATAAATTTGCGTCGCAGAGATCGATGCATGTCCCAGCATCTCTTGCACGGCGCGCAGGTCGCCGGAAGATTGCAATACATGCGAGGCAAAGGAGTGGCGCAATACATGCGGGTGGACATCGGTCGGCAAGCCTATCGCTTGCGCATGTGCCTTTAGGCGCAGTTGAATGACGCGTGCCGAAACGCGCGTGCCGCGTTCGCTCAAGAATAGCGGATGCGGGTCCAGTTTCACCAGCGTATTGCGTATCGCCAGCCAGGACGCAAGCGCATCCATGGCTGCTTGTCCTATAGGCACGCTGCGCATCTTGTTGCCTTTGCCGGTCACCATTACTTCATGTGCGTCGAAATCTATCCAGCCGGCAGAAGTGTAGCGATTCTCCTGCGCGTAACGTACATCCAGTCCTACTAGTTCCGATACACGCAAGCCGCTGGAATACAGCAACTCAAACATCGCGCGATTGCATAGTTGCATGGCTGAGTTTGCGTTTTTGCCGGGCCGTGTTTCTGATACCAAGCGCACTGCATCATCTGCAGCCAATGCTTTCGGCAAGGGTTTGTTGCGTTTGGGTGCCTTGATGCCATCGACCGGATTGGAGGTGATGGCGTTTTGTTCTGAGAGCCAAGTGAAGAAGCCGCGCCACGCTGATAATTTGCGTGCAATGGAACGCGCATTCAAGCCTTTGGCATGCAGTTGCGCGGTAAATTTTCGGATCTGGAAGTGCGTGACGGAAGCGAGTGAGGCATTGCTGTCGCTTGCCGTCGCGTATGCAATCAATTCCAGCAAATCGCGACGGTAGCTGACGGTAGTCAATGGTGCCAGTTGGCGCTGGCTGATCAGGTTATCGAGATAACCGTCGAGGTAAGCGTGATTGGCTGCAACGCTCACGATGACATTTAGTCGAGCATGCTCGACAAGGCGGCGCTGGCAGTTTGGCCGATATTCGTCAGGAAATCGGTTGCCATGTCCGAGGTGAAGCGATGCGCATCAGGCGAGCCGAGTACCAACAGGCCAAACGCTTCCGGTGCATTGTCCAGACGCAGAGGCAAGAGAGCGACTGATTGTATCGATGGCGCATCTTCCAGCCACGAAGCGGCTTCAAAATCGTTGTTGCTGCCGCAGAACGGTGTGGTCAATCCGTTGGAGAATAAACGCGAATCAGCAGAAACCGAGGCAGCAAACCATGTGTGGGCAAATTCTTCCGATACACCCCACAGACGCAGCGTAACGTGCGGTACAGAGAATGCTTCTTGCAGACCGACAGTCAGCGTGTGCGGCAAATCGACATCGTTGCGCGCTTTCAACAGTGCGCATGTCCATGTATGGAATTTATGCGCGATCTCATCGTTTTGCTGACCGATGCGCATCAGCTCTGCCAAGCGTAATTCCATGAGCTTGTGCTTTTCACGCAAGACGTCCATTTGGCGTTCTTGCAGCGACAAGGTGCGACCACCGAGCGGGCTGGATAATTTGATTTTGGACAGCAACTCCGCATGTTCTTCAAAAAAGTGCGGGTGATCCAGCAAATAGTCGGCGACGGTGTTGGAATCCAGGGGAGCAGTCATTTGTCGTGTGATATTGAATAAGTTTGGTGGGAGCACGCCGCATAGGCGCGCGTTATCTGGCAATGATTTTAACCGACAACCGCGTGCGAAAAACAATCGCGTGCATTAGCGGTCAAATCTCGATTTCGCCTTCGAAGACGGTTACGGCGGGGCCGGTCAACATCACAGCTGATTCGCCACCTGCCCACGCGATAGCTAATTCGCCGCCGCGCGTCTCTACTTTGACAGGCGTGTGGAGCAAACCACGACGGATGCCGGCGACAACGGCTGCGCATGCGCCGGTGCCGCAAGCCAGCGTTTCACCTGCGCCGCGTTCGAATACGCGTAATTTGATGTGATGCTGATCGACGATTTGCATGAAGCCGGCATTCACGCGTTTAGGGAAGCGCGGATGATTTTCGATCAGGACGCCGTCTTCTCGTACCGGTGCTTCTTCCACATCGGCAACGACTTGCACTGCATGCGGATTGCCCATGGAGACGACGGAAATCCAGTAGGTTTCACCCTTGATGTCCAGCGGCCACACAGTATCGTTACCTTCTGCCTTGCACAGCAGATCGGTGGTGTTGAAGGGCACATCTTCCGGCGTCAGTATTGGTGCGCCCATATCGACGGTAATTTGCCCGTTGGCTTCCAGTCGTGGCTCGATGATGCCCGACATGGTTTCAACCTTTATGGCGTGTTTATTGGTGAGTTTCTTGTCGGTTACAAATTTGACGAAGGCGCGTGCGCCATTGCCGCATTGTTCAACTTCGCCGCCATCGGCGTTATAGATGCGATAGCGAAAATCAACGCCTGCGGCTTGTGGCTTCTCCACTACCAGCATTTGATCGGCACCGACGCCGAAGCGACGGTCTGCCAGATGTTGCCATTGTGCAGGAGTGAAAGCTATGGCTTGGTTGATGGCATCAATCACGACGAAATCATTGCCTGCGCCGTGCATTTTTGTGAATTTGAGTTTCATGTGTCGATTATAGCTGTGGCTTGCGAGCGCGATGAATGAAAGCGATTAATCAGCTGGCAGTGTGTCGTCAGGGCTGTTTTTGGCATAAACGCTGGGTTCACCCGGAGGGCGCGTTTTGAAACGTTTGTGCGCCCAGAAATATTCAGCCGGTGCTTCACGTATACGTTCTTCGATGAAAGCATTCATTCTGCGTGTGGCTTCGACGATATCGTCACCGGGATAATCCGTCCATGCCGGATAGAAGGTGGTTTTCCATCCCTGGTAGTTCGGCAAGTAAGTGGTGATCATAGGCACGACATTGGCTTTGGTCGCTGCAGCGATGCGCGCCGGTGCTGTCAGCGTGGCTGCAGGGATGCCGAAAAATGGCACGAATTCGCTATCGCGCACGCCGAAATCCATATCCGGCAACATGATAAAAGGTAGGCCTTCGCGCATCGCGCGGATGATGGGTTTGACGCCTTTGTCGCGTGATAGCAGCGTGACTGGGCGGAAGCGTGAACGGCCTTTCAATAGTGCTTCATCGATCAGCTGATTTTTCTGGCGCGAGTAAATCGTACAAACTGAAAAATGTGAATTCAGCACCAGCGCAATGCCAGGAATTTCCAGGCAAACGAAATGCGGACACAGCAAGATGGTCGGGCCGGATTCGAGTACTTCGAACGGGATGCCGGGTTCGACATGGATCAGACGTTTTAGACGTGCTTCCGACGCCCACCACAAGATGCCGCGTTCCAGTGCACTACGCGCATACGCTTGGAAATGTTGTTTGGCGATGGCTTCGCGTTCCGCTTCACTTTTTTCTGGGAAGCACAGACGCAGATTGGTTAGCGTCACGTGACGGCGAGACTTCATGAGGATATAGAGCAGCGAACCGAGCGCTTTCCCTATACGTCCCAAAATCGGCAGCGGCAGCCAGTGCAGCAGCCACATCACAATAATCAGCGCTCTCATACTTGTTCTCCGGCGGGAGTGACGCCGGCTGGCGTTTTATAGCGGTTGTAGCTCCAGATGTATTGCGCCGGGCAGCGCGCAATCAATTTTTCCATCGCCAGATTGATGGCACGTGCTTGTTGTTCCGGCGTATCGCCTAGCGTTTCTTCAAACGGTACAAAGCGAATCACGAAGCCGCGGCCGTAAGGCAGGCGTTCAGCGTAAGACAGAATGATGGGTGCATGACTCATAGTGTGCAGCTTGGCTGACAAGGTCATGGTGTAGGCTGGTTTGCCGAAAAAATCTGCCCATACACCTTCGCCGTGTTGCGGCACCTGATCTGGCAACAAACCGATGGCCTGGCCGTTCTTCAATGCTTTCAATAAAGTACGCACACCGGATAGATTGGCTGGCGCCAAATGAAGATTTTCACGCGCACGCGCGCCTTCGATCAGTGGTTGCAATGCAGACTTGCGTGATGGGCGATATAACGCGGTCAATGAAGTTTGTGTGGCAATGGCTTGCGCAATGATTTCAAAACAACCCAGATGCGGCGTCAGGAAGATCACGCCGGTTTTTGCGTCCAGCGCGGCTTGCGCCAGTTCCCAGTTTTCTATCGTCGCGGTACGGAGTACGCGGGCGGGAGCCGCACACCAGACGAAGGGCAATTCGAGTATGCCTTTACCGGACTCATTGATTGCCGCAGATAAATGTTGCTGATAGCCGGCACGCGTGATGTTGTCTTTCAGGCGTTTGCGATAAGCAGGAGACGCCAGATAAACCAGCCAGCCCATTGCGATGCCGATCGGATGCAGCACCGATAAAGGCAGAATAGAGAGCAGACGGAAGAGGGAAACAAGCATACTGGCCGTTAAATAAGAAGGTCTTAATAAGACCAAAAGTGATAAGTCTGCTAAGGCAAAGCGGGGCAAAAACTGGGCAAATTGCCGAATTTTTTCAAGAGGCGTAAAATAGCACAAAGTAGCAACCGCCGAGTTAATGACAACTTGCGAGGCGGTATATAAATTTCGCTAAAGCGTCGCAGGCTCAATTAGGTTGACCGCGACTTAACCAACTTAATAAAGTACTAAGGAACCTGCGATGGCTAATGATTTTCTGTTTACCTCCGAATCCGTCTCTGAAGGCCACCCAGACAAAGTGGCCGATCAAATCTCCGATGCGATCCTTGATGCGATCTTTCAACAAGATCCTAAAGCACGCGTAGCGGCAGAAACACTGTGCAACACCGGTTTAGTTGTTTTGGCGGGTGAAATTACCACCTTCGCCAACGTCGATTACATCGAAATCGCACGCCAAACCATCAAACGCATCGGTTACGACAATGCCGACTACGGTATCGACTACAAGAGCTGCGCCGTGCTGGTCGCGTATGACAAGCAATCGCCTGACATCGCACAAGGTGTGGATGAAGGCGCTGGTATCGACCTCGACCAAGGCGCTGGCGATCAAGGCTTGATGTTCGGTTACGCTTGCGATGAAACGCCAGAATTGATGCCGGCTGCGATTCACTACGCGCACCGTATCGTTGAACGCCAATCGGAATTGCGCAAAGATGGTCGTCTGCCATGGCTGCGCCCGGATGCAAAATCACAAGTTACCTTGCGTTATGTCGATGGCCGTCCTGTTTCCATTGACACCATTGTGCTCTCGACACAACACGCGCCAGAAATGCAACACAAGGAAATCGAAGAAGCCGTCATTGAAAGCATCATCAAGCCTGTCGTACCGGCTGAATGGTTGAAAGATACACGTTTCCTGGTCAATCCAACCGGTCGTTTCGTTATCGGTGGTCCGCAAGGCGATTGCGGTTTGACCGGTCGTAAAATCATCGTTGATACCTACGGCGGCGCAGCTCCGCACGGCGGCGGCGCATTCTCCGGCAAGGATCCTTCGAAAGTCGATCGTTCCGCAGCATACGCAGGTCGTTATGTAGCGAAAAACATCGTGGCAGCAGGTTTGGCTGAGCGCGCACAGATCCAGATTTCCTACGCAATTGGCGTGGCTAAACCGACTTCGGTTATGGTCACCACCTTTGGCACAGGCAAAATCAGCGATGAAAAAATCGCTCAATTGGTACTGGAACACTTCGATCTGCGTCCAAAAGGTATCGTGCAAATGCTGGATCTGTTGCGTCCGATTTACCAAAAAACTGCAGCATACGGCCACTTTGGTCGTGAAGAGCCAGAGTTCACTTGGGAACGTACCGACAAGGCCGCAACTCTGCGTGCAGCAGCCGGTCTGTAATAATTAGTCTGTAGTGTTGTGCGATGGTCGGATAAAATTCTGCAAAGAATTAATCCGACCATTTTGTTTTTTGAGGCGTTGATGCATATCGCAAATCTTGTCAGGCAGCTCCTTATCCCGTTTGTCCTTGCGTTCGGGATAGCTTTGCCTGCCAGTGCGACTGCCACTTCGCCAGTTTCTACGCCAGTTCATCCAGCTGATTGGTGCAAGCGCTTGGTCGTACGTCTGCCTGGCGTGTCCAATGCGATGTGCCAGCAAAGCGAATTGTTGCCGACAGGAGTGAATTCGCTGCAAGGTTTTCCTTTGCTGGCGCGTCAGATTCCTGCTGTCAAAAAGGGTAAGCGTAGCCAGCCACCATTGCGTGTATTGCTGATGGGTGGCATACACGGCGATGAATTGACTTCGGTTTCTGTTGTGTTCCGTTGGCTGCAATGGATGCCTACGGCCGCAGCGCAGCAATTTGAGTGGAGCGTGGTGCCTGTCGTTAATCCTGACGGTTTATTGGCGCCCAAAGCCAAGCGGGTCAACGCCAACGGCGTTGATTTGAATCGTAATTTCCCGACGCCGGGTTGGCAGCAGGATGCGCCGCGTTACTGGGCTGCGCGTACCAAAAAAGATCCGCGTCGCTTCCCTGGTTCTGCACCTTTGTCCGAGCCGGAAAGTCGCTGGGTACATGACGAAATGGTACGTTTTCGTCCTGACGTGATTATTTCCGTGCATGCACCGTTCGGCGTATTGGATTTCGATGGCCCGGCACAGCCGCCGCGTCGTTTCGGCCGCCTGTTATTGAATCGTGTCGGTGTTTATCCCGGCTCTTTGGGTAATTACAGCGGCATACACAAAAATGTTCCGGTAATTACCATCGAGTTGCCGAACGCACAAAAAATGCCATCGGATGCTGAAGTGAAGCGTATCTGGCTGGATATGTTGCGCTGGATCACGGAAAACGTGGAATCTCAGTCTGAATCAGCCAAGCTGCATTCAGTTTCTCTACCTCCTACCGCGCCACTGAAGAAATAGTTTCCTTTCTGCATGGCTGTAGAAGGTGGTCGCAGGCGTTTTTTTCGATTAAAATGGCACCCGCATCAAGGAGCGTTGCGACAGATCGTTCGATCTGCCAGGCTTGATGCGGTCAGTACATGCAACTGCGCTCACGTTTCTTTTTTTCTAACGAAAGGAGGGCGTGATGAACGCCGCAGTAATGACTTCCTCTACTAAATTTTCCGATTACGTAATCGCCGACTTGTCCCTGTCAGTTTGGGGTGACAAGGAAATTCGCATCGCCGAAACCGAAATGCCAGGCCTGATGGCCATCCGCGAAGAGTTCGCCGCAGCGCAGCCTTTGAAGGGCGCACGCATCACCGGTTCGATCCACATGACGATTCAAACCGCCGTGCTGATCCAGACACTCGAAGCTTTGGGCGCACAAGTGCGTTGGGCGTCGTGCAATATCTATTCGACACAAGATCACGCTGCTGCAGCGATCGCTGCTGCCGGCACACCAGTATTCGCGGTTAAAGGCGAAACACTGGACGACTACTGGGAATACACCCACCGCATCTTTGAATGGCCAAACGACGCTAAAGGCGCAGCGGTTTATTCGAACATGATTCTGGATGACGGCGGCGACGCAACCTTGTTGCTGCACCTCGGTACACGTGCTGAAAAAGATGCATCGGTATTGAACAACCCAGGTTCCGAAGAAGAAATCTGCCTGTTCAATTCGATCAAGAAACATCTGGCAGTGGACGCGACCTGGTACTCGAAACGTTTGCCGCAAATCCTCGGCGTGACCGAAGAAACCACCACCGGCGTGCATCGTTTGTACCAAATGCACAAGGAAGGCAAACTGGCTTTCCCTGCGATCAACGTTAACGATTCCGTTACCAAATCCAAGTTCGACAATCTGTACGGCTGCCGCGAATCGCTGGTTGACGGTATCAAGCGCGCAACCGACGTCATGATCGCCGGTAAAGTAGCAGTCATCGCCGGTTACGGTGACGTCGGCAAAGGTTCGGCTCAAGCAATGCGTGCATTGTCGGCACAAGTCTGGGTGACTGAAATCGATCCTATCTGCGCACTGCAGGCTGCGATGGAAGGTTATCGCGTTGTGACGATGGAATACGCTGCTGAACACGGCGACATCTTCGTTACCTGTACCGGTAACTACCACGTCATCACGCATGACCACATGGCCAAGATGAAAGACCAGGCGATTGTCTGCAACATCGGTCACTTCGACAATGAAATCGAAGTTGCTGCGTTGAAGCAATACACATGGGAAAACATCAAGCCGCAAGTCGATCACATCATCTTCCCTGACGGCAAGCGCATCATCTTGCTGGCAGAAGGTCGTCTGGTTAACCTCGGTTGCGGTACTGGTCATCCGTCGTACGTGATGAGCTCGTCGTTTGCGAATCAAACGATCGCACAGATCGAGTTGTACGCGAACACGAAAAACTACCCAGTCGGCGTCTACACGTTGCCTAAGCATCTGGATGAAAAAGTCGCGCGTCTGCAATTGAAGAAACTCAATTCACAGTTGACGACTCTGACTGACGAGCAAGCCAATTACATTGGCGTGCAGAAAACTGGTCCTTACAAGCCAGAGCACTATCGTTACTAAGCAGTTGCAATAGACGTCGCTAAACAAGCAGTCGTTTTGCCAGAGCCGCTCCGTTTTTGATAAAAATGGAGCGGCGATTTCCTGAAGTTCAATTTTGAAAACGGAGAAATCGTATGCGTTTAATCCTCATCTGGGCAATCAATGCAGCGGCGCTGTTTGCGCTTCCTTTCTTAATGTCGTCGATCAAGGTCGACAGTGTTGGTGCGGCGATACTCGCGGCGCTGGTGCTGGGCTTGGTGAACACCTTGATACGTCCTCTACTCGTATTACTGACTTTGCCTGTCACCTTGCTGACGTTGGGCTTGTTCATCTTCGTCATCAACGGATTGATGTTCTGGGCGGTGTCTGAGTTGGTGGGCGGCTTCCATGTTGCCGGCTTCTGGGCAGCGGTTGGCGGTGCGATTTTGTACAGCATTATTTCGTGGATACTGTCCGCGCTTTTACTACAAGAAAAATGAAACAACAGAATTTCAGCATAGAGTTCTTCCCGCCGAAGACACCGGCTGGTGTGGAAAAACTGCGGGTCACCTGCGCCAAGCTGGCCGAGTTGAATCCGAAATATTTCTCGGTCACCTTTGGTGCCGGTGGTTCGACGCAGCAAGGCACACTGGAAACGGTGCTGGAAATCCGCCGTGCCGGTCACGACGCTGCGCCGCATTTATCCTGCCTCGGCAGCTCGCGTGAAAACCTGCGCGCGATCCTGGCAGAGTTCAAATCGCATGGCATCAAGCGCATTGTCGCCTTGCGCGGCGATTTGCCTAGCGGCTATGGCGCTATGGATATGTCGTCCAGCGAGTTCCATCATGCGAACGAACTGGTTGAATTCATCCGTGCCGAAACCGGCGACTGGTTCCATATCGAAGTCGCGGCTTATCCAGAGATGCATCCGCAAGCGAAGTCGCCACAGGATGACATCGCCAGCTTTGTACGCAAGGCAAAGGCCGGTGCCGACTCAGCGATTACGCAGTATTTCTACAATGCGGATGCCTATTTCCGTTTCGTCGATGATGTACGCAAGGCAGGTACGGATATACCGGTTACTGCAGGCATCATGCCTATCACCAATTATTCGCAGTTGATGCGCTTCTCGGACATGTGTGGCGCGGAGATTCCGCGTTGGGTGCGTCTCAAGTTGGCCAGCTTTGGCGATGATAGTGATTCGATACGTGCATTCGGCCTGGATGTCGTGACCGATTTGTGTGAGCGTTTGCTGGCAGGTGGTGCGCCGGGCTTGCATTTCTACACATTGAATCAAGCGGCGGCAACGCACGCGATCTGGTCGCGCTTGAATCTATCGCAAAAGTAAGCTGCAAGATTTGGAAGTATGTTTGGAGTACAAAACGATGCCCTGTACCGGTTCACGGTCACGGCATCATTTTTATTTCAGGGCTGGAAAGTACCTTCTTCCGTGATCACCATATCCAGCGCAATGTCATACACCTCATTGGCAAAATCGACTTCTCCAAACGCATAAGCGACGCCTAGCGTACGCGGTCTGGGTTGCTGCGCCAGGGTCCTATCGTAAAAACCGCCGCCGTAACCGAGGCGAAAGCATTCAGCATTAAAACCCAAGCAGGGGATCAGCAAGGCTTGCGGCTGTACAAGCGCATTCTCCGCGACGGGCACGCTGGTGCCGAATCTATCCTTGTGCAAGGCCTCGCCCGGTGTCCATTGCACGAACTGCAGGGGCGTCGTGTCACCGACGATTATGGGCAATGCCAATTGCACACCTTGCTCACTTAAGCTGGCATACGCCTGATGCAAATCTGGTTCGCCGCGCATAGGCCAATACACGCCCAGCGTGGCTGGCTGCTCGGTGCGCCACCATTGCAGGATTTTGGTGCCTATGCGGCGATCAAAAAGCTGGCGTTGATCAGGAGCAAGGGCAGTGCGTGCTGCGAGTAGTGTGCGGCGTAGTTCTAGCTTATTTTGCATGGGTACGGGAATGGCATCGCGTGCTATTCTAGGTGGCATAGCCATCCAGTATAAGCAGGATAAAAAGAGGGGTCACGAAATTCATGTTTTCGAATAAATTATTGGCGCGAGTCATGTTGCTCGCCGCATCTACATTGTTTCTGCTGCCGGCAGCGCATGCACAAAAACGCCCGGCCGGTTTCGCCAGCGATGACGATGCCTTCTTGGCATTGCGTGATGCATCCCGTCGTAACGATGCTGCGCGCGCGAGTGATATCGCCTCCAGACTGGGCAGCTATCCGATTCCTTCCTATGTCGATTACTACCAGCTGAAGCCGCGCATCAAGGATGCCTCCGCTACCGAGATACAAGCCTTTTTGACACGCTATAACGGCAGTGCAATTGCCGACCGCTTGCGCAACGATTGGTTGTTGGAGCTCGGCAAGCGGCGCGATTGGGTGACTTTCGACGAGCAGTATCCACAGTTTGAATTGAATGACGACACACAACTGAAGTGTTATGCCCTGATGTCGAAGGCCTTGAAAGGCGTGAATGTTGCCGCCGATGCACGTGCATTGTTGACGGTGCCTAAGAATTACGGCGAAGGTTGTATAGCCCTGATTGGTACCTTGATGGACAACGGTCAGTTCAACGAAGATGATTTGTGGGCGCAAGTGCGCTTGGCAGCAGAAACCGGCTCGACCGACTTCGTACGTCGTTTGGTGCCGTTTACCGGTATCGATGATGGCTCTTTGATTACGGCGATGGAAAAACCGGCATTGATTACTTCGCGCGGCGTGGGTTTTCGCCGGGTGAGGCATGAAGTGTTCATCGTCGCTTTGGGGCGTATTGCAAAAAACAATCCGGCACAGGCTGCCGATATCCTGTCCAGTAATACATTGCTGCTGAACAAAAAGCAGGAAGGATTGGGTTGGGGGCAGATCGCTTTGCAGGCATCGATGAAGTTGATGCCTGAGGCCGCTGATTATTGGCGCAAGGCTGGCAATGCGCCGCTATCGCCGGAAGCACATCAGTGGAAGATACGTGCCGCTCTGCGCGCTGGCGACTGGAAGCTGGTCAAGCAAGGCATAGAAGCGATGCCACCAGCTTTGCGTGATGACTCAAGTTGGACTTACTGGTTGGCGCGTGCCTTGCGTGAAGAAGGCAAGAAAGATGAAGCCAACGCATTGATGCAATCGATTGCATCGCAAACCAATTTCTACGGGCAGTTGGCGTTGGAAGAGCTGGGCCAGAAAATCACGATCCCACCACGCGCTGCTCCTGTGACGGAAGAAGAAGTTGCGCCTATGGCAGCCAATGCCGGATTCCGCCGCGCTTTCAAATTCTTCGATCTGGGTTTGCGCTTCGAAGGTTACCGCGAATGGAATTGGGAGCTACGCAGAATGAACGAGCGTCAGCATCTGGCAGCTGCCGAGTTTGCGCGTCGTAGTGAAGTGCTGGATCGCATGGTGAATACCTCTGATCGTACCAAGATAGAAGTCGATTTCACACAACGTTTCCCTGCACCTTATCGCGAGATCATGCGCACGGCGACGCAAAAAGTGGGCTTGGAAATGGCTTGGGTGTACGGTCTGATTCGCCAGGAATCGCGCTTCGTCATGGATGCACGTTCGCATGTTGGTGCCTCCGGCTTGATGCAATTGATGCCAGCCACTGCACGTCACGTCGCGAAGAAAATCGGCATGACTGATTTCGCACATAGTCAGGTGAATGAGATTGAGACCAATATCATGTTGGGTACCAGTTACTTGAGCATGGTGTTGAACGATCTGGATGGCTCGCAAACAATGGCGACGGCTGCGTACAACGCTGGCCCTGGTCGTCCGCGTGCATGGCGCTCAACCTTGACACGTCCGGTGGAAGGCGCGATTTTTGCAGAGTCGATTCCATTCTCGGAAACGCGTGATTACGTGAAGAAAGTATTGTCTAACGCGACTTACTATGCGGCGATGTTCGAGAACAAGCCGCAATCGTTGAAAGAGCGTTTGGGCAGTGTTGCTCCGAAGTCGTTTGTCGCTAGCGATTTGCCATAAACTGGTTTTGCCGTACTAGTAATGTTCCTTTTCGAAATTTATGCAAACAACAGAACTTGATCCTGCGTTATCGCAAACACTCAGTAACGCTGAAAAAGGCGGCTTGAAACTGGTGATCGCCAATAAAAATTATTCGTCCTGGTCCATGCGGCCATGGGTGGCGATGACGGCGTTCAATATTCCGTTTCAGGAAATTTCCTTGTTGCTGGATCGTTCCGATACGACTGCGCAAATTGCGCATTACTCATCGGCTGGCCGTGTGCCGATACTGATTGCGGGCGATACGACGATTTGGGATTCGCTGGCGATTTGCGAATATCTGGCCGAGCAATTTCCGGAAAAGAAAATGTGGCCGGAAGATGTTGCTGCACGCGCGTTGGCACGTTCGATTTGTGCGGAGATGCATTCCGGCTTCACCGGTGTGCGCTCTGCCATGTGGATGAATATCCGTGCAAAATTTCCCGGCAAAGGTCGCACGATAGAAGCGCAAGCGGATATCGGTCGCATCAGCGAGATCTGGGAAAACTGTCTTGCACTATCCGGCCCTAGCCAATTCCTGTTTGGCGAATTCTCGATTGCCGATGCTTATTTCGCACCGGTCGTGATGCGCTTCCGTACGTATGATGTGGTGTTGGCACCGGCGTTGGACGCGTATGTAGAACGTGTTGCTGCGCATCCTGCTGTTGCACAATGGATTAACGGTGCATTGGCAGAAGTTGATCACATCGATAAATACGATATCTATCCAGACTGAATTCGATTGGACATGAAGACTTACATCGTCGGCGGTGCAGTACGCGATGAATTACTCGGCGTGCCGGTCAAGGATCGCGATTATGTCGTGGTCGGTGCAACGCCGAAGGAAATGATTGCGCAAGGCTATACACCGGTCGGCAAAGATTTTCCTGTCTTCCTCCATCCTGTTACACACGCAGAATATGCGCTCGCACGTACCGAGCGCAAGACGGAACCTGGTTATAAAGGCTTCGTCTTCCATACGGATGCCAGCGTCACACTGGAAGAAGATTTGATCCGACGTGATCTGACTATCAATGCGATGGCGAAGGATGAGAGCGGCGCGATCGTCGATCTGTTCAATGGACAGCGAGATATAGAACAACGGATATTCCGACATGTGTCGCCAGCTTTTGCGGAAGACCCAGTGCGTATTTTGCGCATCGCACGTTTTGCCGCACGCTTCCCGCAATTCTCGGTCGCAGCAGAAACCAATGCACTGATGCAAACGATGGTGGCAGCAGGCGAGGTCGATGCGCTGGTGCCTGAGCGTGTCTGGCAGGAGTTGGCGCGCGGCTTGATGGAAATCCAACCGTCACGCATGTTTGCAGTGCTACGCGATTGCGGTGCGCTGCAGCGCATTCTGCCGGAGCTGGATGTGTTGTGGGGTGTGCCGCAGCCTGAGCAATATCATCCTGAAATCGACACCGGCGTACATGTGATGATGGTGATTGATTATGCGGCGCAGACCAAGGCTGATTTGCCTATACGGTGCGCAGCCTTATTGCACGATCTGGGCAAGGGTGTCACGCCACCGGAGCTGTGGCCGCGTCATCATGGGCATGAGATGCATAGCGTGAAGCTGGTGGATGCCGTGTGCAAGCGTTTGAAGATTCCAAACGAGTGTCGTGATCTGGCTTTGATGACGGCGCGTGAACATGGCAATGTCGGCCGTGCGCTGGAATTGCGCGCCAAGACTATCGTGACTTTATTTGAGCGTTGCGATGCCTTCCGCAAGCCGCAACGTTTTATTGATATGTTGTCTGCGTCGGAATGCGATCATCGCGGTCGTACCGGTTTTGCAGATAAACCATTTCAGCAGAAGGTTTATCTGCAATCTGCATTAAACGCTGCGCAAACGGTCAATGGTGGTGAGATTGCCGAAGCGACGCGACTACGTTATCCGGATCAGGCGCAACGCATTCCGGAAGCGATACATGAAGCGCGCGTGCATGCGGTTGCGGCGGCGATCGAGAGCTTATCTTCCGATTGAGTCTCGATCGCTAGATGAACAATGTGCGTTGATGACGCACTGTACATTTATCGGATGAAGCGTCCGTCTCTACCTATCATCGTCAATTCAACGAATTCGCTACCAGTGTGATCGGTTGGTGTATAGGTAATGGTTACTCCGCCTAGATCGACTTTTTGTATCGATTCCAAAGCGCGAATGAATTTCTCTCTCGTCAGGTCGCGACCTGCACGTTTCAAACCCTCGACCAATACCTTGGCGGCCACAAAACCTTCCATCGCGGCGTAAGACACTGTGGTGTTGTGAGCTTTTGCCGCTGCGCTGAACTCTTTGCCCAATCCGGTTGACATCAAATTCGGTGCCGGCGTGATTTGTGACACGATGATGCCGGTACCGATAGCTCCAAGGTCCTGCACGAAGGACTGGGATGAATTGTTCGATAGCGTCATGATTTGCATCAGGCCGCCTTTGGCACGTATAGCCTTGATGACTTCAATCGTATTGGCTGATGAGCTGACGATGATCAAGGCGCTCGGATTGGCCTTGATGACGGCGTCTGCCGTGGCTGCATAGTCAGGTTTGACGCGCGGAAATGACGCAATGATAGTGGGCGTTATATTGTGTGTATTCATCGCACTGACGAAGCCAGCCAGCCCGTCTTTGCCAAATGAATCATCGACGTGCAGCAAGCCTATGCTTTTTGCACCGCTGGTTACAAAATGCTCCACACCTTTTTTCACTTCATCCTGATATTTTGCGCGCACGTTGAATATCAGTGGCTGCGTGGGTGTATGAAAAATCATGGCACCTGTGCTGGGCGCAACCAAAGGAACCTTGTTGGCCACCATGAGCGGCAGTATGGCTTCGGTGTGTGGTGTGCCGCGATTCAGGAACAAGGCGAATACATGTTCTTTCTTGATCAGTGACTCGGCATTGGCGGCAGCCAGCTTGGGATCGAATTTGTCGTCCAGTGTGATGAGTTCGATTTTTCTGCCATTCACGCCGCCGCGGCTATTTACTCCGGCGAGATAGGCGTTGGCACCTTCATTCATTTCTTTGACTGGTGCTGCAATGGTGCCGGTCAGGCCTATGGTTTGACCGATCAGGATTTTGGTATCGGTCACGCCATCTTCTGCATAAAGCTGGCAGGAAAAGTTGACGAGAATCAGGCCGACAATAAACGTGCGCAAACGACTAACCATGCTCTATTTCCTCCTTGGGTGGCCGTTTGCACATCGATATGCGTTGGGCTCAATTATTGTGATTGTGCTTTAGCATGCCATATCTATGGGATGAGGCAATGAATTTTCCATCGTTGCGTATTGATTTCATGTCTTTTTGATAAAAATTGAGACGAATGCCATAAACAGGGCATTGCGGGAGAGGCAGGAGTAAGCAGTGCCGCCGATGAGGCGCGATGGTAATCCGAGTTAATCGGATCAAGTCATAGGAACATGGCGCCGCGTGGACAGCACGTAAGCACGTAACTCACTACGTGTTACAACGCCATCATTGTTGGCATCGATCTTCTCGAAATTTTCCACGATCAAAGCCATTTTGGCTGCTTTGGCTTCGGACTTGGTAATGCGTTGAACAGGTGCGATGACCTTTTGTGAGGCTGCCTTGTCCTGCGCATGTTTGCTTTGATAGGCTTCTGCGGATAGCTGCGCAGCCGTAGCATTGACGACCATCAGCGCTATCGTCAGAGCGATAAGCTTGATTTTCATTTTATTACTCCCCTTACAAGCACGAATACGTGTTTGGTAGTCTCCATTGAAAGATTATTCTGGTGACTTTGCCAATTCATTTACGCCTTGTTACATTTGACTTGGGGCAATATTCATTTTCCTCATAAGAATCCAAGAAAGGATTCGTTTGTAGGCATGATTTTCCTGCGTAATCTGAGAACGTTAGCCCTGCTGGATGCTTGCAGCAGAGCTAACAGCTCAGATTGGAGGAATGTATGGATTTGCTTGATTCGATCACGGCAGCGTCTGCCGCCGCGGTAGTGATCGCAGCGCTGCTCTATCGTTTATGAACGGCAGAGTCATGCGCTGCAAATTAGAACTTGGGAATATGCAGCGTTTTGCTGATCATCAGCGTGCCGGACAGCACATACAGCAGCGCAAATGGATGTAACTCCCACGAAGCGATCATCCAGGCGCCACCATAAATCGTTTGCCCAACAAGTTCGTGCGATGCCAGCCATGCCAGGATGCCGGTGATGATGACGCTGGTCGGTATGGGTGTTCCTTCGAAATAAGCGACCTTATCGCCGCCTTCGGACAAACTCTCAGCGGTGACGTTATAGCGTGCCAGACGGCTTACGCCGCAGCAGACGAAGTAAATCATCGCAACCCAGTCCCAGCCGCCGGTCAAGCCAGCGGCAAAGCCCAGTGCTACCGGTGCCAGGCCGAATGAAATGACATCCGCCAAAGAATCCAGTTCGCGTCCCATTGCGGAATGCTGACGCCGCCAGCGTGCAATTTTGCCGTCCAGTACATCGAATATGAAGGCGGCAGGTGCCATGGCTGCGGCTGCGTAAAAATGCGTCAGCGACTGACTTGCCATGTACAGCATGGAAAAAAATACGGCCGCCACACCGCAGGCTGCGTTGCCTAGTGTAAAGAAATCAGCAAGATGAAAACCGCGCAACATGGAAAAATGCTTGCGAGGCGTGTTGGGTGAGGCCATTACCGTCTCTCTGTGTAGGAGTTATTTGATTGGATTGCCGACAAGATTAACGAGTGGCGGGTGTCTGACTGGCAAGTATGTCATTGAATTAAATGATTGTGCAGAGAAATAGTTGGAAACCCAATCGATGGGAAATGCCTTTATTCCACATATTGCAATCATGTAATTTTGATTCAGCATAAGTCGGATACCGTACATACGGAGGTGAATCGGCATCCTATATTGAGTTTTTATCCAGCAGGAGGTCATATGCTATTCACTCAAAGTTTGCTCCGCAAAGTGTGGAAATATGCACTAGGCGCGTCTCTTTTTGCCGTCAGTCTCTTGTTCGTTTCAACCACGGCGACTGCAGCCGACAAGGCGGTGAGCGCGTATCAGCAAGAGCGTGCAGCCTGCCAATCTGCCTCGGATCGTAAGGAATGCTTGCGAGATGCCGGTGCCGCGCTCGATGCCTCGAAACACGGGCAATTGACGAGCGGGGATGCGGGGCTATATGAAAGAAACGCTTTAATGCGTTGCAAAGCCTTGCCGGAATCTGATCGTCAAGATTGCGTGCGACGCGTACATGGCGAGGGACAAGTATCCGGTAGTGTGTCCGGCGGCGGTATTTTCCGCGAAACGAAAACTATCATCGTTGATCCTCCTCCGCAGCCAAACGTGATACCTGAGCAACCCAAATATCGCAATATGCCCGCGCCTATGCCTATGGAACCACAAGGCAATGGCATGCGTTAATGTGCATAAGGTGTAGAGTGTTTGAAACATAGACGTCAGTCTGAGTGCTGACGTCTATGTCTAGTGATGGGAGCGCATCATGCTGTTATCCAGAAATCATTTCAAATCTCTGTCATCTGATGGCCATTCCGTTGAGCGTGGATTGTCACCGTTCGCTGTGTTGAAGAGTTTCTTGCTGGAGTTATTGGCGACGTATGCCAGATCCAAGTCTTGATCAAGCTCTTAGCCGTTTTCTTGCGCGATGAAATTTTCATATCCACGTGCGCGCAATGCACAGGCAGGACACGTGCCGCAGCCATATCCCCAAGCATGCAAGGCACCGCGCTCACCCAGATAGCAAGTGTGTGTTCCTTCGCGTATCAGATCGACCAGGGGCGGGCCGCCTAGATCCTGTGCCATCTTCCACGTCTCGGCCTTGTCTATCCACATCAGCGGTGTTTCCACCTTCAGACGCGTTGCCATGCCGAGATTGAGTGCAACTTGCAGTGCTTTCATCGTATCGTCGCGGCAATCCGGGTAGCCGGAAAAATCTGTTTCGCACATGCCGCCAACCAAGACATCCAGACCGCGGCGATAAGCAACCGTCGCGGCTACCATCATGAAAAGCAAATTGCGACCGGGCACAAAGGTATTGGGCAGGCCGTTTTCCATCATCGCGATTTCTACATTTTGCGTGAGTGCGGTATCGGATATTTTTGAAATCAGCGACAGATCGATCATGTGATCCTCGCCCAGCTTGTTATCCCATTCCGGTGAAAACGCGCGCAGCTTTTGCAGCACACTGGGGCGTACTGTCAGCTCGATCGCATGTCGCTGACCGTAGTCAAAGCCGATTGTTTCAACCTTGGCATAGCGCGAGAGCGCCCATGCTACGCAGGTAGTGGAATCTTGACCGCCGCTGAACAGTACCAGTGCGCCATCTGCAGAACTCATGTTTTCCTTCATCATCAAAATCGGTGACTGGTTCGACGTGAGCGAACCGGTCTTAAAGCAGAATTATATGTGTTGATTGTCTATCGATCTTGCATGCTTACGATAGTGGCGTGACTTTGGTCAGCGTCTGTTCGATGAAGTCGCCTTCAGGTTCGGTAATACGCACGCGCGCCGGATACCATTGCATGGAAGGTGCAAACCAGATGTCGAGTTTTTGTTCCGAACTGCCGTCCTTGATGACTTTGCTGACTTTCACGGTATTCAAGTCGCCTAAAGCCGTGTTGATTTTTTCCGCTTTGTTGACCTTGAAGGTCCAGGCATCAGCATCTTTTTGTCCCGCGACGATGAGAGGGATGGTAGCGCCGGCTTTGAATTTATTCGGTGTGCTGCGCGCGATGGTGGCTAGTTGCCATACAACGCTATTGCGATCCTGCTCGCCGCCCTTGATCGGATAGCTGGCGTCAGATGCGCTGAATGTAATGGTTTTCGTGTCGCGATTGAATGTTGCTGTCGTAGGGTCTTTGCGATAGCGTTTTTCGGTTGAGGTCGATGGAGCGAGACCGTATGTATCTATGCCGCCTTCACTCTTTGCTTCCAGTATTTTTCCGAGCAGCATGGCTCGTGTTTCACTTGTGATGGAGTAATTATTTTTGTCTGCAGTCCAATGGATGGTAGCTGTGCCATTGAGTTGCAAGCCGCGCTGATTGGCAGTAATTGCATAATTCAGATCGGCAGATGGCGGCAGGTTGAATGCACGTTTGGCCGACGTTTGTGCAAGTACAGCACCAGTTGATGTGGCAATAACGCATGCCAGCAGCATGGATTCTAGATTGCGGGAAAGAGTGCGCTTCATTGGGTCACCAAAAAAGTAAGTGTGAAAATGTCTGACTAGGGTACAGAGGAAACGTTCAGCTTGCTGAGCGTCATGTCGAGATAGTCGCCGTTGGCTTCCGTATAACGCAATCGGACTGGGTACCATTGCTGCTGTGGGGCAAGCCAGATATCCAGTTTTTGATCGTAGGAACCATTTTTCGGTGAGCGTACTACGTGCCATGTATTTGTGCTGACGCCGTCTATCTGAATTTCTTCCTGACCAACTACCAGAATGTGCCACGTTTCTGCATTGCGCGTGCCAGCCACAAACAAGTCTATGCTGGCGCCGGGCACGAACTTCGCAGGATCGCCGCGCCCTATGCCCGCCAATTGCCAAATGATGCTGGCTCTATCCTGTTCGCCGCCGGTGCGTGGGTACGATAGCGTGGAGGCGGAAAAGCTGATGGTGTTACGTTCGCGATGGAAGTGCGTATTGGTTTCTGATTTGCGGAAACGTTTTTCGCTATACAGCTCTGGCACGATGCCGATGTCTTCGATAGTGCCGGTACTTTTGAAACGTAATGCGGTAATGAAGAGTATGCCGAAATCGCCATCTACCGTATATGTGCTGCCATTGTTATGCCAACTGATAGTGCCGCTGCCATACATGGGCGCACCTTCCTTTGGTGTTTTTTGTATGTCGTATTTCAGCTCGGCTGAGGGCGGCAGATCGATGGTGTAAGACACTGCGTTTGTTTTTTCCTCAGGCGGATTGCTGGCCGCCGGCGTCGTATCCGTTGTGCTCGCTTCTGTATCGCTCGTATCAGTTGTGTGCGGATCGTTGCTTGCCGTGGCGATATCTGCGGCGGGAGCGGCAATTTCTGCTGGTGGTGCTACTGGCGGTGGCGCGACCGGACGCGGCCGTGGTTTTGGCTTGGGCTTCACAGCGGCAACGATAACCGGTTTAGGAATAATCGGTGCTTCCAACGTTGCATCAATCACGAGGGCATCGTCGGGTGCACTGGTCGATGGCAGATGAATGAAGCCACGCGCCCAACTGATGACGATCCAATGCAGCAATACAGATGCAATCAAGATAAATAGCCAGCCCATGGAGAGCCGCACGCGCTTGGCGCGTTGCTGGCTGGGCGGTATATCTGTCGTCATGGTCGCTAGTGTAAACGCAACGCCTTAGCTTGGGTGTGCCAGCACGCGTGTATCGCGCCGCGTAAAATGGGCGCTTATGGATGGTTTAAGAAGGTCGCAGATTGAATATTTCAGGTAAAAAAATTGTCGCGCTTGCATTGCTCCTGTGCGCCAGCGTGATCGCAGGCGCAGCAGAGCCGATCAAGATAGGCATGATAGATGGTATGTCCGGCCCTTTTGCCAATGCGGGAGAAGCGGTGGCGCGTAATCTGCAATTGGCGATAGAGACAGTCAATGCGCGTGGCGGCGTTAAATTGCCGGATGGCAGACATCCGCTGGCGCTGGAAATTTTTGATAACAAACTGGGTGTTGAAGAGTCCTTGATCGAATTCAAACGCCTGACCGACAAACACATTCCCTTCGTGGTGCAAGGTAATAGCTCGGCCGTTGCGGCGGCGCTGATAGACGCCGTTGCTAAACATAATCAGCGTGTGCCGGATAACCGTGTCTTGTTCCTCAATTATTCTGCCGTCGATCCGGCGCTGACGAATGAGAAGTGCAGTTACTGGCATTTTCGTTTCGATGCCAATGCCGATATGCGGATGAACGCATTGACCGAAGTGATCAAAGGCGATGCGCGTGCCAAGCGTGTTTATCTGATCGGGCAGGATTACAGTTTCGGCCGTTTGGTAGCACAAGCTGCACGCAGCCAGCTTGCAGCCAAACGTCCAGACATCGTGATCGTCGGCGATGAGTTGCATCCTATCGGCAAGATCAAGGATTTCGCACCGTATATCGCCAAAATCAAGGCGAGCGGTGCCGATGCTGTCATCACCGGCAATTGGGGCAATGATCTGACTTTATTGGTCAAGGCGGCGAAAGAATTCGGTTTGAATACCAAGTTCTATACGTTCTATGGCAATGGCTTGGGTGCGCCTGCTGCGATAGGCGATGCGGGTGTGGATCGTGTGCGTGCAGTGGCGGAATGGCATCCCAATGCCGGCGATGGTGTCGTCAATTCAGCCAGTGATCGTTTTTACAGCGCGTTCCGCCAGCGTTATCCGCAGGCCAAGGACGACTATGTGTTTTTGCGCATGCACGTGATGATAGAGATGCTGGTAGCTGCGATGGAAAAGGCCAAATCGACAGAGGCGAATGCAGTCGCCAAAGCATTGGAAGGTGGGCATTATCAAAATGCCTTCCACGATGCGACGATGCGCGCTGCTGACCATCAATTGATACAGCCGCTGTATGTATCGGTGATGCGTAAAAAATCGAATGGCGGCATACGCTTCGATAACGAAGGCAGTGGTTACGGATTCAAGACGGAGCTTTATCTGCCAGCAGCCAGTACCGCTTTGTCGACGAGTTGCAAAATGCAGCGTCCACCGCGTTAGAAATTCGGACGCTAGCCATTATCTGCTACGCTGCACTTATTCCCGAGTTGGTTTTCTTGTCGCAAGATGTTCTTCTGGAGGTTTATCGTGACGCAGCCTAATATGCCCAATCTTCCAGGCTTCGATGCCATGGCCGACACGATGGAGTTCGTCAAGAATATGTGGGGCGGGATGAAAGCGCCAGCGGCCGGCATTCCCGGCATGGTCATGCCCACGTTGTCGGTGGAAGAGATCAACAAGCAGATCGCCGATTTGAAGGCGGTAGAAGCGTGGTTGAACGCAAACATGACGATGCTGCGCGGCACGATACAAGCGCTGGAAGTGCAAAGCGCAACGATCTCCACTTTGCGCACCATGGGTGAAACGTTTGGCGCCAACATGCAAGGAAGCCCCGCAACGCATCCAGCAGCTGCTTCTGCAAGCGTCGATCCTTTACAGGCGAGTGCAGCATCTGCTGCTGCATCAACCGCATGGTGGACGACGTTGCAGGAACAATTCAATCAAACGGTAAGCAGCGTGATGTCCGAAGAGAATGCGGTGCAGAAGAAAACAAAGCCGCAGGCAGCACAACCTAAAACCACATCCACGGCAGCGAAAAAAACTGCCGCAAAATCGGCAGCAAAGCCACGCAAAAAACGCACACCTGCTGACTAATCTTGACGGCTTATGTCGGTTTGGCGGCAGTGTTAGACGTGCCTGATACGCGCAGATGTTTGGCAAGCCAGATGGTGGCAATGCCGCATGCGACCGCGATATAGCCGACGGTGTTGTAGTGTTCGACCTGTCCGCTAGGCGTGCGTGTCATGATGAAGCCGGCGACGAGCGTGGCGAGGCCAGATGCCAGCATCTGCACCGATGAGATCAATGTCATGAAGGTGCCGCGTACATGTGCTTCAGGTACGGCGCTCACCATCGCCATGCCAGGCACCATGCGGCCCGGTACCAAAATAAAGAAAATCGTCGAGTTGATCAGCACCAGCCACCAGGCAATCGGTCCCATATGCGTCGTGATCAATAGCGGAATGAAGGATGCCAAGGCCACCACCTGGAACACCTTCAGCTTGCCGTATTTGTCTGCCATCCGGCCGATCAACTGAGAAGTAAAAAATGTCGCCGCGCCACCACATAGATAAATGATAGTAAGGAATGATTCCGGCATGCCGACATTGCTTGTCAGATAAAGCGGGATATACGGAATGACGGTAAAGCCCGCCATCATCATCAGCGCAATGAAAGCAAATCCAGTTAAGTGGCGTGGTTCTTTAGCGACAGCAAAGATTTGCTGAAAAATATTCCCGACGCGTTTTCTTCCCAGATGCGCGGTCAGATTCGGCAGCAATTTATAACCGATGATCCAGAATACGCTCGATAGTAAAACGATGAAGAAGAAGGGCGCGCGCCAACCCAGCGTAGTGAAATAAGAGGCCAGCAACAAGCCCAAAGGCACGCCGGCAACTGTCGATATCGAGAACGCCGCCATCACGGTTCCCAGCGCCTTGCCGCGTCGCTCAAACGGAATCACATCCGCCACCATGGTTTGCACCAAGGCACCCAGAATGCCACCGAATGCACCGGCCAGCGCGCGTGCAATCAACAGCGAAGTGTAGTTGGGTGCGAGACCGCAGCACAGCGTGGCGATGATGAAGCAGGTGTACAAGGTCAGCAACAACTTGCGTCTATCAAAACGATCGATATAGGTTGCGGCGAGCAGACTGGATGCTGCCGCAGCAAACGTATATGAGGACAGCAGCAAGCCGAATTGATGCGTATCGATATGCAAGAGGCGGATCAGCTGCGGGCCGAGCGGCATCATGATCATGAAATCAAGAATGTGCGTGAACTGTATGCCGGCGATGGTCAGCAGGAACAGACGTTCATTTTTGACGACAGGTGTATGTGTGGTGGAGTGCAAGAAAGCCTGATGGTTATTATTTTGATAAAACGAGTCTTGAGAATTCAGCGAAGCGAAAAGTGCACTGAGGTTGTTGAATGACCTCTGGATAGATCAGCTTGCTGTAAGCGCTAGTCTAATGCTTTTTCTCAAGTGACGTGGCTGATGCCAAATTGGCCCTCATACAAACGCGAGTATCGAGTAGACAACATTCTTTTCTATCCGTAAGCTGTGACGGTCACAGCGCATGTGTAGTTATTCCTTATATTCCGCGTCCCATCACAAATCAAATGTCATGAGCCTGCTCAACTGGTCTCTTTTCTTTGCTACCAGTTCGATCTTTACGCTCTGGGTCATGCGTTGGGGTGGTGCTGAATGGATGGAGGGCTGGAAGTCTTTTTTCTTCATAGACTGGTTTCGTTCTTCGCTCTGGAGTGCGGAACAGATCAAGCTGTATTTTTTGCTGCTTTGGTTGTTGCACGTAATATGGTTTGTCGTGGGCATATTCATACCGATGGCGCGCGCTTTTCCATGAGATCGCTGATCATCATGTCTCGCGCTGTATCTACTACAGGCAAATAAATTATTAAAAATAGAGCTGCATCGTATGCAGCCACTGATGCATTGATCAATCCAAAAACAATTATTGAGGGGCAGGCATGATCTGGTTTTTTACTTATGTTCTCGCGGGTGCGTTTGTTGGCGTGTTGGCAGGCCTGCTTGGGATAGGTGGCGGCATGACGCTGGTGCCTATCATGGCCGCATTATTCGCTGCACAGCACTTTGCACCGGATCATGTGGTGCACATGGCGCTGGCGACTTGCATGGCATCGATTGTCTTTACGTCCGGCTCCAGTGTGCGCGAGCATCTTAAATTCGACGGCGTGGATTTTAATATCGTCAAACGCATGACGCCGGGTTTGGTTGTCGGCAGTTTGCTTGCTACCTCTATCTCTGCTTGGATTCCGCAACGACATTTGGCGCTGAGCTTTGCCGTGATTGTGTTCTTTGGCGCGACGCAAATACTGTTGAATAAAAAACCGAAAGCAGCGCGTTCGTTGCCTTCGGCGTGGCCGCTGTTTGGTGTTGGGCTGATTATCGGAATTATCGGTGGTTTGGTTTCCGCCGGTGGTGCATTCCTCACGATCCCGTTCATGTTGTGGTGCGGTGTTCCTATGAAGAAAACCATAGGAACCGGCGCCATGATGGGCATACCCTTGGCCATCGTTGGCACAATCGGTTATGTGATTTCGGGCTGGAATGTTCCGGGTTTGCCGGACGATGCGGTAGGTTTTATTTCTACCATTGGCTTGGCCGGCATCGTTTGCGGCAGCGTGTTTACCGCACCTTTTGGTGCGCGTCTGGCGCATCGTTTGCCGGTACCAGTTTTGAAACGCATCTTTGCCTGCCTGCTGTATGTGCTGGCGGCGAAGATGTTGTGGACCTACTGGTAAAAGTGTAAGGCGTTGCTTGGCAGTCGCCAGACAACGCATAGGTATCAGTTCTTGCGCGAGAATTTCTCGGCGAGCTGACTTAATTTCTCGGCGCGCATGCGATCGGCTTCTTCTGCTTCACGTTGCTTGGCGGCAGCTTTGCGCTGTGTTTCTTCCGCTTGTCGCTGTGCTTTGCGTTGTTCCGCATTCTTCTTGAAGCGTTCTTTCAGCGTCGTCGTGGCATGTGTGCGGTGCACTTCTGTCACTTCATCAGCATTGCTGCCATCAAGGTTGAAACGTACAGTCGCTTTTTCCATGCCTTTCAGATAACGCAGGGAATTGGTATGTATGCCGAGTGCGGTGCGCAATGATTTGCGGCTGACATCGGGCATTTGTGCGATCAGTTGCTTGTCGATGCCGATGGCCAAGGGCAGGTATTCGCCGAATACGGTGAATTTTTCCTGAAGTTCCTTAAGCAAGGTACGTGCGGATTGAATTGGGTTAGGCGTAGATTCGGTAGTCGTCATTAACAGCAGTCGAGCAATGGATAAGCTTAGGGTTCGCAGGATATCACGATGCTGCGGTATTGCCTGTAATTGTCTCTTTTTTATCTGGATTACCGCTGCCGGTTTCTCGCGTAGCGTGTACAGTGCGGCATGATTTATCCATTCATGAATGAGATGCAATGATGTACGAAGATGACGAAAACGAGCGGGATGAGCCGATAGAGCGGCCATGGATAGTCTTAAAAACCACCTACGATGTGGAAGCATGGATCGATCATCAAAACCGCAATATTCAGTATTTGATTAAAAACGGCAAAGCGAGCGGCTGGGGTATTTGCTTTTGTCTGACTGAGGGCGGAGATATTTTTCTGCACACGACATCGGAGGGCGATGTCTTGCTGGATGTGACGCCTGAAGCTGAATGGGTCACGCCGCTGATCGCTGCGGTTGCGCAAGTAGAAGCCTCAGCTACACAAATCTGGCATTTGCCGGGAGATCGTCTGACGCAGTTGGTGCTTGGCTTGAGTAGTTTGATCGCAACGACAAGATTGGTCGTCGATCATAATTTCAATCGTAAAAAGTACTAAACGCCTAAACGACAAGTTTACCTGCAGAAAAACAAAGGGCGAATCAGCCATGCTGGTTCGCCCTTTGACTTATCTATTACGAACTGAAACGATCGCTGAGCAGCGATCGTTTCTAACTCACGCTGTTGCTTCCTTGTGGTGACGCTTACTCAAGTAGTTACCTACGATGACAACGCCAATTGCAAGTACCAAGCCTGGAATGCTCAAGTGAGCGCTGCCGAACAAGGCGATTTCGTGGTGCGGGATATTGGCTTCGATCCACGGCGTAACCGCTGCATCGGAGAACAACATTTCGCCAGCCAGATAGCCCAGCAATGCCGCACCCAGCGTGATGATGACTGGGAATTTTTCCATCAACTTCAACACTAGTGTGCTACCGAATACGATCAACGGTACGCTGATAGCCAGACCGATGACGAGCAAGGTGACATTGCCGTTGGCTGCAGCGGCAACGCCGAGCACGTTATCGAGACTCATGACCAAATCGGCGATCAGAATGGTTTTGATGGCGCCCCACAGGTTGGAGTGGCCTTCAATATTCTCTTCGCCGCCATCTTCGGACAGCAATTGCACGCCGATGTAGAACAGCAGAACTGCGCCGATTAACTTCAAGTACGGCAGCGTCAGTAATTGCAGAGCAAAAATGGTCAAAACGATACGCAGGATAATCGCCGCTGCACTACCGTAAAGAACGGCCATTTTCTTTTGTTTTGGTGGCAGGGACTTGGCTGCCAAGGCGATGACAACGGCGTTATCGCCGGACAACACGATGTTGATCAAGATGATGTTGCCGAGTGCTGCCCAAAATGCTGGAGATCCTAGTAATTCCATGTCTTCCTCAAGGTTTGTTGAATTAAAGTGGCGGTCGACTTACGACTATGTTGTTGTCTGCCATCGGACGAATCCGACGCCATCTTTTGGCCACTACAAGCGCTAATGCGTGCACATTTCCTGGTGGTTCAATGCATGGAGTTCAAGCTTCAATATAGAAGACTTCAACCCAGACTGGAAGGGACGTTTTTGCTATGCAATTAACGTCTCTACGCAGGCGCAGGTTAGCTCGGAAGAACTTAAAATTACGTGATATTAACGTTAGTTTTCCGTTAAAACTGATTGGAAGTGGATGCGGAAAATACTACCCCCTTGCGGCCTGTCGTCGTGCTCGAGCTTGGCGCCCAAGTATTCGCAGATACGTATGGCCAAAGCCAGGCCGAGACCGGAGCCGGCTGAGCCTATCAGTGCCGGTTGTGAGGGGTCGTTCTTGAGGCGTGCGCGGATAATGTCCGGAACGCCGGGGCCGGTGTCCTCCACCAGCACACTGTGGTCCTGGATGGAGACGACGACTGAGCCTTCATCGGTATATTCGCAGGCATTGCGGATCAGGTTGCCGATGGCCGACGACAGTAACTCCTTGCGTCCAAATACCGAGAAATCCTTGCCTTCCTGGAAGTGCAGGCTGATAGGCCGATCCCTTACCAAGGGCTGGCCACGCTCTATCTCTGATCGGATTACTTCGGAAATGGAGGTTAACGGTCGGTCTATGGTGTCCGGGCGTCGTGCCAGCAGCAAGAGCACACCGACGCAATTGGTTGCCTCTTTGGCAGCGCGCAATATGCGTTGGGCGGGTGCGTGTAGCGCCGGTTGTGTGGCAGTTTGTTCCACCAGCAGCTCGGACGCGCCGATGATAATCGTCAAGGGTGTGCGCAGTTCATGGCTGACGTCGCCAGTGAAGAAGCGCTCACGTGCCAGAAATTGCTTGAGTTCGGCAGTATGCGCAGCGAACGAGCGCGCCAATATGCCTAATTCATCCTGATTGTTGAGTAATGGCAATTCTGCCTTGCTCTTTTTATCCATGACCGCTGCTGCCAGCTTGATGATGGGATCAACAAAGCCGCGCGCGATAAAGGTGCCGAGAAAGAGGGACAGGGCGACAAAGCCGAGAAAGCCGGCGCCGAGCATGGCGTAAATCACGTGCTCGATGTTTTTGTATTCGCTGGCGCGATCAAGCACGACGTAAGTGCCTTCTGCATCCTGGCCGACCAGCAAATGCACGGTCTGGCCGTCGAAGGTTTTCTTTACGACGCCTTGTGGCAGATCGCGCAGTTCTGGTGGGATATCGGGGCCGTGATAGAAGTTGACGTCAGACGGCATTTCTACCGGCATGCCGGCCGCATGTCGCGGTGATGCCCATGCCGCGATGCTGCGCAGATGTTCGTCAACCAGTAAATCCTCTATGCCGACTATGGCAACAGAGGCAATAACGCCAACGAATGTACAAACTGCCAGTGCGAAAAAAAGATAGGCGACGACTATGCGCCGCCGTATCGTACTAGGGCGTTTCATCCGCTTCTACCAGACGATAGCCGATACCTTGCACCGTCTTCAGCATGGCGAACGGGTGTGCTTTATCCAGTGCATGTCGCAACGCATGGATGTGGGTGCGCAGCGCATCGCTATCAGGCGGATGATCTCCCCATACTTCCAGTTCCAGCGTTTCCCGCGAGACGACTTTAGGAGCTTCTTTCATCAAGCAGGTCAGGATCTTGAATCCGGTTTTGGTCAGCGAGATAGGAATGCCATCGCGTTTGACTTGGTAGGTCGAGGTGTCGAATACCAGATTGCCGACGCTCAGGAAGTTCGTGCCCTGGTTCTTGCCGCGGGCGCGACGCACCAATGCTTTCAGGCGTACTTCCACTTCCAGCAGCGAGAATGGCTTGACCAGATAATCGTCTGCGCCGCTGTCAAAGCCGGCAACTTTATCGTCCAGCGTATCGCGCGCGGTCAGCATCAACACCGGCGTGTCTTTTTGCAATTCGTCGCGCATTTTGCGGCATAAGGTCAGGCCGTCGATACCGGGCAATTTGATGTCGAGTATGACGGCATCGTAGTCATGCTGTGCTGCGAGTGCGAAGCCTGCATATCCGTTTGCGGCGGAGTCGAGTACATAGCCGCGCGGCTCAAGAAATGCATACAGATTCGCGACGATATCGGCATTGTCTTCAATGATCAGAATGCGCATGGTAGTGGGGGCGATTGCTCGTCCGTTATCTCTTAATTTTGGGCGTGTCTGGAAAATCACTCAGTCGTGCAACCTGAGGAACGGCTTTTTGAATCAGCTTGTTTAAAGCATCGTCATTATGCCTGCGCGTGCTGCGTATCGCAGCATTTTGCAGAAAATCGTCTTTTACATCCGTATCAGCCACACGACAGACTAGATTCCCCGTTTGTGCATGTGGTTTAAGGCTGTGCTTTTTGCACGAGCGCTTTTTCTATCTCAGTAACCAGTTTTTTGTCTTCTGGCGTTACTTTTGAAGGATAACTGTCTATGACTTTACCGTTGCGATCCAGCAGGATTTTATGGAAGTTCCATTTCGGCGTGGTCGCGCCCGCTGCCATCAGTCCTTTATAAAAAGGATTGCTGTTTGGCCCGATAACCGAGGTTTTGGCAAACATCGGAAATTTCACGCCGTAGGTGTTGTAGCAAAACTCAGCGATTTCTTTATTGGCACCTGGTTCCTGCTGGCCGAAATCGTTGGAGGCAAAGCCGAGCACCACCAAGCCTTGCGCTTTGTATTTGGCATAAAGCTGTTCCAATCCTTCGTATTGCCCGGTAAAGCCGCAATAACTTGCCGTATTGACGACCAACAGCACCTTGCCTGCGTACTGGCAAAGGTTCTGTGGTACTTCATCCTGCAAGCGATTAACGGAGTAATTTAGTGTCGCAGGGCAGGCCGCAGGTGCCGCGGCAGGAGTTTGTGCCATTGCATGCGTACCGATGCCCAGGCCGCTTAGAAGTACGCAACGCAGAAGCAATCGTATGAATTTATTTGTCATGACCAGGCCAATTGAGTGTGTGTTGATGTAGATCATATTGCACCAAGACGCAGGGTTTGTCATGGAGCGGAAAAAATTGCCTATTACCATGTGCTAAGTGAAAAACAGATTGAATTCGGCCTCAGATAGTTTAAATTTTTAGTAATTAAGGACTGATTTTTGCGTTCGATTTCAACGTTAAGAAAACATTAAAAAAGCAAGTAACGGCGCGGGATAGACGCGTTTTCGATACTTGAAAAGAATCGAATCAGGCAATGTTTTTCCAGAGAAATGCGGGCCTGTTTAGTCCCAGATACTGGGTGGGCGGTGGATTTCTTGGTAGAATCAAGGACTTAACTCAATTTTTAAGGCGCGTATGCTGTACCCAGAATTGTTTAAATCGCTAGAGCAAGTTCGCTGGAACATGGAAAAAGACATTCCATGGGATCAGTTCGACGGCTCCAAACTGACCGATGAGCAGGCACAAACGATCCGCATGAATGCGATTACCGAGTGGTCTGCCTTGCCTGCAACCGAAATGTTCTTGCGTGACAATCGCGGCGACAGTGACTTTTCCGCATTTATGTCGGTTTGGTTCTTCGAAGAGCAAAAGCATTCCTTGGTGCTGATGGAATACCTGCGTCGCTTCCGTCCTGAATATGTTCCGACTGAAGAAGAGCTGCACAACGTACGTTTCGAATTCGATCCAGCGCCAGCGCTGGAAACATTGATGATGCATTTCTGCGGCGAAATCCGTTTGAATCACTGGTACCGTTGCGCCTCCGATTGGCACACAGAGCCTGTCATCAAGCAAATCTACAAAATCATCAGCCAGGATGAAGCACGCCACGGCGGCGCTTATCTGCGCTACATGAAAAAAGCATTGGTAGAAGTCGGCGATACAGCACGCGCCGCCTTTGCGAAGATCGGCGTCTTGATGGCTTCAGCCCGTCGTACGGAAAAACCATTGCACCCGACCAATCTGCACGTGAACCAATCCTTGTTCCCGAACGATACGGTGCAATCGCGTTTGCCTGATCCGGAATGGCTGGAGCGTTGGCTCGACGGTCAGATCAAGTTCGACAGCGAATGGGAAAAGAAAGTCGTGGATCGCATTCTGCACAATATGTCGCTGTTGTTCGAGCGTACCTTTGGTACCGTGCAGGAACTGAATCGCTATCGCAAGGAAGTCGTGACGCGTATCGCAGCTGCACAACCAGTCTGAGTTCGCATCATTCGATTAAAAAGCCGCAAGCATGTTTGCGGCTTTTTTTATGTAAAGGAAAAACTATGCAACGTCGCACAATCTTGCAAGCCTTGGCGCTGGTCGGTATGGTTCCGGCGATCTCATTCGCCAAAGCAAGTCAGCCGGTGATTAATGTATATAAAAGTGCGACCTGCGGTTGCTGTACCGAATGGATTACGCATCTGGAAAAAAATGGTTTCAAGGTAAATGCGCACAATGTGCCGAATACTGCAGCCTATAGAACCAAATTTGGCGTGCCGCAAGCACTGGGCAGTTGCCACACAGGCGTGGTCAATGGTTATGCGCTGGAAGGCCATGTGCCGGCGGCTGATATCAAGCGCTTGCTGGCAGAAAAGCCGAAGGCCAAAGGATTGGCTGTTCCTGGCATGCCGATGGGATCGCCTGGGATGGAAGTAGAGGGCGAGCCGGCCGATGCTTATGATGTCGTGCTGTTTCAGGCGGATGGCTCATCCAGGGTTTACCGACACTATGCCGCCAAGTAATACTGCGGGTTGAGACAAATAAAAAAGGACGTTTAAAAACGTCCTTTTTTTATTCGGGATTGCCGTGATGACGATCAGTGGTGGTGATGTTCCATGCTGTCGGTTTCTTCGCTTTTCTTCTTGCCGTCTTCTACAAAGATAGATGTTTCTATCTTCCCGGCTTTTTTGAAGGTCAATGTCAGTGGGAGTTTGTCGCCCACTTTGAGCGGTGACTTCAAGCCTATCAACATGATGTGATAACCGTCGCCCGGTTGCATCGCTATTTTTTCCTTGGCTTTGATTTCCAGAGTGCCGACTTCGCGCATGCGCATCACATGGTCTGCTGTCATCGACATGGTGTGGATTTCTACCGATGCCGCCACTGGTGATTTGGCTGAGATCAAGGTGTCGGCGCTATTGCCCTTGTTTTCCAATGTCAGATAAGCGCCGCCGCTGGTTTGACCTGCGACTGTGGCGCGTGCATAAGGATGGTCGACAGAGATATCGCCGACGCGATAGTCGTGAGCAACAGCAGCTGTACTGATTGCGAATGTAAGGACGGCGAAAGAAAGTTGACGCAGGTTCATGAGATTCCTTGGGTGAGGATACAGCCGGCTTCGGAGGTCAAAAGAGTGTGCTTATCGTAGCCTAAAACAAAACGATGCTTATTGGCCACCGGCAAAATTGTTTTGTCGCCACGCTTCATACACGACGACTGCAACGGTGTTGGATAAATTCAGACTGCGATTATCTGGCCGCATCGGTAAACGTATACGTTGCGATGGTGGAAAGGATTCGCGCAAGCTGGTTTCCAAGCCTTTGGTTTCCGAACCGAAGACAAAAATATCGCCAGGTTGGAAAGCAAGATTGGCAAATGGTGTCGAGCCATGTGTCGTCATCGCAAACATGCGTGCCGGATTCAGTGGCTGCTCGGCTGGGAATGACTCCAGAAATGCTTGCCAGTTGCTATGCACCTTCATTTGCGCGTAGTCGTGATAATCGAGGCCGGCACGACGCATCTTGGCATCATCAAGTGGGAAGCCTAGCGGTTCGACCAAATGCAGTTGCGCGCCGGTATTGGCACACAGGCGAATGATGTTGCCGGTATTGGGTGGGATTTCTGGTTCAACCAGTACAACATGAAACAAAGTGATTCTCCTCATCAAGCAGGTCGCCAGTTTATTGCGAAAGCGGGCAGGTGGCTTGGGTTTTTTACGGGATACCAGATGGCGGCTTTATTTCGGCGGTGTTCTGGCGAAGACGAAGTTGGTGACACGGCTTGCACCATATCGCTTCAAGGTTGCGGCGATTTCATTCAATGTCTCTCCAGTTGTCAGGACATCATCCACGATGCCTATATGCTGGCCGCGTACCAGTGCGGCCGCTTGCGGTGACAGAATAAAAGCGTGGCGAATGTTCTGGTGTCGTTCGGCTGGTGGCAGTAGCGCTTGCATAGCAGTGTCGTGCGTGCGCTCTAGCAACTGTGGCTCCAGTGGAATGGCAATCGCATGAGATAAGGGTTTGGCAATTTCGAGTGCCTGATTGAAGCCGCGTTCGGCCAATCGTTTTTCGCCTAGCGGGACGGCCGTCAATAAGGTCGGCATGGCAAATGCGCGTTCGCGCAAGATTGCATCCAGCATCAGACGAGCAAACAAAGGTGCCAATGCCAGGCGATTACCAAATTTGAGCGCGAGTACCAAATGGTCGATAGGCGCGGTGTAATCGCTGGCCACGATGGTGGCGTCGAAGGCGCGCGGATTGCGCAGGCATTCGCCGCATTGTTGTGGTGCTGTTGTCGTATGCGCAAGCGGCGATGCGCATAGTCTGCAGCGCGACGGATGGCGGCTAAAGAATTGTGCGGCGCAGTCTTGGCACAAAGCCGTCTCATCGGTGATGCCGCAGAGCGCACACGACGAAGGAATCGCCGCCGGGAGGCGTCGAATGATGTGTCGGGACCAGTCAAGAAAACGATAAAGCATCGCGCAATCCAGCCTTCCTACGTGTAAGCGTGTAAACTTGCGCGCATTATCTCATTGAAGCATTTCATTACTCGTGTCCGCCCATCCTCCCCAGCCCGACTCCAAACTCAGTGCGCCGATAGACTTGAATCGTGTGCGTACACTGTTCAGTGATCCTGCGCGCATTATTGATTCCAGCTTCTTGCGACGCGAGATTGCTACTCGTATGCATGAACGTTTGGCGCTAGTCAAAATTTCACCTGAGCACGTGCTGGATGCCGGTTGCGGCGAAGGTGCGGATCTGACGACCTTGCAAAAACGCTTCCCGCAGGCAGTCATGCTTGGACTGGATGCGTCGCCAGCGATGCTGGCTGCGGCGCAGGAAAGTCAGGTTGCGGCCTTATCGTCTATGAACCGCTTGCTGCAGCAATGGCTGCCGGCCAGCATGGGCTTGGGCAAGGACTCGAGTGCAAGTCTATTGTGCGGCAATTTTGCGCGACTTCCACTGGGCATCAATGCAGTCGATCTGGTCTGGTCCAATCTGGCGCTGCATTGGCATCCGCAGCCGGATCAGGTGTTTGTCGAATGGCGAAGGGTATTGCGTCAGGATGGTTTGCTGATGTTTTCCTGCTTTGGTCCCGATACATTTAAAGAACTGCGTGCCGCGTTCGCGGCGGCTGATGATGAGCCACATGTGTTGCCATTTGTGGACATGCATGATTTTGGTGACATGCTGGTTAATGCCGGTTTTTCGACGCCGGTGATGGACATGGAAACGCTGACCGTGACATACGGCACGGTAGAAAAGCTACTGGAAGACGTGCGTGCCTTGGGCGGCAATCCGCTGGATACCCGACGCAGAGGACTGCTTGGTAAAAAGGCATGGCAACGAGCGGTGGATGTGCTGGAGCAAAGTCGCGGCGCGGACGGGAAAGTCCCGCTCACCTTCGAAGTTGTCTATGGGCACGCATTTCGTCCGGCGCCACGCGCAACAGCAAGTGGCGAGTCAATTATCCGTTTTGATCCACCAAAAAGATAAAAATATTTGCCAAATAGACATCAATTTTGCGCTTCGCACAATTGAAAAAGGTTTCTCCTGGATAATTAAAAGCACTCATCCAGTTTTCGTATTTGCAGCACTTGAAACGCGCGAAAAGCACTTAAACAAGGGGCATGGCCATTTGTTTTTATGCTTGATAACAAAACCCTTTCCATCTTATACTTCGACGGTTTTGCGTGCACTTGGCGTTCAAGTGGCGTGTGATGGCTAACTGATAATGCTTGCTGCAACATAATCGCTCGATATTTCCGCGACGATTTGCTGGGATTGCGTTGGTTTCGGCCGAAAAGCGCAGCAATTCAAGTTAGTACGTTATTAATACAAAGATCGATCCGCCAGCGAAGCGGCATCGACTGATAGGTCGGAATTCCTCGGTATACGTGTTGCACGTGGGGTGATTTTGACGAAATACAAGAAAGAGGCGCGAGTTCATCTATGAACTGCGTTAGGAGCTGGGGCTTGCATTTGTGCCCGGTGGTTAAAACAGAATTCTTATTTGGGTTTTTGGGGAAATCATGAAACATGCGAAGCGCCTTCAATCTTTGATGCTCGGTGCGTCGTTCCTGGCGGCTGGTTTGCCGTCTTGGGCGGTAACCGATAGTCCCGGCGGACCTGCAGTGCGTCAGCTCAATTTTCACGAGCCTGTAACGCAAATCGCAGAGCAAATCTATTCACTGCACACATTAATGCTGATCATCTGTCTGGTGATCTTTGTTGCTGTGTTCGGCGTCATGTTTTATTCGATCATCAAGCATCGCAAGTCGCTCGGTCATAAATCGGCCACTTTTCATGAAAGCACCGCGGTTGAGATCGCGTGGACCATCGTCCCTTTCCTGATTGTTATCGGTATGGCACTGCCTGCGACCAAGACAGTCGTGGCGATGAAAGATACCTCCAATGCAGATATCACCATTAAAGCCACTGGTATGCAGTGGAAATGGGGTTACAACTATCTGAACGGTGAAGGCGAAGGCATCAACTTCCTGTCGAATCTGTCCACCCCACGCGAGCAAATCACCAATTCCAGCATTGCTAAAAACGAAAACTACCTGATCGAAGTCGACAATCCAGTCGTCGTGCCGGTCAACAAGAAGATTCGTATTGTTCTGACCGCCAATGACGTGATACACGCATGGATGATTCCTGCGTTCGGCGTCAAGCAAGATGCGATTCCTGGTTTTGTACGCGACACCTGGTTCAAGGCCGAGAAAATCGGTACTTACCGTGGTCAGTGCGCCGAGTTGTGCGGTAAAGATCACGCCTTCATGCCTATCGTTGTCAATGTCGTCAGTGACGAAGACTACAAAGCATGGGTAGATGGCAAGAAAAAAGAAATGGCTGCCAATGCGGATGATCCTACCAAGACATGGACGGTAGATGAACTCGTGCAGCGCGGCGAAAAAGTCTACACAGCCAACTGTATCGCTTGCCATCAGGCAAACGGTAAAGGCGTACCCGGCAGCTTCCCTGCACTGGATGCGTCCCCGATTGTTACCGGACCGAAAGCAGCCAACATCCATATGGTGATGGAAGGCAAGGGTGCGATGCCTTCATGGAAGCCTGTGTTGTCGGATACAGAGATCGCTGCGGTGATTACCTATACCCGCAATCACTGGTCCAACAAGGCTGCGGAAAACATTGTCCAACCAGCAGAAGTGCTGGCTGCGCGTAAGTAATTGAATCGGGAGACAGAGATGAGTACAACCGCAGTCGATCACGCACACGATCACTCGCACGACCACGACCATGCGCACGATCATCCGCATGGCTGGCGTCGTTGGGTATACGCGACTAACCACAAGGATATCGGTACGCTCTACCTGTGGTTTTCGTTCGTAATGTTGTTGTCCGGTGGCTTCTTGGCGATGTTGATACGCGCCGAGTTGTTCCAACCTGGCTTGCAATTGATGCAACCGGAATTCTTCAATCAACTGACCACCATGCACGGCATCATGATGGTGTTCGGCGCGATTATGCCGGCCTTCGTTGGTTTCGCTAACTGGATGGTGCCACTGCAAATCGGCGCATCTGATATGGCGTTTGCACGGATGAACAACTTCTCGTTCTGGTTGTTGCCACCTGCTGCGATTCTGCTGGCCGTGTCCTTCCTGGTTCCTGGTGGCGCGACTGCTGCTGGTTGGACACTGTACGCACCGCTGTCGACCCAAATGGGTCCTGGTATGGACATGGCAATTTTTGCCCTGCATATCATGGGTGCATCGTCGATCATGGGTTCGATCAACATCATCGTCACTATCTTGAACATGCGCGCGCCTGGCATGACCTTGATGAAGTTGCCGATGTTCTGCTGGACCTGGTTGATTACTGCTTACTTGCTGATCGCTGTGATGCCGGTTCTGGCTGGCGCGATTACCATGACATTGACCGATCGCCATTTCGGCACATCGTTCTTTAATGCTGCTGGTGGCGGTGATCCAGTCATGTATCAACACATTTTCTGGTTCTTCGGACATCCAGAGGTGTACATCATGATTTTGCCGGCGTTTGGCATCGTTTCGCACATCATTCCTACCTTCGCGCGCAAGCAGTTGTTCGGCTATGCATCGATGGTGTACGCAACAGCTTCCATCGCGATTCTGTCGTTCATGGTGTGGGCGCATCACATGTTCACCACCGGTATGCCGGTGACTGCACAGTTGTTCTTCATGTACGCAACGATGCTGATTGCGGTACCGACCGGCGTGAAGATTTTCAACTGGATCGCAACGATGTGGCGTGGTTCGATGACATTCGAAACACCTATGTTGTTCGCAATCGGCTTTATCTTCGTGTTCACGATGGGTGGTTTCACCGGCCTGATTCTGGCTGTGACACCGATCGATATTCAACTGCAAGATACGTATTACGTTGTTGCCCACTTCCACTATGTGTTAGTGGCTGGTTCCTTGTTTGCCTTGTTCGCTGGTTTCTATTACTGGGGACCAAAGTGGACGGGTTACATGTACAACGAAACACGCGGCAAGATCCATTTCTGGGGCTCGCTGATTTTGTTCAACGTCACCTTCTTCCCTATGCACTTCCTGGGATTGGCCGGTATGCCACGTCGTTACGCTGATTACCCAGCGCAGTTCACCGACTTCAACATGATCGCGTCGATAGGTGGTTTGGGCTTCGGTTTGATGCAGGTTTATTTCTTGTTTGCAGTTGTGATCCCGTCAATCAAAGGCGGCGTTCCTGCATCAGATAAACCATGGGAAGGCGCAGAAGGTCTGGAATGGACTGTACCTAGCCCAGCACCGTTCCATACATTTGAAACTCCTCCAACAGTAAAATAAACGGAGTGGCAGGCGTGAGCCTGCCACATTGCGATGTCGGATCATAAGACGGAACAGAAAAAGCGTAACCTGCGGACGGCCCTGATACTTGGGGTAGTCGCAGCGATGTTCATGTTCGGTGTAATCGCAAAACGCTTGTGGTTTGTTTAGGGTAAAGATGGAAAACCAGACAGAAGATACTAAGCACAGCAAGTTGAATGCCCAGATGTTTGGCAAACTGGTTGTGATTGCTGTGATGATGTTTGGTTTTGGTTACCTGCTTGTTCCCATTTATAAGCAGATTTGTGAAATTACTGGCGTCAATATCCTCACCTCGCAAGAGATGAAGGTAAAACCGATCGATAATTCGCAGGTCGACAAGAGCAGAACGATTACAGTTGAGTTTGATGCCAATACACAAGGCCCGTTTCGTTTTCGTCCGACGGTCAATAGCATGCAAGTGCATCCGGGCGAAATGGCTCAGGTGGTGTATGAGGTAGTCAACACGCAAGCGCACAGCGTAGAAGCACAGGCAATTCCGAGTTATGCACCGCAGCAAGCTGCAGCGCATTTCAAGAAAGTCGAATGCTTCTGCTTCCAGCAGCAAACGCTGGAAGCGAGTCAGGCGAAGCAGATGCCGGTAGTGTTTTATCTGGATCCGGCTTTGCCCAAGGATGTGAAGACGATTACCTTGTCGTACACATTCTTCGAGATAGCCGGACGCGAAAAGAAGGCAGAATTAAAATCGGCAGTGGCAGGATAATAGTAAAAGAAGAAGTCGGCCGAGCAATCCAAGCCGATAGTCGAAATGAAATTTATCGCGTTGCCTGTGACATAGTTTGATTTGTCCTTGCAGCGTCACTATTTGAATTTTGGGAGATGGAGATGAGTGCTCAACACGCGAATGCGCCTTACTATTTCGTGCCTGGTCCTTCCAGATGGCCAGTGAGTGCCGGGGTTTCTTTACTCGTCATGATGCTAGGTGCATCAGGCTGGGTGAATGACGCTGCCTGGGGACCTTATGCAACGGCTGCTGGTTTGCTCGGCTTCCTCGTTGTGCTGTACTTCTGGTTCGGCGATGCGATCTCGGAATCCGAAGGCGGCATGTACAACAAGCGCATCGATGCATCCTATCGCTGGAGCATGAGCTGGTTCATCTTCTCCGAAGTCATGTTCTTTGCAGCATTCTTCGGCGCCTTGTTCTACGCACGCAGCATCGCGATGCCTTGGCTCGGCGATCTGGATAACAAAATCCTGTGGCCTGATTTTGCGGCACATTGGGGTAACGTTGGTCCAGCCGGCACAGTTGAGCCGTTCACGACGATGGGGCCATTCTGGATTCCAACAATCAATACAGCTCTGTTGTTGTTGTCGGGCGTGACGCTGACTATTTCTCATCACGCGATTCGTGAGAATCATCGTGGCAAGACAGCTTTCTGGCTGGCAGCAACCATTTTGTTGGGCGCGATCTTCATGGGCTTCCAAGTCTATGAATATATGCACGCTTACAGCGAACTGAACCTGAAATTGACTTCAGGTGTCTATGGTTCGACCTTCTTCCTGCTGACAGGCTTCCACGGCTTCCACGTGACCTTGGGTGCAATCATGCTGAGCGTCGTGTTGTACCGCGTACTGAAGGGACACTTCACTGCAGACAATCACTTTGCTTTTGAAGGTGCCGCTTGGTATTGGCACTTTGTCGACGTGGTCTGGCTCGGTTTGTACGTCGTGGTCTACTGGCTGTAAGTCACGCTGGCAGTATTAGCGAGATATAAAAAAGCCGCACCTCGGTGCGGCTTTTTTACGATTGAAACGAGATGTTGCGTGTCGTGCAATCAGAATTAAATAGAGCGAGAAATTAGCGTATGCCGGTCGGTTGTATCAAGCCGAATCGATAGGCAACTAGTACCAGAATAAAGAGCGCGATAGAAAATCCGACGCGCATAGTCAGCGCCTTGACGGTGCGGTTACTTTTGCCTTTGTCCTTCATCAAGAAGAACAAGGCTGATCCCAGGCTGCCGAGGATCAAAATAAAAGCAATGGCGACTATGATTTTCATGGCAATGATGGATGTGTTCGCTGTCTGACAGAACGCTGCCACCCGATGCAGGATGTGTTGAGTAAAGTGACATTGTAATGCGATTCACCTTCCGATTTAGACTCATTCCATTTGTTGCTGCAGCCATTGCGGTGGCCATCGGTTTGTCCTTGGGGCAATGGCAAACGCGGCGTGCGGCTGAAAAAATTGCCATTGAACAAAAACTCCAGATACGCCAAGCTGCGCCAGCACTTCAGTTAGGCGACATCACGCCACATTCCGATGAAATTGAATATCGCCGAGTCCTCGTTAAAGGTGAGTTTCTACGCGATTGGCCTATCTATCTGGATAACCGCCCGCATAACGGTGTGGCCGGATTTTATTTGCTGATGCCGTTTAAAATTGCGACTAGCAATCTGTACGTATTGGTTGCGCGTGGCTGGGTTCCGCGCAATGCTGCAGACCGAACCAAAATGCCGCCGCTGGTTACGCCAGAAGGAATGATAGAGATCGAGGGCACGGCACGGCACGATATCGGGCATGTCATGCAGCTTGGCGCAGTGGATGCGCCACGCCCACATGCGATTGTGCAAAATCTCGATATCGCCAGTTTTGCGGAGGCCAGCCAATTAAAAATGGCGCCGATACTTCTTGAGCAGTTGAGTGATACGAAGGATGGTTTGGTGCGTGATTGGCCTGTGCCATCTAGCGGTGTGGAGAAACATCGTGGTTATGCATTTCAGTGGTACGGATTGGCTGCAATGGCCTTCATTTTTTTTGTTGTGACAGGAATTCGACGTGGAACCAAATAAAAACAAGGGACGCTGGAAGTTATTCGCCGTGGTTTTGGTCTGTGCGGCACCGATTATTCTGTCGTACTTTACGTATTACGTGATCAAGCCGCAGAGTCGTACCAATTACGGTGCACTTATAGACCCGCGTGAACATCCAATACCAGAGCTTGGTGCGATGACCTTGGACAAGAAGCCGACTACGCTTGATGCCTACCAAGGGAAATGGGTCATGTTGCAGGTGAGCGATGCTGATTGCGAAGCTTCGTGCGAAAAGAAATTGCACGATATGCGGCAGTTGCGTCTGGCGCAAGGCAAAGAGATGGAGCGTATCGAACGTGTCTGGCTCATTACAGATGACAAGCCACTGGATACCATCTTGATTCGTGAATTCGATGGCACCGAGATGTTGCGCGTCAAAGCAGATGTCGTGCGTGCATGGTTGCCAGTGGAAGAGGGAACTAAAGTGACTGATCATATCTATATGATCGATCCACTTGGACATTTGATGATGCGTTTCCCTAAAGATGCTGATCCAAACAAGATCAAGAAAGATTTGTACAAACTCTTAAAGGCTTCTGCAATTGGCTGATTCCGGCATGCTGTTTCAACTCGCAAGCAAAGGCATACTGGTTGCCTTGCTGGCGTTCGTCATCGTGTGGTCTTCCAAGGACCCAAACAAATACCGCAAGCTGGTATGGGTGACTTTGTTTCTCACATTTGACGTGATCATGTTCGGTGCTTTTACGCGACTGACGGATTCTGGTCTCGGTTGTCCTGACTGGCCAGGTTGCTACGGTCATGCCAATCCTCTGCAAGCGATGGAGCACATTCGTGCGGCAGAAGCATTGATGCCGGATGGCCCTGTCACAGTCATGAAGGCCTGGGTGGAAATGATCCATCGCTATCTGGCGATGGGTATAGGCGTGTTGATCATCGCTATCGTGGTGATTTCGTGGCGCTTCTGGTTGCAGAGCGGTCGCACGATACAAAAATTCTCGCCACATTTCCCAGTCGCATTATTAGTGTTCGTCTGCATACAAGGTGCGTTCGGTGCGTGGACTGTGACGATGAAACTGCAGCCAGTCATCGTCACGATACATTTATTGCTAGGCATGACCTTGCTGGCGATGTTGACTTGGGTAGGCGCAAGGCAAAAGGAGCATGCGCCGGTTGATAGCAGTGCGTATGCCTTGCGGATCCCCGCGTTGATCGCTTTGATTTTGCTGGCAGTACAGATTGCCTTGGGCGGTTGGGTCAGCACCAATTACGCAGCTTTGGCTTGCAGCGATTTTCCGCTTTGTCATGGTGCGGTGATCCCGCAGATGGATTTTGAAAACGGCTTTACGCTCTGGCGCAGCTTGGGTATGACGGCTGATGGCGAATATTTGCCATTCCCTGCATTGACGGCAATTCACTGGACGCACAGAGTGTTTGCTTTCGTTGTGGTCGGCTATATCGGCTGGGTTTGCTACAAGGCGTACAAGATAGAAGGTTTGCGCGTCACCGCGCGTGCTGTTCTGGGTGCGTTGGCATTGCAGATCACTATCGGTATTGCAACAGTGTCATTGAAATGGCCGTTGGCATTGGCGGTTGCGCACAATGGTTGTGCAGCGCTGCTTGTCCTATTGCTGGTCATGTTAAACTACAAGGCTAGAATTCCCGGTAATGCCGGGCACAATCACGCGTCGGATCAGATTGATTCACGCCCGCCGGCAGTATCGAACAACAACGCATGACTACTCTGACAGCTTCCCAAAATCGTATTGCCCAATATTGGGCCTTGACCAAGCCGCGTGTGACGCAGCTTGCAGTTTTTTGCGCCGTCATCGGCATGTTCTTGGCAACGCCTGAGTTGCCGAGTTGGAAAATTGTTGTTGCTGCAACGATAGGCATCTGGTTGTTGGCTGGTGCTGCATTTGCCATCAATTGCCTGGTGGAGCGTGAAATCGACTCGCGCATGGCGCGTACCGCACGTCGTCCTATGGCGCGCGGCGAAATTACCGTGCTGCAAACGCTGGTTTTTTCCGGCGTGATCGGTGGTGCCGGCATGTGGGTGCTGTACAACTTCGTCAATCCGCTGACGATGTGGCTGACCTTTGCCACTTTTGTCGGTTACGCAGTGATTTATACGATCATCCTCAAACCAGCGACGCCGCAGAATATCGTGATCGGTGGCTTGTCTGGCGCGATGCCGCCAGCGCTCGGCTGGGCTGCGGTTGCCAACGATCTGCCTATGCAGGCGTGGATACTGGTCTTGATTATCTTCATCTGGACGCCGCCGCATTTCTGGGCACTGGCTTTGTACCGTCGCGATGAATATGCGAAGTCGGGGCTGCCTATGTTGCCAATCACGCATGGCACGGCTTTCACCCAGTTTCATATCTGGTTGTACACGATTGCTTTGGTGGCAACGACCATGTTGCCATTTGCAGTTGGCATGAGTGGATTGATTTATCTGGTTGCGGTTGCGATTCTTGATGCGATTTTTGTTTGGTACGCGTGGCAGGTGTATCGCCATTACACCGACATGATTGCGCGCAAGATGTTTGCATACTCGATCATCTATCTGTCGCTATTGTTTGCGGCCTTGCTGGTCGATCACTATTTGAGATTTTAAAAAATGCGTTTTCGTTCCCTACTGATCATGTGTGCTGCTGTATTTGCTTTGAGTGCTTGCAGCGATAAAGCAAAACCTGTTGTGTTCAATAACACCGATCTCACCGGTTTGGGCTACGCGAAAGATTTTTCGCTGCACGATCACAATGGCAAGCTGCGCACTTTGGCAGATTTCAAAGGTAAAGCAGTCGTCGTGTTTTTCGGCTTTACGCAATGTCCTGACGTTTGTCCGACGACCATGATGGAAATGTCGAATGTGATGAAAGAGCTGGGACCGGATGCTGATCGCGTGCAGGTTCTGTTCGTAACCGTCGATCCTGAGCGTGATACCGCAGCTTTGCTGGCGCAGTATGTACCGGCATTTGATCCACGCTTCCTCGGTTTGCGCGGCGATCTGGCAGAGACTGAAAAAACTGCTAAAGAATTCAAAGTGTTTTATCAAAAAGTACCAGGCAAAACACCGGGTAGTTACACCGTCGATCACACTGCGGGCAGCTATGTATTTGATCCAGAAGGACGAATCCGTTTGTTCATACGGCACGGGCAGGGCATAGAACCTATCGTGCAGGATCTGAAGACTTTGCTGGCAGAGAAAACCTAAAAGACAGACATAAAAAAAGGCGCTCGTAAGAGCGCCTTTTTTGTTCGCTGTTGTCTACTTAGGAGTAGGCGGCCAGCGAGCCTTTCATTTTTTTCAGAGCGACTGCCTCGATCTGGCGTATGCGTTCAGCCGATACGCCGAACTCATCTGCCAACTCGTGCAGCGTTGCGCCCGAACCATCATCGTTTGCCAACCAACGTGCTTCGACAATACGACGTGAGCGTGGGTCCAGTTTGCCTAATGCGCTAGACAGACCTTCGGTTTGCAGGCGATCGAATTGTTGCGACTCCAATACCTTGGTCGGTTCCTGCATGTCCGAAGACAGATAGGCGATAGGTGCAAACTTGTCGTCTTCATCGTCGGTAGGCGCTTCCAGTGCAATATCGCGACCGGACAGACGTGTTTCCATTTCGATGACTTCTTCACGTTTGACGTTCAAGGTTTTCGCCAATGCGTCTACTTGATCCGGAGTCATGGAATCCAGGCCGGTTTTGTGGCTGCGCAGATTGAAGAACAACTTGCGTTGTGCCTTTGTCGTTGCCACTTTCACCAAGCGCCAGTTTTTCAGGATGTACTCATGCATTTCAGCCTTGATCCAGTGCATGGAGTACGAAACCAGACGTACGCCTTGATCCGGATCGAAGCGTTTCACGGCTTTCATCAAGCCGATATTGCCTTCCTGAATCAGATCAGCGTGCGGCAAGCCGTAACCCAGATAGCCACGAGCGATCGATACGACCAAGCGCAAATGCGACAGCACGAGTTTTTGCGCAGCGCCGAGATCGTTCTCGTCGCGCAGGCGGCGTGCCAAAGACATTTCCTCTTCGTGCGTCAGCATAGGCAGGCGATTGACCGCCGAGATGTAAGCGTCAATATTGCCCAGCGCGCCAGAAAAGCCCAAAGCCAGCATATTGCTGTTTGGGATCAATGCGGTCGATGCAGATGCTGCTTTCATGCGTTCTCCTTGCTAAATTTCATTCAGAAGCTGATTTGCTGTCATAGAGCAAAATCATTTACAGGAGCTATATTAGCACTCTCTTTAAATGAGTGCTAATGAGGGTTTTATACTGCTCTCATAGCTTAAATGCTATTGCATGTCTGATCACAATTGCACTTTTCTTGTGGGAATTAGAGCCTGATTATGGGCGGAAGTTGCGCGAGGAATACGATTTCTGATGAAGATTTACATTTCTTTACAGAAAGAAAAAGGGCCTGAAAAGGCCCTTTTTTGTATGTGCTGAATGTTGGCGTCAGTGGGCGCTCACATGCGCGTATTACGCCAGACGCGCTAAATGGCGCTGCACCGACAATAACGCACCGATCAAGCCAAGGAAGGCACTGGCGGCAAGCAGGATCAGCGTGGCGATGAGATCCAGTGGCGCCAAGCGGAACTCGGATGCGTATAAACGGGCGAAGTCGGCGATAGCCGCGTTCAAGGGATTCAGGGCCACGGCAACCGCGATCAGCGCAACTGCCCCGGCGATCAGGCCTAGCAAGGCGCCGGTGTAATAAAACGGCCGACAAATGAAAGAATCGGTCGCGCCGACCAGACGTGAGACTTCGATTTCTTCGCGCTGCGTCATGACTTGCAAGCGGATGGTGTTGAAGACCACTGCGACGACGACGACGGCCAGCGTGGTAGCGAGGAAGATCAGGATCAGGCGCATGACTTGCAGCAAGGCCGCCAGACGTTCTACCCAGGCGGAATCGATTTGTACATATTCGACGCCGCTCAGCGCTTTCAGTTTTTCAACGATAGCAGTGATTTTCTTGGCGTCGCCGTCATTTTGAAAGCCGGTCATTTTGACGACGTAAGCATCAGGCAAAGGATTCGCACCCAGCGTGGTGATGGCATCGTCCAGGCCAGTTTTGTCTTTGAGCGTGCTGAGCGCTTTTTCGCGCGGGATGAATTCCAGTTTGACTGGATGCTTGGCTTCTTGCGCAATGCGTTTGATTTCAGGGCCGACGGCAGTCGCACGTTCGCGCGAGGCATCCATCGCCATGAAAATGCTGATTTCCGGTTGCACAGCCAATTGTTCGGAGACGGGACGCACGTTTTCCAGCAAAGTTAATCCGGCAAAGGGCAGCGCCAGCGCAATTGAAACCACCAATACGTTCAGCAGGAAGTTGCCCGGCGTTTTGAACAGGTGACGGAAAGCATCGCCTAGCGCAAAGCCATGTTGTCTGAGCCAGCTATTCATGCGGACACCTGCGGAGCTGTCGGTGCTGTTCTGCGCCAGCTTTCGATAATTTTTCCATGATCGAGATAAATCACGCGAGTCGCGGTATCGAGAAATTGTTCGTCGTGGGTAGAGATCAGGCAGGTCACGCCGACTGCATGAAAGGCCTTGAGCGCATCCAAGACCTTGTTGGCGCTTTCGCGATCCAGATTGGCGGTCGGTTCGTCAGCCAGTATGATTTGCGGGCGATTAACGATGGCGCGGGCGATGGCGACGCGTTGTTGTTCACCGCCGGACAAGGTCAGTGGTGCAGAAGATGCCTTGTCGAGCAGGCCGACTTTATCCAGCGCTGCACGGGCGCGACGCTCGGCATCGGCACGTGATGCGCCACAGACGATCAGCGGCAGCATGACGTTAGCCAATACATTGCGATCCGACAGCAAGCGTTGCTGCTGGAAAATCAAACCGAGATTGCGGCGCAGATACGGCATGCCGGATGATTTGATGCGACTGATGTCGTGGCCGCTGACGATGATCGAACCTTCGCTCGGTCTTTCCATCGCCGCAATCAATTTCAGTAGCGTGGATTTGCCGGCACCGGATGGGCCGGCCAGAAAGACCAGTTCACCTTTGCCGACCGACAGTGTGATGTCGGACAGCGCGGTCACATTCTGTGTATATTTTTTCGAGACTTGGTGGAATTCAATCATCGATATCGTTAGCCCAATAGAGCTTCTACAAATTCCTGTGCATTGAAAGGCTGTAAATCTTCGATCTGCTCACCGACGCCGATGAAGTAAACCGGGATCGGTCGTGCGCGTGCGATGGCAGCCAGTACGCCGCCTTTCGCGGTGCCGTCGAGTTTGGTGACGACCAAACCTGTCAGCCCCAAAGCATCGTCGAAGGCTTTGACTTGTGTCAGCGCATTTTGTCCTGTGTTGCCATCTATGATCAACAGGATTTCATGCGGTGCGGACGACATGCCTTTGGCCATCACGCGTTTAATCTTTTTCAACTCTTCCATCAGATGGAGTTGTGTCGGCAGGCGTCCTGCCGTATCAACCATCACGACATTGGTACCGCGTGCCTGTGCCGAATGCACGGCATCGAAGGCGACGGCGGCCGGATCACCTGATTCCTGCGCGATCACGGTCACATTGTTGCGCTGGCCCCAAACCGTCAATTGTTCACGTGCTGCGGCGCGGAAGGTGTCGCCGGCGGCCAGCAATACCGATTGGTTGTGCGCCTGCAGATGTTTGGCCAGTTTGCCTATGGTGGTGGTCTTGCCCGCACCATTGACGCCGGTGATCATCATGACCAGCGGTTGGTGTTGGCCCAGGACTAGCGGTTTTTGCAAAGGCGTCAGCATTTCCAGCAGCAGGATGCGCAAGGCGGTTTTCACCTGCGAGGCTTCGGTCAGTTTTTCATTCTTGACCTTGCGTTTGAGCGCATCCAGCAGGAATTGCGTGGCGTCGACACCAGCATCGGACATTAGCAGCGCCGATTCCAGTTCCTCGTACAAATCGTCGTCGATCTTGGCGCCGACGAATAAAGTCGTCAGATTGGATGACGTTTTGGAAAGGCCGACCTTCAGTCTGGCCATCCATGATTGCTTTTGCTCTACCGGCGTAACGGCGGCGACGATTTCTGCCGGTGGCTCGATTTCCAGCGGTGCAGGTGCAATCAGCGGCTCGGAAGCTGGAGGTGTCTGGTGTTCGTTCGCAGGCGCTGGCGGTACTTGCGGTACCGGCGCGGGTTCTTGCGGTTTTTTCTTGAAGAAACTAAACATCGGGAATGGGGTCAGAACAGCGGTCAGAGGCGCTTGCCGGTGTATTGCAGGCAAGCGGATACAATCGACGTATTCTATCAGAGCGAAGGTCATCAAATTGAGTATCAGAGCAATGCTGTTGGCGGTAACCATCGTTTTAGCGCCGGTATGGGCAAATGCCGCACAAACTGAAGAGTTCACGCTGAAGAACGGTATGAAGATCATCGTCAACGAAGATCACCGTGCACCTACGGTAGCGCACATGATTTGGTACCGGGTCGGTTCTGTAGATGAGCGCAATGGTGTCACCGGCGTTGCGCATGCGCTGGAACACATGATGTTCAAGGGCACCAAGAAATTGAAACCGGGCGAATTCAGCAAGCGCGTGGCGCAACTCGGCGGTCGTGAAAATGCTTTCACCAGCAAGGATTACACCGCTTACTTCCAGCAAATCGAAAAATCCAAGCTGGAAGCCGTAATGGCGCTGGAAGCCGATCGCATGGCCAATCTGGTATTCGACAAGGATGAGTTTGCGAAAGAAATCCGCGTCGTGATGGAAGAGCGCCGCCTGCGTACTGACGATCAACCGACCGCGCAGTTGTACGAAGCGCTGGTGGCGACCACGTACGCGGCACATCCATATCGCAATCCCATCATAGGTTGGATGGACGATTTGCAGCACATGACGGTCAATGATGTGAAGGCTTGGCATGACGCATGGTATGCACCGAACAATGCAACGATGGTGGTGTCCGGCGATGTCGATGCGAAACAGGTTTATGCCTTGGCAGAAAAATATTTCGGCCGTTATCCAGGCAAAACACTGACGCGTACCAGACCGCAAAATGAGCCACCGCAAAATGGCATCAAGCGTGTCACCGTCAAAGCTCCTGCAGAGAATCCATATATCGTGCTGGCATTCAAAGTACCGGCCTTGCGCGATATCGAGAAGGATGAAGATCCTTACGCATTAAGCGTATTGGCGGCAGTGCTGGATGGTTACGACAATGCCCGTTTGACGGCCAAGCTGGTACGTACTGACAGAGTGGCCAACGATGTTGGCGCTTCGTATTCCGGCATTGCACGCGGGCCTGTGTTGTTTATGCTCGACGGCACGCCAGCGCAAGGTACAACGACAGAACAGTTGGAAAAACAATTGCGTGCAGAAATCGATCGGATTGCCAAAGAAGGCGTATCTGAAGCTGAGTTGAAACGCGTCAAAACGCAATTGATCGCTGCTCAGATTTACAAGCGTGATTCCGTGTTTGGGCAGGCAATGGAAATAGGCCGGATGGAAATGTCGGGTTTTTCCTATCAGGACACTGACCGCATGATCGAAAAACTGCGCGCCGTTACACCGCAGCAAGTGCAGACAGTTGCGCAGAAATATTTTGGTGACGATGCCTTGACGGTAGGTACCTTGGTGCCGTTGCCGCTCACCGAGAAAAAAGCTGCGCCTGCACCTAGCGGTTTGCGTCATTGATCGCGCATGCTTCATCCCACATTGTTTGCCAAGAACAAAAACGTATCCGGAGTCTCGATGTTTAAATTAATTGCCAGCCTTATGTTGTGTGCTGCCTGTAACGTGTCTTACGCTGCGTTGCAGATTCAATCCTGGACTTTGAGTAATGGCGCACGCGTGCTGTTTGTTGAAAACCATACGATACCGATGCTGGATGTGAGTGTCGATTTTGATGCTGGTTCGCGTCGCGATCCTGTCGGTAAATCCGGTACGGCTTCATTGACGAACGCGATGTTGGCGCGCGGTGTGCGAGAAGTAAAGACGCAGAACGGTAATGAGCCAGCATTGAGCGAGGCGCAAATTTCTGATGCGTTTGCCGATACGGCTGCGCAGCGTGGCGCGCGCCTGGATGATGATCGCTCCGGCGTGAGTCTGCGTACTTTGGTGAGCGAGCGCGAGACGTCGGTGCCATTGCTGGCACGCTTGCTGGCTTATCCGAGCTTTCCGGAAGAGTTTCTGGCACGCGACAAAGCACGCATCATTTCCTCCATCAAGGAGAGTATGACCAAGCCGGAAGCGATTGCGGATAAGGCATTCTCACATTTGTTATACGGCACGCATCCGTATGGACAAGAGCCGGACGTGGCGTCGATCACAGCAATTACACGTGACGATATCCTGGCATTCCATGCCCAGCATTATGTTGCTAATCGCGCAGTGGTCGCGCTGATAGGCGATGTAACGCGCGCCGAAGCTGACAAGATTGCACAGGAATTGACGATGCGTTTGCCGCAAGGCGAGCCTTTGCCTAAGTTGCCTGCGGTAGTGATTGCGAAAGGGACGGAAGAACGGATTCCGCATCAAGCATCGCAAGCGCATATTCTGATCGGCATGCCAGCCTTGGCGCGTCATGATCCAGATCATTTTCCATTGACGGTTGGTAACTATGTGTTGGGCGGTGGTGGCTTTGTCTCACGGCTGATGCAGCAAGTGCGTGAGCAGCGTGGTTTGACTTACGGCGTCAGTAGCTATTTCAATCCAATGGCTCAACTTGGGCCGTTCCAGATAGGCTTGCAGACGAAAAAAGAACAAGCCGATCAAGCCTTGCAAGTCGTACGAGATACAGTCGCAGGATTTTTGCGTGACGGCCCGACGGAATCTGAATTGAAAGCGGCGAAGGATAATTTGATCGGTGGTTTTTCTCTGCGTATCGATAGCAACAAGAAGATTTTGGAAAATATTGCGGCGATAGGTTTTTACGATTTGCCGCTGGATTATCTGGATACCTGGACCGCGAAGGTCGCGGCAGTATCGACAGATCAGATCAAGGCTGCGTTTAATCGCAAAATTCAACTGGATAATTTATCAACTGTCGTTGTCGGCGCTGATAAATAAGCGTTCTTGCTGGCGTGCGTGGGTGGGACTCATTACAATCCACGCTGCACACACTTTCCCATGGTCGATTCAGTTCGCCATTGCTCCTCATGCCCAAGAAGCCGAATACCAAACCTGCCCCTAAACACAAGCCACGTCCGGCGATGACGCATCAGGTGCGCATCATAGGCGGGCAGTGGAAGCGCACGCCTTTGCCTGTGCTCGATGTTGAAGGTTTGCGTCCTACGCCTGATCGCGTACGTGAAACAGTCTTTAACTGGATCAATCATTTGATCGACGGTAGCTGGAGCCGGACCAAATGTCTGGATTTGTTTGCCGGTACCGGTGTGCTGGGTTTTGAGGCGGCGAGTCGTGGTGCAGAGCAGGTTGTGATGGTAGAAGTGCATACGCCAGCCGTCAGACAGCTAGAAGCGACCAAGGAAAAATTGCATGCTGACCAAGTCAGCATCGTGCGCGGCGATGCCTTGTCAGTTATGCAAGGCATGCAAGGGCGTGGTGCGGCAGGGCAGTTCAATCTGATTTTTCTGGATCCGCCGTATAACCAGAACTGGCTCGCCAAAATGTTGCCCTCATGTGCGCAATTGCTGGCGAAAGACGGCCTGATTTATGTCGAAGCAGAAGAGTCATTGGTGACGGATACGCCACCAGACTGGCTGGCAGATTGGGATGTCGTGCGTGCAGATAATGCCGGCATGGTTTTTTATCATCTTTTGCAAGCAAAAAAATTGCCGGAAGTTCAGGCATAATGCGCTTTCAGTTATTTGCGGTGTCCCTAGCGCCTTGTTGCGCTATATAGGAACTAGCAGCAAAACATATCTTTGCTACTCATCCGGCGCATGCGCCGTGCTTTCCGCGAGCTGACAACCACAGCCACCCTACGGAGCCACAATTGGTTACAGCCATCTATCCAGGAACATTCGATCCACTTACGCGCGGTCATGAAGATCTGGTGCGTCGCGCATCGGGTTTGTTCGACAAGTTGATCGTCGGTGTTGCTGACAGCAAGAATAAAAAACCATTCTTTTCGCTGGAAGAGCGCCTGACCATTTCCAATGAGGTCTTGGGTCACTATCCGAACGTGCATGTCGAGAGTTTTTCCGGTTTGCTGAAAGATTTCGTGCGTCGTCATGATGCACGCGTGATTGTGCGCGGCTTGCGCGCGGTATCCGATTTTGAATATGAATTCCAGATGGCAGGCATGAATCGCTATTTGTTGCCGGACGTCGAAACGCTGTTTTTGACCCCGTCTGATCAGTATCAATTCATCTCTGGTACGATAGTTCGTGAGATTGCCGCACTTGGTGGCGATGTGTCGAAGTTTGTTTTCCCATCGGTCGATAAATGGCTGAAAGAGAAAATCGCGGCACAGAAGTAAGTTGGAACTGAGGTTGTTATGGCTTTGCTGATCACTGATGAATGTATTAATTGCGATGTATGCGAGCCTGAGTGCCCGAACGACGCAATTTACATGGGCCAGGAAATCTACGAGATAGATCCGACCAAATGTACCGAATGCGTCGGCCACTTCAGCCAGCCGCAGTGCCAGGAAGTTTGTCCGGTTGAATGCATACCCTTCAATCCGGCATGGCGCGAAAGCAAGGAAGAGCTGCAAGCCAAATACGAGCGTTTGCAGGCGGAACTCAAAACAACTTCATCAATATAAAAAGGGACCGTGGGTCCCTTTTGTTTATCTATTAGCGATCTCGGTGAGATACCGTTAGTTGGTATGCATGACTTTGTTGCGGCCGCTTTCTTTGGCTTGATACAAGGCTTGATCTGCCTTGGCCAATAATTGCTGTGCGATTGCCGCAACTTCACTTTGGCGAGCTGTCGCATCTACACTGGCGACACCGATAGACACGGTAGAGTTTATCTTTTCACCGGTCGTCAATGCGATAGGCTGGTTGCTGACGCTGGCACGTATCCGCTCTGCCACGGCAATGGCGGCATCGAGTGAGGCATCGATTAACAAGACCACAAATTCCTCTCCGCCGAATCGACCGAGCGCATCGCTCAAGCGCAGTTCTGCCTTGATGCGTGCGGCGATTTCACACAGCACTTCATCGCCACCCTGATGGCCGAAATTATCATTCACCCTTTTGAAGTGATCCAGATCGATATACATGGCTGATAGCGCGTAGCCATGGCGACGCGTACGGCCAGCTTCTTCCAGCAGGCGACGCTCAACATAGCGGCGATTGTTCACGCCAGTCAGCGGGTCGGTCAGGCCGATATGTTGCAAGCGTTCATTGTTGATGACGTTTTCGACGCAGATCGCGACGATGGAGGCGCGATGTTGCAGAAAGTCGCTCGCCATATTGGACGTAAAGCGCAGCGGATCGAGGCTGCCGAGACTTAGCCAGCCTATCAATTGATTGCGCCGTATCAGCGGCAGTATCGCAACGCTGGACGGCTTCAAGACCACATCTGGAAACAGGCGGCGATGATGCATCGTGTTGTACGGACCTAGCGATGGCTTGCGGGCTGGATGCGTTATTTCATCGATGCCGTCTTTTTGGTCGACAAACAGCAGATTTGGATAGTTGCTGACGTCTATGCGCAGATCGGTCAGGATGCGACGGATTTCTGAATCGGGATCGATGAGCGAGAGCGTGATGACATCCAGCTCAGATGCCTCAGTCAGCGTATCGAATACGCTGTCTATCAATTCCTGGAAAGTGTTGGCGCCGATGAACTTCAGGTCGAATTCCTGATAGCGCTGCATGATCTGCTGATTGCGATGCGCTTGCTCCAGCAGTAGTTTTAGCTGGGTGCGTAACTGCGAATTTTCGGTAACCAGCTTGTTCGGCATGGACGTCAGGTCAGAACTGCGATGGATGTGAGTGCCGTAAAGAATACGTGGAGCATACTACCTTGATGCTTACTCCATAGCAATTTTTGTACGCACTCAGAACGCTAATTCGACATCCACATTTTGTCCGACACGTATAACAGTACCTTCGCCGTTGAGCAAAACAGCGTTCATGCCGAAGGTGATGCTGCCATCGACTTTAGGATTGGCGCGATAAGTGCCGAGTATGTCCAACGGATCGGCGCTGAATTCGCCAGTCGCCTGATCTACCGAAGGCATAGGGCAGCGCGGGCAGGGTTTGACCGGCTTCAATGCTGCTGCGCCAAGCTGGTAAGAGGCAGCAAAATCTTCTTCAAATGGTGCGATATCGCTGAACACCAGATTAGGGCGGAAGCGATTCATAGGTATAGCGCTGCGTCCTTGTGCAACCAGCTTTTCGTTCAAATCTTCTAGTGAGCCTGAGCCGATGACCAGCATAGGAAAGCCGTCCGAGAAGAGCGTAGGTACATCTGCACCTTCGGTCCATTCCTTGTTCGAATAGCGTTTTGCGTCAGGGTGAAAGCGAACCAAGCGGCATTTCACGCCCAGTGCATTGGAAAACCAGAGTGCTGTGGTGTCGTCGCAATCGTAGGCATCGACTTGGTCATCCCATACTTGTACGCGTATGAGTTTTTCATCTTCCGGGGCAGGCAGGCCTAGCGGTACTTCCAGACGCAACATGCCGGGCGAGCGCAGTTCCAAAGTGTCGGCCTTGATACGCGGTGCGATCAAGGCCATTTTCGGATATTCGCGCTGCGTCAAGGCATCGCCGTTCTCATCGACGATCATCCATTCGCGGTCATAAATCTGCTCGCTCATCAAACCGGCAGGCGTCAGCGTTGCCTCGCGCAGCGAGATGCCAGCGCAGGATTTGATCGGGTAAAGATTCAGTTCTGTCAGGATGGGCATGGATGAGAGTTGATACGTAGTGAGGTGAGGCTGCATCGGGCTCGATGCAGCCAGGCCGGATTAGACGTTGAACAGGAAGTTCAAAACGTCGCCATCCTTGACGATGTATTCCTTGCCTTCAGCACGCATCTTGCCGGCTTCCTTCGCACCGTTTTCACCCTTATAGGTGATGTAGTCTTCGTAGGAAATGGTTTGCGCACGGATGAAGCCGCGTTCGAAATCGGTATGGATCACGCCCGCTGCTTGTGGTGCTGTGGCACCAACCGGGATGGTCCAGGCACGAACTTCTTTTACGCCGGCAGTGAAGTAGCTTTGCAAGCCCAGCAGTGAGAAACCGGCGCGGATCAAGCGATCCAAGCCTGGTTCTTCCATGCCCATGTCGTTCAGGAATTCTTTTTTGTCGGCATCTTCCAGTTCGGCGATTTCTGATTCGATCGCGGCGCAGATCGCGACGACTGGTGCGTTCTGCGATTTGGCGTAAGTCGTCAATGCGTCGAGCAGAGGATTGTTGGTGAAGCCGGTGTCGGACACATTGCCGACGTACATCGCTGGCTTGGCCGTAATCAGGCACAGCGGCTTGATCAATTCCATTTCTTCACTGTCGAGACCCATCGCGCGTACTGGCTTGGCTTCGTTCAGATGCGGCATGATGCGTTCCAGAATCGCGACCAGTTTGCTCGCGTCCTTGTCACCAGAGCGTGCTTTTTTATTTTCGCGGTGTATCGCTTTTTCGACTGTGCCCATATCGGCCAGTGCGAGTTCGGTTTGAATAACTTCGATGTCGTCCAGCGGATTGATCTTGCCGGCAACGTGGATCACGTTGTCGTCTTCAAAGCAGCGTACGACGTTGACGATGGCATCGGTTTCGCGAATGTGCGCGAGGAATTGATTGCCCAGGCCTTCGCCTTTGGATGCGCCAGCTACCAAGCCGGCGATATCGACGAATTCAACTGTAGCCGGCAGGATGCGCTCAGGTTTGACGATTTCTGCCAATGCCTGCAAACGTGGGTCAGGGACTTCCACCATGCCGACGTTAGGTTCAATTGTGCAAAACGGATAGTTCTCAGCAGGGATGCCGGCCTTCGTGAGTGCATTGAATAGGGTAGATTTGCCGACGTTAGGCAGGCCGACGATGCCGCATTTGAGACTCATGATATGTGCTTTGCTGAGAGATGAATTAACCCGCTATTTTACCGTACCGGCATCGCTTGCCGGGATTTAAGGTCTGATAGCGAATAGATGTTATTTGTTGGTGTGCAATTGCATGGTGGCTGCTTCGAATTTTCCTTCGCACAACAGCGGGATGATATCCAGACTTTTGGCGATGGCTTCATCGATCAAGGGTTGTTCTTCCTTGCGTGGTCTGTGCAGAACGAAATCGACGACGGCTTGTTGCAGATTCAGCGTGCGCGGATGGCCGATCCCTATGCGCAAACGCCAGTAATCCTGCGTGCCGAGCGCAGCAGTGATGTCTTTTAGTCCATTGTGACCACCGGAGGAGCCGCCTTTTTTTAGTTTGGCGACGCCGGGCGGAATATCGAGTTCATCGTGTGCGACCAGAATTTCATCCGGCATGATTTTATAAAATCGTGCGAGCGCACCTACCGATTGACCTGAGCGGTTCATGAAGGTTTGTGGTTCCAGTAGCCAGACTTCTTGCCCGGCGATGATTGTTTTGGCGACGAAGGCATTGTATTTGGACTCGCGCGACAGATTACAGCGCGGCGTATTGCGCGCCAATTGATCGACCAGCCAGAAGCCGGCGTTATGGCGGGTTTGTTCGTATTCCTGGCCGGGATTGCCGAGACCGACGATGAGGCGTATAGGCATGGCGTCGTGAAAATTGGAAAACCTGATTATCGTGGATGAAACGCGATTGTGTTCGATTGCAGCATAAAAAAACCCGCCACAAGGACGGGTTTTTCAATTGCCCGGCGTAAGCCCGGCAATATTTGCTATTACTTCTTGTCAGCTGGTGCAGGAGCAGCAGCGGCCGAAGCAGCAGCGGCTGCAGCAGCGTCAGCTTCTGCTTCCACTTTGCCGGCAGGAACCGAAGCGGTAGCGATCGTTGGGTTGTCTTCACCACCGTGGATAACAGCAGAAACGCCTTTTGGCAATTTGATGTCAGCTAAGTGGATCGAGTGACCAACTTCCAGAGCAGCCAGATCAACTTCAACGAATTCTGGCAGGTTGCTTGGCAAGCAAGAGATGTCCAATTCGGATGCTACGTGGCTGATGATGCCGCCGTGCAGTTTAACTGCGGGGGAGATCTCAGCGTTCACGAAGTGCAGAGGCACTTTAACGTGAATTTTTTGTTTAGCATCAACGCGTTGGAAATCAGCGTGCAAAACGAGTTGTTTGTACGCGTGGACTTGGAAGTCGCGCAACAAAACTTGTTCTACTTTGCCATCAACTTCCAGGTCGAGGATCGACGAGTGGAAAGCTTCTTTTTTCAATGCGTGGTACAGAGCATTGTGGTCGAGCGAGATATTCACTGGTGCTGCTGTACCGCCATAAACGATACCAGGTGTGAGGCCTGCAATGCGCTGGCGGCGGCTCGCTCCGGTCCCCAGGTCATTACGTGCAAATGCGATTACTTTCATGATGAAACTCCAAATATGCAGGATGAAAAATCATCTTGCGGTTAAATCCCCCGCGACCAGGGAATTTTTAAAGTGGATGCAGCAAAACTGCATCCGGTTTCGAACATCAGCTTGAAACTTGTACTGATATTCTTGCCTGCGCCCGGAGGCACAGGTTTTAAACGTTCTTAGTCGGCAAACATCGACATGACGGAATCGCCAGTGCTGATGCGCTTGAAGGTTTCTGCCAACAAGGATGCGCAGGATAACACGCGGATCTTAGGGCAAGCCTTGGCAGCTTCAGACAATGGGATGGTGTCGGTGACAACCAATTCATCCAGCGGTGAGTTCGTGATGCGATCGATCGCAGGGCCGGACAAAACTGGATGTGTGCAGTAAGCGATAACTTTCTTCGCGCCGCGTTCCTTCAATACTTCTGCTGCCTTGGTCAAAGTGCCTGCGGTATCGACCATGTCATCCATGATCACGCAGTTGCGGCCTTCGACTTCACCGATGATGTTCATCACTTCGGAAACGTTCGCTTTAGGGCGGCGTTTGTCGATGATGGCCAGATCGCAATTCAAGCGTTTTGCCAAAGCGCGGGCGCGAACTACGCCGCCGACGTCTGGGGAAACAACCAGCAAGTCATCGTGATTCTTGGTAACCAGATCGCTCAACAAAATCGGCGATGCATAAATGTTATCAACAGGAATATCGAAGAAGCCCTGGATTTGATCTGCATGCAGATCCATGATCAGAACACGTTCAACGCCTGCTTCTTGCAGCATGTTGGCGACAACTTTTGCCGAAATCGCAACGCGTGCTGAGCGTGGGCGGCGATCTTGACGCGCATAACCGTAGTACGGGATGGCGGCGGTGATACGGCCAGCCGATGCGCGTTTCAGTGCATCAACCATCAACATGATTTCCATCAAGTTGTCATTGGTCGGTGCGCAAGTTGATTGCAGAACGAAGACATCTTTACCGCGGACGTTTTCGTTGATTTCAACAACGATTTCGCCATCGGAGAATTTGGATACAACAGCTTTGCCGAGCGGGAGACCGAGATGCTTGACAACGCCCAAAGCCAGATCCGGGTTTGCGTTACCGGTAAAAACCATCAGGTTTTCGAGTGCCATGGAAATCCCTGCTTGCAGTCGTTAGAAAGGTGGAAAGCCGCCAAAACTCGACGATGACGTCTTGTGTTGGCGGCTTGCTTGTGTGCTTCTTACTCTTGATGTAATGGCAGGGGAAGAAGGATTCGAACCTTCGAATGCTGGAATCAAAATCCAGTGCCTTAACCAACTTGGCGATTCCCCTACGCAACCTTGTGTTTGCCGTTGCATCTTCGCTATCAAAGCGGCGGATGCAGCGACTAACTAATCTGGTGTTACGACTGCTGCAAATAAGCAAGCGGATGATGCGTGATCGCTTTGGCTTTCCAGGATTTCCATTTTGCCGGTACTGTTGCCAGTACTGCATCAGCTTGGTGCTCTTGCTCAAATGGGCAAAACACGCAAGCGCCGGAACCTGTCATTCTCGCATCTCCGTATTGTTGCAGCCATTTTATGGCTTCAGCAATCGGTGGAAACAATGTTGCAGCCACGACTTGCAGGTCGTTTTTACCGAAGCTTTCTTGAGCTCCGGAAAAGTCCGATATTTTGACGGGTTTTGTATCCCGTGTCAATTCACTTGATGAAAATATCTGCTGAGTTGGTACGGATACCCCAGGTTCGATGACGACAAACCAGGAATCCGGCGTTTCTACCGGTAATAAAGCCTCGCCTATACCCTCGGCAAATGCATTGCGGCCGAATAAAAAGAAGGGGACATCCGCGCCTAATTGCAGGCCGAGCGCCATTAATTCTGCACGTGTTAATCCGGTTTGCCATAAATGATTGAGTACCAGTAGGGTAGTTGCCGCATCTGAGGAGCCGCCGCCCAGACCACCACCCATAGGAAGATTTTTCTCGATGGCGATATCAGCACCCAAAACTTTGCCCTGCATTTTGTCCGCTGTTGCTGCTTGCAATAATTTTGCGGCACGTACGATCAGATCACTCTCGGCGGGTACGCCGGCCAATTCTGTGGTGCGACGAATAACATTATCTTCGCGCGTAGAGAAATGCAGCACATCGCCGCGATCGATCAATTGAAATACGCTTTGCAGCAGGTGATAGCCATCGGCGCGCCGTCCGGTGACGTGCAGGAATAAATTCAGTTTTGCCGGAGCGGGGCAGTGATTGAGTGTTTGCATCATTTCTTTAGCTAGCGGGTATTTATTGTGTTTGCCAATTGTCGATCACGATGCGGATGGCGACTTTACCGGCTTGTTCGGTCTGACGCTCGAGGTCTATGCGTTTCGGCCGACTTTGCGCTGGAGTCTGATTATCATCTTGCCAGCTCAGGTATTGAATGCGCCAGCCATCGCGTGTGGTCACGTTGGTATTGCCAGGCGTAGCGACAAATGGCGCATTGTTTGCATCAATGGCAAAGCCTTGCAGCCAATTGCGCAAGCCGGAGATAGGCAGCGGCCAACCCAGTGTTTGGGTAATCAGTAGATCCACATCGTTTGCCGTAATCGGTGTTTTACCAGCTTGCGTCAAGGTTGCGCTATCCGGTGTGACAGCTATCGTTGCCAATACTTGTCCCAATGGCGACAAGATGGCAATGTCGCTGCGATCCTTGCTTTGATTCCAGGTGAAGTTGCCATGCAGGGCTTCATCCTGATCATTTTTTTGATATTGCACAGACAGGCGGCCATCGAGCGCCAGTGCATCCTTGTATGTGCGTTGCACAGAAGTCTGTCCTGCAAGATTGCTGCTGTCGGCCTGCGGGGTAAGGTTGGCGCAACCAGTCATTAATAAAGCAGACAGCGCAATGGCGATGCTCAGCTTGCGCGTGACGGTGTGTGCGTTTGTGTGTGCATGCATGGATGGGAATGTGTGGATAATCATCATGGGATGCGAGGGTGATCCAGGCTAGTGCTGATTAATTGCCTTGTGGCTCACGGAATTGTAGGTGGGCTTGCTGCCGTTCGGAATGCAGGTAGTGAGTCTGTAAAAATGATTTGACGGCCTAGGCCGTCAAATCACATTGCTCACAATTGGGCACGCAGGCGCGTCAATGTGCTTTTTAACAGATCGCTCTTAGGATCTTTTTGATTCGCATCACGCCATAATTTTTGCGCATCTGCTTTTTCGCCTTTTACCCACAAGACTTCGCCCAGATGTACGCCGATTTCGACGTCAGGTCGTATCGCGTAGGCGCGGCGCAGATAGCTTTCTGCTTCTGGCAGATGGCCCTGGCGGAATAATACCCAGCCCATGCTATCCATGATGAATGGGTCTTCCGGCGCGATCTTCAGCGCTTTTTCGATGAGCGTACGCGCTTCCTGCAAATGGATATTGCGATCGGCAAACGAGTAGCCGAGCGCGTTATAGGCGTGTTGATTATCCGGCGCGAGGCGGATGATCTTGCGCAGCGAGGTTTCCATCAGGTCGTAGCGATTTGCTTTTTCCGCCAGCATGGCGTGGTCGTACAGCAAGCCGGTATCGTCAGGGAAACGCTTTAAACCATTGTTCAGAACGGTCATTGCTTCCGGGATGCGGTTGGCATCACGCAGCAACTGTGCGTCGGCAACGATGATTTGGATTTGTTCGCGCTGGCCTTCCGGTTTCAAATGGCTGAGCAGATTGCGAGCGCCATTGATATCGCCAGTACCGGCCATGATTTGTGCGCTTCTGATTTGCGCAGCGAGATAAGCAGGGCCAGGCTCGACCTGCGCTAGCCATTTGAGCGCTGCCGGGTAGTCCTTACGATCTTCTGCAATTTGCGAGAGGATCAGCAAGGCTTGCACCGGATCGCGATCATCGTCTGGGCTGTCTTCCAATGCTTTCAGGTATGCGGTCAGGTATTTTTCTGCGGCAGGGATGTCATTGGTCTGTGCGCCGAGGATGCCCATCGCATACAGTATCGTCAAATCGTTGGGATTGGCTTGCAACAGGATGTCGAATTGCGCGCGTGCCTGATCGTATTGCTTGTCGTCGATCAGGATTTTTGCGTAAGCGATACGTACATCACGCGATTTCGGATTGTCTTTCAGGAAATTGGACAGGATTTGCAATGCTTGCGCGCGATCCGGCATCGATTGCGCGACCATCAGGACGGCAATTTCCAGATCCGGCTTCATCTTGAGTGCTGTTTGAGCTTCAGTGCGTGCACGTACGATGTCATTTTTGGCAAAGGCGCTTTGTGCCAATGCAATGTGAGTTTCGACCAAATCTTGATAAGGCGTTGTGATTTCTTCCAATACGGCGAAAGCAGCGTTTTTATCTTTGGTGCTACCTAGCAGACGCTGGATTTGCAGGATGAGCAAGCCGCGTGCTTGCGGACTGGCTTCGCGCAGGCGCTCGACAAAGATCGGTTTGGCTTCCTTCAGATTGTCGCCAAGGACGACCAGACCGAGATAGAACTGGTTGGCTTCATCCGAGTTGGGTGCCAGTTCGTGCCACAAGCGAACGGCTGACAGTGCTTCGCCGACTTGCTTGGCGTTCAGTGCAATTTCTGCTGCGCGTCGTGCCAAGCGTGGATCGCGTGTTTCTTGTGCGGTGGAGAGCATCGTTACATAGGGCAACTGCCAATCACCACGCTGATAAGTCAGCTCGGCACGTAACAATTTGTACATCAGTTCGCTAGTCAGCGGAACGGATGGTAGCGGGTCATCAGCCTTGTTGCTGGCGGCTTTTTTTTCGGCAGAAGGTTTGGCGACGATCGGCGTCTGCTCGTCTTGAGCAATAGGTTTGTCTCGCGCTTGTACTTGCGCCAAGGGTTGAGCCTGCAGATCGGCACCAGCCGAGAACAGGACTGACAGCGTTACAATGACAAGGGCATTTTTCAATTGAAGTCCATGCAAATAGAGCAAGCTTTTATTCTACGCTCAACCGTCGTGCAATGCGCTACCTCGGTAGCATTGTTTAAATCATCAAGGAAACCGCAGTCGCCATGCCTGAATTACCTGAAGTTGAAGTAACGCGTCGCGGCGTTGCCCCGCATCTGGAAGGACAAATCGTTACCGGTGTGGAGTTGCGCCATACCGGTTTGCGCTGGCCATTCCCCACTGCCTTATCGCAGACCTTAGCCGGACATACGGTGCGTAGTACGGGTAGACGCGGAAAATATCTATTGGTTCATTTTGATCATGGCACGCTGATTATTCATTTGGGTATGTCTGGTCATCTGCGTATCTTGCCGTCGGATGTACCGCCCAAGAAGCATGATCATTTCGATTTGCAAGTCGGGAGTCAGGTTTTGCGCTTGAGCGATCCCCGTCGATTCGGTGCGGTGTTGTGGCATCCCGCCGCAGATGGTGCGGTGGAAAATCATTTGCTGCTGCGGACGTTGGGCGTCGAACCGCTGGAAGAATTGTTTACTGCGCAATGGCTGTATCGTCAAACGCGTAGCCGCACTTCTGCAATCAAGCAGGTGTTGCTGGCCGGCGACATCGTTGTCGGTGTCGGAAACATCTATGCATCAGAGAGTTTGTTCCAGGCGCGTATCAATCCCAAGACGCCGGCGCACCGTATCGGCCTGGTGCGTTATGAGCGTTTGGCTGAGGCGATACGCCAGATCTTGGCTGCTGCTATAGAGCAGGGTGGCAGTACTTTGAAAGATTTCATCGGGGTAAACGGGCAGTCCGGTTACTTTCAGCAAAACTATTTTGCCTATGCACGTGCAGGGGAGCCTTGCCGTATTTGCAATACACCGATCAAGCAAATCGTGCAGGGCCAGCGCTCGACCTTTTACTGTCCAAATTGTCAAAAGTAGGTAGCAGTGCTAGTGTCGCTCTGGGCGCACGTCATAAAACAAGATAAAAGAGGTTCACGTGAGTAATCTGGTGCAAAAGTTTCAGGAATACAGTGACTGGCGCAATGGCGTCAAAAGCGCACTGGAACGCTATCGCGATTGCGTGGATGTTGGCGACCTGTCTGATAGCGCCAGCGATCAGCGTTTTCTGCAAACGCTTTCTCGCCTGAATGAAGATAAATTATCGATTGCCTTCGTCGCTGAATTTTCGCGCGGTAAATCGGAGTTGATCAACGCGATTTTCTTTGCTGATTACGGTCAGCGCATTTTGCCGACCTCTGCCGGTCGCACCACGATGTGTCCGACCGAATTGCTGTATGACGAAACTTTCCCGCCTTCGATACGTTTGCTGCCGATAGAAACGCGTGCCGAAGCGCAATCGACCAGCGATTTCAAGACACAGAATCAAGTGTGGACTGTATTGCCGCTCGATACTTCGTCTGCGGACGGCATGTTGGAAGCCTTCAAGCAAGTCAGTTTGACCAAGCGCGTACCGATAGAAGAAGCGGCGCGTTACGGCTTGTACGATGAAACCGATCTCGACATGGTGATGGCAGTGGATGACGAAGGCATGGTGGAGATTTCGCAATGGCGTCATGCGATCGTGAACTTCCCGCATCCTTTGTTGCAACAAGGTTTGGTCATCGTCGATACGCCGGGTTTGAATGCGATCGGTACTGAACCTGAGCTGACGTTGAACTTGATCCCGAATGCACATGCAGTGCTATTTATTCTGGCTGCAGATACCGGCGTGACCAAAAGCGATATCGATATCTGGCGCAATCACATTGGCGGTACGGGTGCCGGTCGCATGGTGGTCTTGAACAAGATCGACAGCATGTGGGATGAGCTGCGTACACCTGCTGAAGTCGAGCAACAGATACGCATGCAAGTTACCAGCGTGGCGCAAACGCTGGATCTGTCCGAGCGCCAGATATTCCCGGTCTCTGCGCAAAAAGGCCTGGTTGGCAAAATCAACCTTGATGCACCGTTGCTGGCCAAGAGTCGTTTGCCTACGCTGGAAAACGCATTGTCCAACGAGCTGCTACCGGCCAAGCAAGACATCATCCGTACGCAATTGATGGCAGAGGTCAATGAACTCACTTCGTCCAAGCAAGCCTTGCTGTCGTCGCGTGTGCGCAATGTGGTGGAGCAATTGATCGAGCTGAAAAGCTTGCGTGGCAAGAACCAGAATATCTTGCAACATATGATGAAGCGCATCGATATGGAGAAAACGGAATTCGATGGCAGCTTGTTTAAATTACAGGCGACGCGTTCCGTATTCGCACGCTTGTCGACGGAAGTGTTTACGCATCTCGGTATGGGTGTGTTGAAAGACAATATCAACAAGACGCGCGATGCGATGGAGAAAAGTAAATTCTCTTCAGGCTTGCGTCAGGCGGTCAGGGAATTCTTCCAGCAGGCTTTGCACAACCTGGATTTGTCTTCGCAAAAAACGGATGAAATCGGCGAAATGATGGCGGTCATGTACCGCAAGTTTTCGACCGAGCATGGTCTGGCCTTGTCGACACCGATGCCGTTTTCGCTGGAAAAATACAGCAAGGAAATCTTGATGATCGAACAGCTGTATCACAAGCAGTTCGGTGCAGCGACCATCCTGACTACGCCACAAGTGGTGTTGATGCAGAAGTTTTTCGACTCCATCGCATCGCGTGTCAAACAAAGCTTCTTGCAAGCCAATCGTGATGTGGAAGCCTGGTTGAAAGTAGTAATGGCACCGCTGGAGGCTCAAATCGGTGAGCACAAAGTGCAATTGAAGCGTCGCAAGAAATCGATAGAGAAAATCCACGTAGCCACTGATAGTCTGGAAGAAAAAGTGCTGGCATTTGAGCAAATGCAATTTGAGTTGGATACGCAACGCGCAGCATTGACGCGTTTGGAAAATGAATTGAAGACGGCGATCATGGCGCAGTTGGATTCTTACAAAGCGGCGGCCTAGATCTAGATGAAACGTGTAGTCAGTGAACAAAGCAGTGCAGCAGTCTCCCCGGATAAATTATTAAAGGAAGCGGCTGCAACATTAGCCGATCCGAGTTTTTCCCTCGATGTGATTACATGGCAAAAGCAGTATGGTCGCCATGCCTTGCCTTGGCAGAATACGCGGGATGCGTATCGCGTCTGGTTATCAGAGATCATGTTGCAGCAGACGCAAGTTGCGGCGGTGATTCCGTATTACCTGCGCTTTCTTGAAACCTTTCCTACAGTCCAGTCGTTAGCCGCCGCATCCTCGGAGGAGGTGATGTCGCATTGGAGCGGATTGGGCTATTACTCGCGTGCGCGCAATTTGCATAAATGCGCGCAGACGATAGTTACTGAATACGGTGGTGTCTTTCCTAGCGATCCTGCGTTGCTGGAACAGTTGACGGGCATAGGTCGTTCAACGGCGGCGGCAATTTCTGCATTTTCCTACGGTACGCGCGCTGCGATTCTGGACGGTAACGTCAAACGCGTATTCGCACGCGTGTTTGGCGTTGAGCGTTATCCAGGTGAGAAAGCGGTTGAAAATGAAATGTGGTTGCGCGCCGTCGCCTTGTTACCAGAGAGTGACGTAGAGGCGTACACGCAAGGCTTGATGGATTTGGGCGCAACCTTGTGCACACGCAATCGTCCATCTTGCCAACGTTGTCCCTTGGCGCATCGCTGCGTGGCTTATGCGAGCGGCCGCACCAATGAACTGCCGGTACGCAAACCGAAAAAAGCCGTGCCAGAAAAAGAGACGACGATGTTGCTCATCGTGGATAAGAATCAAGTCTTGCTGGAGCAGCGTCCGGATAAAGGAATTTGGGGCGGCTTGTTATCGCTGCCGGAAATCGCATCTGAGACAGACGGAGACGCTACACATTTTGATGCAGCCTTGGCACTGGCGATTGCACCATTCGGTGTGAGCGCATCGTTGGAAAAGTTGCCTATGTTTACCCACGTGTTCACACATTTCAAACTGCATGTGACGCCGTATCGCATAGCATTGGCGCGTCGCCTGGAACGCGCTGGACAAGACAATTACGTTTGGTATCCAGCAGATAAGATGGTTGATGCGCCATTGCCAGCACCGGTTAAGAAGTTGTTGCTTGCAGTATTTCGCGAGCCGGATTTGTTGTCCTGATAGTCTTGCTTCAGATGATTTGATGCTGTTGCAAGTATTGCTGAATGATCGTCAAGCGGGTTTGCGGATCGTTTAGCTCTAATAATTTCTGCCGTGCTTTCAACGGTATCGGCAGAATCTCACTCCATCGATTTGCCACCCAGCCTGCATCGTTCAGATGCAGCGTTTCTGCAAACGGACTTTCAAAATCCGGGCCTTGTTCGGCTCGACCTTTGACATTGATGTCGTGGATGATGAGCTTGAGTGTATCGGCGCAGGGTTCATATTGTTTCGTCACTAAGCTAGGGCCGTCGTGGTCTAGCATCTCAACGCGCGCTTCCAGATGCTGATCCTTGTGTACGCGTGTTTCCAGAATGCGAAAGCGTGCGCCACCTTCCGTGCGCAATAACAGTACACCGAGTTGCGGTGCATTCCAGTCTGTGATGTGTGCGAGGCAACCGACATTTTCCGGCTCAGCGGCCGTACCGACTTCCTGGCCCGATTTGATCAAGACTACGCCGAATGGCGATTCGCGCTTCATGCAATCGCGCACCATGTCGACATAGCGCGTTTCAAAAACCTTCAGCGGGAGTATGCCGCCCGGGAACAGGACGGTATTGAGGGGGAAGAGCGGAAGCCAGTGTTCGTTGTCAGACATGGTGGAAAGCGTGTCAGTAATGGGCGAAATGCAGCTTGCTTGTACTGGTTTAGACAGCCCTGAGATCAGCTCAGTTCGCGATGGCGCAATATGACATGCTCATGGGCGCGAAAATATTCGGCAAGTTGCTCAACCATGTAGACAGAACGATGTTGACCGCCAGTGCAACCAATGGCAACGGTCAGGTAACTGCGATTATCATTCTTGAAAGCAGGCAGCCATTTTTCAACAAAACCGCGTATATCCGCCAGCAATGCAGTGGCATCAGGCTGCGCTCGCAAGAACTCTTGGACCGGTGCATCGCGACCCGTCAAAGGGCGTAAAGCCAGATCGTAATGTGGATTAGGCAATACCCGTACATCGAATACCAGATCGGCATCGAGTGGCACGCCGAATTTGAAGGCGAAGGATTCGAACAATAGTGTCAGAGGCGATCGATCCGTTTCCATCAAAGCCTTCAGCCATGCGCGCAATTTGTTCGCGTTCATGCCGGAGGTGTCGATCACATGGCTAACTTCTTCTACGCCGGACAACATTTCGCGTTCTTCGCGTATGCATTCCGTCAGCGTACGTCTATCAGCTGCGGCATCACTGGTAAAGCCACGATGCGAGAGTGGATGGCTGCGTCGGGTTTCAGAAAAACGTGCGATCAATGAATCCGTCTTGGCTGTCAGGAATAGTACTTTGACATCGTGCCCTTGACTTTGTAGCCAGGCGATATCGGCCGGCAAACCGATCAGAGAGCTTGCACTGCGCGCATCCATCGCGATGGCCAACTTATCCGCATGTTCTTCGATGCGAGTGGCAACTAGCGCGCGTAGCAGCGTAGGTGGAAGATTGTCGACGCAAAAATAACCTGCGTCTTCGAGGGCATTAAGCCCGACAGATTTGCCGGACCCGGAGATTCCAGTGATGAGAATGATGCGCATGCGGCCATGATACCGCAAGCACAAGAGGAAGGTTGTGACACCACAACTTTGCGGTTTTTATTCGTCGCTTTCCATCGCTTTTTGCTGACGTACCATGAAGTCTTTCAAGGTATCGATGCCGCGCAATTGCAAAATGGTATTGCGTACCGCCGCTTCCAAAAGAACTGCCAGATTTCGACCGGCTTCAACTGGAATGACGACTTTGCGTATCGACAGGCCGAGGATTTCTTCGCTCTGCGACGGCAGTGGCAAGCGTTCATAACTTTCTTCCAGCGTGCTGCGACGAACCAGATGTACGATCAGCTTCAGACGCATCTTGCGGCGTACCGCAGTCTCGCCAAAAATCGTACGGATATCGAGCAAGCCCAGGCCGCGTACTTCCAATAAATTTTGTAGCAGTGGTGGGCAACGACCTTCAATCATGTGTGGTGCGATGCGCGCAAACTCGACTGCATCATCGGCCACTAGGCCGTGATTGCGTGAAATCAATTCCAGGCCCAGCTCGCTTTTACCGAGGCCGGATTCACCGGTAATCAATACGCCTACACCCAGCACGTCCATGAATACGCCATGCATGGTGATGCGTTGCGCCAGCTTTTTCGACAGATAGACGCGCAGGTAATCGATGACTTGCGCAGCAGGCAAGGGAGTCGAGAACAAGGGAATATTCTTGTCGTCGCAAATCTCCATGATGTTGGCTGGCGTTTCCAGACCTTGCGCGATGATGAAAGCAGGTGGTTCGCCGGCGACCAGCTCAGCGGTGTGATGAGCGCGGCCATTTGGCGACAGACGCTGGTAGTACTCGACTTCTTGATGGCCGAAGACTTGGATGCGGCCCGGGTGAATCAAGTTCAAGTGACCGACTTGATCCGCTGCCGATGTCGCATCGCCGGAGATCAGGCGCTCGCCACCGGGAAATCCCGCAAACCATCCTAGCTGTAGCGATTCACGGTTGTCGTCGTAGAGTTGCTGGATGGAGAGCGGTGTCGGTAGTGGCATGGTGGACGCAGGCAGGGACAGATACGCACCGGGAAACAGTGCGGCGGTTAGTTGGTGTTTTGCAGACTAGGTTGCCACGTGATCAGGCGCGCATGCACAGCCGCTGGATCTTCGATAGTTGCAAGCAAGTTACGGAATGTTTCATCGGAAAACATTTCTGCCAGTTCGGACAGAATTTCCAGATGTTGTTGCGTCACGTGATCGGGGATCAACAGAAAGATCAGCAGATTGACGGGCTGGCCATCTGGCGATTCAAACGGGATAGGTTGTGCCAGACGAACGAAAGCAGCCAACGGCGCTTTCAATCCCTTGATACGACCATGTGGCACGGCAACGCCATGGCCAAGGCCGGTCGAGCCAAGCCGTTCGCGCGCGAACAGATTGTCGGAGACGACGGAACGGGCAATGCCACAGTTGTTTTCGAAAATTAAACCAACCTGTTCAAACGTACGTTTTTTGCTGGATACGTCCAGATCAAGGACTACGTTGGCAGGGGGGAGAATTTGACTTAAATGGTTCATGGTGCGACGCACAAAAAAAGGACTCTGCGAGGAATTATAGGCCTATTCGATGGCAATAGGGCCTGAATCGGGAAAGCTGAGTGGGTGCTGGCCTGTCTGTTGCAGATAAGACGCACCTTTTTAAGGCGGCTTGCCATAGCTATTGCTTTTTTATTTTTTGATGAGTCGATTAAAACATAACTAGGTGGAATTTGTAAGGCTGCTCGCTTACTAATGGATCTATTGCTTATCGTGCAAGCTCTGAATCAAGCCTTTCAAATACAGGCCGCGAGACAGTAATTTCCACGTGATCATGCGTGTGATGAGTGCAATATCCAGTACGGGGCGGAAATGGCTGGCACGTGCATGTACTGCGTAGATTGCTGGAATTTTGACCGGTACGCTGCGGATGCCCAGACGCGCTGCTTCTATCAATATTTCGCTTTCGAATACGAAGCATGATGATTTTTGATGATTTATCTTGAGATGTTCCAGCAAGTCGATCGGATAAATGCGAAAGCCGGACTGGCTATCGATGATGCGATAACCCGCTGCCCATGAAATCCAGAAGTTTGCGAACTGGTTGGCGTTGTAGCGTGCGCGCGGGATATTTTCTTTTTCGTGCAGGCGCGATCCGATCACAATGGCGTTTTCTGCTGTGCGAAAGCGATCAATCAAGCGTGGAATATCTTCAGGGCGATGCTGACCATCGCCATCTAAGGTGATGATGCCCAGGCGTGCATGCGTACGTGCCACTTGCATGCCATCCCACAAACTTGCCGCCTTGCCTTCATTGCGTGCGTGGCGCAGCAGGGTGATATCCAATCCGTCCAGCGCATCGACAGTGTTATCTGATGAGCCATCATCGACTACGATGACATGGCGGACATAAAGCAAGGTGCGTTCAACCAGATCGCGGATAGTCGCACCTTCGTTAAATGCCGGAATAACGACCGCGAAATCTTCCTTCGGATTGGTCGTGGTCATCACGCCATCGCTCCATTGATCGAAATGATTTGCCCGGAAATGTAGGCAGCGTCATCTGATACCAGGAATTTGACCAAGGAGGCGACTTCATGTGGTTGACCCGCGCGTTTCATGGGTACGATCTGATCAATTGCCGTTTGTAGAAATACATCCTGCGTCATCGGCGAGGCGATAATGCCAGGCGCAACGGCATTGACTGTGATGCCGCGTGAAGCCAGTTCAAGTGCCAGCGATTTTGTTGCACCATGCAGGCCAGCCTTGGCTGCAGCGTAATTGGCTTGTCCGCGATTACCCATGATGCCGGCGATAGACGACATATTGACGATGCGGCCCCAGCGCGTTGCCATCATGGCGAGCAATAACGGTTGTGTGACGTGGAAAAAACCGTTTAGTGAAATATCGATCACGCGCATCCATTGCTCGGATTCCATGCCGACCATCAAGGCATCGTCATGTGTTCCTGCATTGTTGACGACGATCTGAATTGCGCCGTCTTTCAGTAGCTCTTCTAATGCATGGCTGGTTGCCACGGCATCGGTGACGTCGAAGCTGCTTGATTGTGCACTGTGGCCGGAAGCTATGAGTTCCTTTACCAATTCATCCGCTGCTGCCGGATTACTATGCGCGTGCACAATGACGTGTATGCCTTCAGCGGCAAGCTGACGGCAGATGGCGGAGCCGATCGCGCCACTACCGCCTGTGACGAGTGCGCGTTTCATGCAGATTCTCCTTCGAGTACAACGGCGACACGACCTTGGACCAGGATTTTTTCCTGTGCGGAAAGTGTAAATTCGTAAATTGAGCGTCCGCTTTCGCTGATCAGCTTTTTTGCATCTACGATCAGGTCGTCGCTGATCGTATCCAGTCGTGCTATGGACCAGCTTACATCTTTTGCATTCGCCAGATAACCTGCGCGCGATGCATGTGGATTATCTGCCAGCAAACCACCATGTACAGCAATTGCCTGCGCGCCATATTCAATGCCGCATACCGCCATTAAGCCATCTGCACTACGCAAAGGATGTTGTGGATCGCGATGGCTGATGGCGGAGCAGCGGATGTGATGGTCGTCCCACGATATTACTTCGTGCAGCAGGCACATAGAACCCTGATGCGGAATCAATGCCGCGATATCGATGTGCGTTTTCATGGCTGTATTGTGACCATTAAGCTGCGATTGAGGTAATCGAGATAGACGGTTTGTGCCGCAGGAGTTGCCAACGCTGCCAACAGAGGAAGGCCATGTGCAGCCGGATTGCTCAGGAATGAGGCCGGCAAATCGGCAGGCAAGGCTGTGGCTGCGCAATGCTCAACCAAAGCTATCTGTAATTTGGCCATCGTTTTATCAGTACGCTGATTCGTCAGCAGCAAAGAGATTGCGCAGTCCAGTGCGGTTGGGCGCAATGCTGCAAATGGTTCTGGGAAGCGCATGTCGTATGCGGTCATCAGGACGTCTTGCTGCTCATCGATGGTTTGTACAGCGGCTTCCAGCAATGCTGCGGGAAATGTATCGTCGAATGCGCAGATCGTCGTCGATGCCTGCGTCAATCCGGCAGCGATGCTCCAGTAGCCGGATGCTGCGTTATGGACAGAGTTGGCAAAACGGATCGGAGAAACGTCCGGTTCTTCTTGCGCCAAACTATCAGCGATCTGATGGATGATCTGTCCGTCGCCGTCGGAACTGGCAAATACACAGGAAACAGGGCGTGTCGTTTCAGTGGTGTGTGTAGCAAGTGCTTCGCAAGCCGAGCTCAATGCGAGGCGGGCAGAAGCAATGCAACGTCGTCTTTCGGTAGCAGGCAGTATGGCTGGGGCAATTGTTGGCAGTTCGCGCCAGACGTAAGGCGTGCTGCCACTGAGGATGGGTTGTGCTTCTACCCATCCGACCATACCGGGAGCAATGACTCCTACGCTTTCGATGAAGACTTCAATCATGCGCGCGGCTTCCCAAATAAAAGACTGCAGTTGGTACCGCCAAAACCGAATGAGTTGCTGACTACATTGTGCAGTGTTGCCTTGCGGTTGCTCTGTATAAAATTTGCGCGTAACAAGGGATCTATTTGCTGTGTATTCGTGGCGCCCGGTATCAGACCATGTTGCAGACAGAGCAGGCTGATAACCGCTTCCACGATGCCGGCTGCGCCTAGCGTATGGCCGGTTGCACCTTTGGTAGAACTGCATGCAACTTCAGTGCCGAAAACGGCAACAACGGCTACATCTTCCGAGGCGTCGTTGCTGGGAGTGCCGGTGCCATGCAGATTGATGTAATCGATATCAGTTGGCGATAAGTCTGCCCTATTGAGCGCGGCTTGCATCGCTTGTTGTGCACCTAGTCCTTGCGGATGCGGTGTAGACATGTGATAAGCATCGCTCGACTCACCGTAGCCCAAGAGCGCCAGTTCGCCGTGTTGTTCTTTTTCCAGCAAGGCAAAACCAGCTGCTTCACCGATAGAAATGCCGTTGCGATCCTTACCCCAAGGGCGACACGGTTGCGACGAAGTCAGCTCAAGCGCAGTAAAGCCATAGAGTGTTGACCACGATAATGAGTCAACGCCACCGACCACGACGGCATCGCATAAACCTTGCCGAATGAGCCGTGCAGCACTGGCGAATACTTTTGCGCTGGAAGAACAGGCGGTGGAGATCACATAAGACGGGCCGCTGACAGCGAGCGATAGTCGTACAAAATCTGCCAGTCCGAACAAATTATGTTGTTCGCGAAAATGCATGGATGCAGGCCAGACACCATGCGTTTTATGGAAACGAAACGCGATTTCCGTTTCAAAATTACCGGAGGTTGATGTGCCGAGAATGACGCCAACGCGATCCGCACCGTATGCGGTTTTGGCGCGCTCAACGGCAGAAACGAACCCGTCTTGTTGCAAACCGATTTGTGCCAGGCGGTTGTTGCGGCAATCGTAAGCGGATAAGGCAGCAGGAATTTTTTCCTGTTCTATGCCTTCGACACGACCTATCCAGGTGGAAATCGGGTTTTCCTGGAAATCATTTTCGCGCAGGCCCGAGTGTTCTGATTGCAACGCATGCAGCGTTGCCTTCAAGCCGTGTCCCAACGCGCTGGATGCGGTAAAGGCGGACAAATAGATAGGTTGCAAGATCAAGTCCGTGGGCTGAAAGTGCTGGCGATTATAGCAAAGCGCATCATGCTATCCCGGTACGCGTTGGGCGCGCCAGTAAATAGGCGCAGACCATACTCAATACTGCACCGATAGTGACGGTTTGTCCGATGGCATGCAAGACGGGCAAGCTGGATAAGGTCAGTGTGCCAAATGACAGGAAAGTCGTCAGGCCGCAAGTAATCAGCGATAGATGATTGCGCTGAGTGTCGTCTGCGCTGGTTTCTTCACGGTTGAAGAAGATGGAATAATTCAAGCCTATTCCTATGACCAACAGCATGGAGACCAGATGGAATAGCGTCAATTTCTCACCCAAGACGATGACAGTCACGGCGATACTAAGTATCACTGCCGAGATGACCGGATAGAGCACGCGCAGTGTAAGTCGCCATGAACGCAGGCTGACCAATAGCAGCAACGTAATCAAGACCATACCGAATGCGGATAAATGCAGCGCTTCATCACGATAGGTACTGATCAGGTGGCCGGTATCGTCTTTCAGGTCAATGGCGCGCAATCCTTTTTCTTGCAAGGCGGGTAACGCTGCTTGCAGACGAGCTGGATCGCGTACGCCGCTCAAGGTGATCAATGCGACTGCACCTTGTTTGTCATCTAGTAGCAATGAGCGAACCTTTAAGCCGAGTGAACTGTGGTCGAGATCTTCTGCTTTCAGCAGTGCTTGCTGCTTTGCGGCTGCAATATCCTTGATGAAGGGAGTGAATGCATCGCTACGGAATGGTAGATCTACCAGCGCCTGTTGCAAGTTATTTGTAAGTTCCTTGTCGTTCGGCAAAGCTGCCTGGCGTTGCATTTGTAGGGATGCGCTGGGTAAATAATTGGCAGCCATATCGAAGCCGCCGATCACGCCTTCGTCTACCAATTTCGACAAATCCGAACGTACTTGTTCGCTTTGCTGCAGTGCTTGCTCACGATCCTTGCCTGCAGCAACGAGTAAGTAACGCACATCCGGTGCGCCTAATTGGTTGCGTAATTCCTGATCCAGTTTCTTTGCCGAGGCGGAAATGGGGCTCAAACTCGCCAGATCGTCGTCCCATAATTGCTGACGTTGCACAAACAGTGCGGCGAGAGAGATGAATACCAAAGGCAGCACCAGCACACGCCAACGATTGCCTGGCGATAATTTGATAGGCAGGTGTTCCAACTTGCGTGAAGTGAGCGTAGAACCTGCAATGACGGGCAACACGAAATAAGTAGTCAAACCGGCGACAGCAACACTGACCAGTGACAGCAAGCCCAATTGTGCCAATCCAGAGAAGCTCGATAGCAGCATCGCAATCGAGCTGAAGGTTGTGGTCAGAATCGCCAGCCGCAGCGTTGGTCCGACGCGTAGCAAGGCATTGCGAACAGGTTCGCCGCGTGCAGTGTGGAGGAAGGCGTAATTAGGATAGTCGACAGCTTCCCCGATCAGGGTAGCTGCGAATGCCAGCGTAATACCGTGCACGCCACCAAATACCAGTGATACCGCAGCGGTGCCGATCAGCAGGCCTGATATCGCTGGCACATACGCCAGCATGGTCAAACCGATGGAGCGGTAGGTCAGCCATAGCACCAGCAATACCAGCGTTGAGGCAATCACTGATAAGCGCCATGAATCACTTTCTATCAGTTTGCGTGATTCTGCGGCGAAGACGCCGGTGCCGGACAGCAAGAGCTGCGCCTGACTTTTTTCTTCTGTTGCTGCATTGGTGAATTGTTGGCGTATGTTTGTGAGGATGTCTTGTTGTGCGTTGACGTCCATGCCGGACGCGGCCGTTTGTGCGATCAATAATGCGCGGCTGTTATCTGTCGCAAACCATACGCCATCGTGCATGCTGATTTGCGCAGCTGGTGTCCATAGAGAAAAAATACGTGCCACTTCGCCGGTCGGGTCCATCGGAATCAACTGTTTGGCAAAGGAGCCACCTTGCGAGGACAGCATTTGCGCGCTGGCTTGCAATGAGGTTTTTAATGCAGCGACATCGAAATGATTTTCCGTGATTGCAGGGCTGAGCAGATATCGGTAGCGCAGCAAGATATCGCGTTCATTTGTCAGCGCATTGAATTCTCCGTTATGGACGAAGGTAATGCGCTGATCTTGACGCATGGCATGCGCCAGATTGCGGCTCAGGTTTGCAAGTTTTTCCGGTGTGTCGCCCTCGATGCCGATCAGGATCAGGCGTGAGGCAGGACCTTCGCGTAATTGATCCAGCAGGAGTTGTTGCGTGCGATCAGGTGCGGTCGGTAAAAAACCGGTTAGATCGGTATAGATCTTGGTATGTGCGACAGCTATCCACGCGCTGAAAGCGAGCAGCAATAACCAGCATGCGACGATAGCCTTGTTGCGCAACTTAATCATGTTGAATTGTCATGATGGAACGGTCGCCACCAGCTTCTAATATATCGACCAATGTCATACGATTACCCATTCCTTCTATGCGCAATATCTTGACGTTTTCGCGCATGGCATCGTCTGATGGCGACAGAGTGAGTGTCCAGCGTGCGGCGCTTCCTTCGAGCCTAACATCGTAGAAGCGCTGCAGTGTTTTCAAATCGCCGGCCAGCGTCGCACGTATGCTTTCAACAAATGCCCAGATGGGTGGATTGCTTTGCAGGCGGATGCTGCGCTTTTTATTGGTGACATTGTTTTGCCAAGTGAGTTGATCGCCTTCGACTGTGATGACTTCATCTTGCGGCGACAACGCATGTTTTTCGACAAAGCCAGGACGACGATAGGTGAGCGTGCCGCTTGATTCCAGTGGCGCCTTCAACAAGGCGAGTGTTTTCTTTTCAGTAAAACGACTTTGACTCAACTCCACTTTCGCCATTGTTTCCATCAATTGCGGCAAACCCCAGGACTGGGCCGAAGCACAAAGCGGAGAAAAGAAAAACAGGCATGTCAAAAGAAGGCGTGCGGGATTAAGCATGGCGATTTATTTCCAGTAATCGAAAAAATTGAACCAGTTGAATGGCGCCAGACGACAGTAATGAGCCAACCTATCTGCATAGCGTTGCGCCCACTCATTGATGCGTTGCTGACGCTGACTGCGATCAACTGCCGGGTCGGCTTCGAAGATTTCAAAGTGCAGATCATAGCGTTTGCCTCCCTGATACAAGCCGAAGAACAGTATGACCGGCGCTTTCAAAATGGCTGCCAATGCAAATGGCCCTTGCGGCAAGGTGATCTGACCGTCGAGAAAATTACATTCGACATTTTTTGTACTTTTAAATGTACGGTCGCCAAGAATGCCGACGATTTCGCCGCGTTCTATGCACTCCTGCACTTTCAGCAGGGTATCGGCTTGACCTAATGTTATGACACCAGGTTGAATTGCCGGGTTCAAATTGCGCAAGATACTGTTCAATTTTTCTGCATGTTCGTCATGCATGAGTACGTTGACGGGTAAGGACTGGTCGAACATGCCGAGTGCCCGCAGTACCTCAAAACTACCCAGATGCGAGCCGAGCATGATGCAACCCTGTCGACGCAATAAAGGTGCAACAGCGTCATAGCCGTGTATGCGAATATCGAAATAGTGATGCTGCCCTGACAGCAGATAAATACGATCGTGAATAGTGCTGGCAAACGTATGGTAGTGCCGCACTACATCTAGCCAGCGCGGTTTGTGCGGCAACACTCGGCGCAGGTAATTGAAGGAACTACGACGTGCGCTACCAGAGAAAATAATGAAGTATGCGCAAATCGGCAGCAGAAAAATACGGCCGAAGCGACGGCCTAATTTGAGCGTTACCCACGCGAGCGCTTGCATGGCAAACAGGCTGCCGCGCTCGGACTGATCTAACCAACCCTTAGCCATGTTCAGCACCTTGCAATTGCAGCAGGCCGTTGGCGATCAGTGTTTGCTCGTAATGAATCGCGAACTTGAGTGTTTGTGTGACAGTTGTGCTGAAGCTGATGACATATTCCTGTCCTGGTTTCAGCGGAGTATGAAATTTCACCTGCTTGACGCCATTTATGTGGGCATGAGCGCTGGCAATGCTCACAACCTCAGATAACAGCAATAAACCCGGCACGATAGGATTGCCTGGGAAATGCCCTGCCAGTGCAGGATGGTCGGGCAGTACTGTGCCGATGTGACGCAGAGTATTGATATCTTTTGTCCTTGCACATGTTTGGGCAAGTGCAGTGAGTGCTGCACGCGTTAGTTTGCCATTCGCATCGCGCGGTAATCGCTCAACCTTGAAAATCGGACGCGGGATAAAAACAGGATCGATTTGCAGGCGTAATGCCGCGATGACCTGTGCGCTTGTCAGACTATCCGATACAAAGAAAGCGCTTAATCGTTGCTCAACATGCGTGTTGCTACTGTCGGATTCAGCTTGAAAAAATACACCATCAGTCATGCCCTCAATCGCCAACAAGACTGCGTTCAGCTTGACCAATGAGGTGCGCTTTCCGGCAATTTTGATCATATCTGTCAGCCTGCCTTGCAGACTGAAGTGTCGTGCATCATATTGAACAATGCTATCAGATAATGCAAAAGAGGGCAGCGCACGTGGGCCTTCAATCCATGCATTTTTTTCATCGTGGCGTAACTGAATGTCAGTGCACAGCGTCCATTTTTCATCTTGTGCCGGACGACGTGCAGCAATCATTCCAGCTTCGGTGCAGCCATAAATTTCATGCAGCGGTAAGTGCAGTAAATTTTCGATTGCCAATGCGTTTGTTTGATCCAAAGGCATTGTGGCTGAGATGACGCCAGTGATGCCGGGAATATATTTATCTTCCGTGACACATGCACGCAAGTGCAAAGGCGTTGTCATCAACCACACAGCTTGATCGACTTCGCTGACAGCCTGTTCAATATCGGCTGGCAGGTGAGGGCGCGCATGATGAATCATGCAGCCCCATTGCAGTGGATAAATGATGGTGCTTTCCATGCCGAACATATGTTGCGGCGCGATGGTTCCCACGATGCAGGAACCAATAGCTGGCGCAAACGCATATTGCAATTGATCTGCGCCCTGAATCCACATACCCCAGGTCTTGGCATGGGCAGTCGCTGGTCCAGTGCTTCCTGATGTGAACAATATCGCGGCAATTTGATCGGCTGGTATCGTGGGGATTGCATACCCCTGCGTATCGTCAGTTACTGGTGCTGAGCGTATGTCGAAGCCGGCAAGACTTGATGGAAATGCTTGATCGGACAAGTAATAACTGTCCTCATAATCCGTGGCGATTTGGGTCAGTACGTTTGTGGCGCGGCTCGACGGCAGGAGCGTTATCTGTTGTCGCAACAGTGCAGCTGCAAAACCGAGTAAAAAATAATAACGGTCTTCGCACAAGTTGATGGCGTATTTTGCTTGTGGAAATTGTGCAGCGAGTGCGGTTGCGTGATGGATAAATTCCTGCGCTGTCACGATACGGTCGTGCACATAGGCCAAAGGCGTATCTGCATCGAAATGACGTAGTAAGGCGAGTGAGCCGGAATAGTTGTTCATCGCTGTCGACGCATCCAGAAAGGGCCGGATTTGATCAAGAGCCATGCAAGATTCAAGGGATTTGCATGTGGCTGATCGGGGAAACGTTGCAATCGGAAAAAATATTCACCGATGAACAGAATGCTTACCAATACATAGCTGATTAGGCTGGTGAATATTGCCCACCATGCAGTTTTACCAGATAAGGCCAGCAACGTTGCAACCGCCGCCATTGCGATGAAAAGGGTGGTCCAGATGATGGTCAGTTTGCGTGTGTAATCAGCAATCGGTGTCGGTAAATCGGGTTCATTTATTTTCAAGAATTGTTGCCGTTCAATTTGTGCGAATACGCTGATCAAAGGCATACGTCCCTTGCGCAAAGTGCTGCCGAACAGCCATGCGAGCCAGAGATTGAGTAAGGTCGGTAAAAACAGAAGAGCTGCATGAGGAAGATCCGGGCGCAGCAATAAGGCCCAATGTGCCAGCAAGGGATAGCTGAGCACGAGCCCGGTTATGGCCAATTTTCGTAAAGCCTGAATGGACATGGGCGCGGGCAACGGCAGGTGCTTGTTATTTGGCGCGATGTTGATCGATATGACTGGCCAAGGCATGCAAGGAAGAAAAAATGTGCGCATTTTTTTCATCGTCAGAACGCAGCTTGACGCCATATTTTTTCGATACGGTCAGAGCAATCTCGAGCACATCTAGCGAGTCCAGGCCAAGATCGGTGAACAGCGATTGCGCAGGATCGATCTCTTCCGGTTTGATTTCGAGATTGAGCGTATCGACGATAAGTACAGCCAGTTCGCTTTCGAACGCAGTTTTTTGATTCATGATTTCTTGAGATGGTGGCTGCCGTCTGACATCAGGTGGCTATCCAATCTGTTTCCTGGTTAAAGTTTTGGTGCGGCAAGACTGCGCTGATCAAATCCTGCGCCCAAAATATGCATGCAGCGTATCTATGCTTATAAGGAGTCGTTCGATCCGGAATGGTTCATGCTTGCACCTTATCTCTGAGTGATATGAGGCAAGCAGGAACCCGCATTTTTATCTATGAATATGGCGCAGAACAGCGCCGGCCGGGCATTTTAACGGTAGCTGTCAGACGTGACAAGCTCGCCGCAGAATAGCATCGTTTATGTTGCTTAAAGACACTATTGTCGTGCGTTACGCGCATTTGAAGGTTGCTTGCCAGTACTGAAATTGCTGCGCCACGGATTGATATCCAAGCCACCGCGACGGGTGTAGCGCGCATAGACGGCAAGTTTGTGGGGTTTGCATTGACGCAGAATGTCCATGAAGATGCGTTCCACGCATTGTTCGTGGAATTCATTGTGCTCGCGGAAGCCAATCAGGTAATGCAGCAAGCCTGCCTGATTGATTTGCGGGCCGACATAATGTATCTGTACGCTGCCCCAATCCGGTTGACCGGTCACCAGGCAATTCGATTTCAGTAGATTTGAAACCAGTGTTTCCTCCACTACTGGTTCATCGAATGTCGCCTGTAACAGAGATGCGTCTGGCGAATAATCTGATACTTCAATATCCAGACGATCCAGCAACATGCCTTCGAGTTCACCTATCGCTACTTTGGAAAAGTCTTCCGGTAGCGTTAGCGTAATTTGCACCGGTGCGCCAAAACCTGCCGACAAATCTGCGCGCAGTAATTCCAGCAAGGCGTCGGTGCCGCCCAGCTTGGTTTGATTGAATGAATTCAGATAAAGCTTGAACGATTTCGATTCGATGATGTTGGGCGAATCGGCAGGCGCCATGATTTTGGCGATTGCTATTTGCGGTTTGCCGCGCATGTTCAGCCACGATATTTCGTAGGCGTTCCAGATGTCGACGCCGAAGAAGGGCAGGTCGCCGGTGAGGCCTAGTTCGTCGCGCTTGCCTTGGCGTGGAATCGGGAAGAGCAGCGACGGGTCGTATTGCGTCTGATAAACAGACGGTTTGCCGAGCGGCGATGCTTCTGGTTGGTGTGACTTGGTCATGGCAGCAGCTTTTACAAAAACAATTTATATGCAGGGTTGTCGCTCTCATCCCAATGGCGATAACCCAATCCCGCGAGCGAGGCGCGGAAGGCTTTCATTTCTTTTTTCGGTACTTGCAGGCCGACCAGAATGCGGCCCACGTCGCTACCCTGATTGCGGTAGTGGAACAGGCTGATATTCCAGTTCGGCGCGACGCTATCGAGGAAGCGCATCAAGGCACCTGGACGCTCCGGGAATTCAAAGCGATACAGCAATTCATCTTGCGTCAAATCGCTCTTGCCACCGACCAGATGACGAATATGACCTTTAGCCAGTTCGTCGTGCGTCAGATCCAGCGTTTTGAATCCGTTTTTTTCAAAATGTTTTGCGATCTTGCCAGCTTCATCGCGATCGGCGATTTGCATGCCGACAAAAATATGCGCCTGATTCGCATCGCTGATGCGGTAATTGAATTCAGTCACATTGCGCGGACCAACCAGTTCGCAAAAACGCTTGAAGCTGCCGCGTTCTTCCGGAATAGTCACAGCAAACACGCCTTCGCGCGCTGCGCCTATATCGGCCATTTCCGCCACGAAGCGCAAGCGATCGAAGTTCATATTGGCGCCGCTGGCAATGGTGATCAGCGTTTCATTTTTCAGCGGTTTTTTATTGGAGCGCGCACGTTCGAGGTATGCTTTTGCACCTGCTACTGCTAATGCACCGGAAGGTTCCAGGATGCTGCGCGTATCCTGGAACACATCCTTGATGGCGGTGCAGACTTCATCGGTATTCACTACGATGACTTCGTCCACATATTGTTTCGCCAGGCGGAAGGTTTCTTCGCCGACCAGCTTGACGGCTGTGCCATCTGCAAACAGACCAACATCGGACAAGGTCACGCGACGACCGCTGTGCAGGCTGCGTGCCATTGCATCGGAGTCTGTGGTTTGCACGCCTATGATTTTGATGTCAGGTCGTACCGTTTTGACATACGCGGCCACACCAGCGATCAGACCACCACCGCCGATAGGAACAAAAATCGCGTGTATAGGACCTGCGTGCTGGCGCAGAATTTCCATGCCGATGGTGCCTTGACCAGCGATGACATCAGGATCGTCGAATGGATGGACGAAAGTCAGCTTGAGTTTTTTCTCCAGCGTCAGCGCATGTTGGTAAGCGTCCGAGTAAGAGTCGCCGAACAGCACGACTTCGCCGCCGCGTGCTTTGACTGCTTCAACCTTGACCGATGGCGTGGTGGTTGGCATCACGATGACGGCACGGCAGCCAAGTTTGGTTGCAGACAGCGCTACGCCCTGGGCGTGATTGCCGGCAGATGCGCAAATCACGCCACGCTTCATCTGCGCCGGCGGCAGGTTTGCCATCTTGTTGTATGCGCCGCGCAGCTTGAAGCTGAAGACGCTTTGAATATCTTCGCGCTTGAAATAAATTTGATTGCCCACACGCTGCGACAGCGTTGGTGCCAGCTCGAGTGGTGATTCCACGGCGACATCGTAGACGCGCGCGGTTAAAATTTTCTTCAGATAGTCGGTAGTCATAGGTGTCAATATCAGGGGCGCGCGTGAAAACAGGGTTTGTGTTCATGCAGTGCAGCACATCATTATAATGGACGCCCTTTGTTGCGCAGTATTACCTTTGGCTCGCCGGTTGGTGTGCTTAATCCGATTCTCTTCTGCAGATGAGCCCTAGATTTGAAGAAATTTACCCGACAAAAACATGATTGACGCTGCCGTACAGTGGTTGCTGGTGACGTTGGCTGCGCCGCAGGTCGGGCTGTTTTCGGTATTTGTCATCAGTTTCGTCTCTGCGACCTTGTTGCCGCTGGGTTCCGAACCGGCCGTCTTTGCGGTCGTCAAGGCCAATGCCGATCTGTTCTGGCCGGTGCTGTTGGTGGCGACAGCGGGTAATACCTTGGGCGGTATCGTCAATTACTGGATGGGTTTGGGGGCTAAACAGGTTTTTGCCAAGGAAAGGCAAACGCGCTGGTTCGGCTGGTTAGAGCGATTTGGCGCAAAAACCATGCTGCTGGCCTGGCTGCCAGGCATAGGCGATCCACTGTGTCTATTGGCCGGCTGGCTGAAACTCCCGTTCTGGCCATGCGTCTTGTATATGGCGATAGGTAAATTCCTGCGCTATCTGACGATGACCTGGATACTTCTTTATATCCCTGATGGGTTTTGGCGATATCTGGGAAATTTGTTTTAAGACTCGGACTATCGCCTTCCTTCGCTCTGAAAATCCTGTCTAAAAAGTATCTTTTCGGCTTTTGTTGTATCTACGGTGGGCAGGCATGTTGCACCGCAATCAGCTAAAATGCTTATTTAGCGTTAATTCAAAATTGACCCACTGATGAACGCCCCAGTACATATCCAGACTCTTTTGGCCGATGGCCCCGGCGGTGCTGTTCCTACCCGCTTGCGTGAAATTCCCTATAACTACACCTCGTTTTCCGATCGCGAAATTGTCATTCGCCTGCTAGGCGAAGAGGCTTGGGCCTTGCTCGATGAGCTGCGCGGCGCCAGACAAACTGGCCGTTCCGCACGGATGTTGTACGAAGTATTGGGCGATATCTGGGTCGTACAACGCAATCCCTATCTGCAAGACGATCTGCTGGATAATCCCAAGCGCCGTCAGGCATTGATTGATGCTCTGCATCATCGCTTGGTCGAAGTCGAAAAACGCCGCATTACCGATTTGACTGTCTCTAGCGATGAAAATGCATCCCGTCGCGGTGCTGCCGTCGAAGCGCTGTTGCAATCCGCCCGTAAGGCAGTGACTGCCTTTGGCGAAGAATTCCGCCGTACCTATGATTTGCGCAAACGCACAAACAAGGTCTTGGGGCGCTATACCGAAAAAGACAATATCAAGTTTGATGGCTTGTCGCGCGTCTCGCACGTGACCGATGCCACGGACTGGCGCGTTGAATATCCGTTCGTTGTGTTGACGCCGGATAGCGAAGATGAAATGGCCGGCCTGGTCAAAGGCTGTATCGAACTCGGTCTGACCATCATCCCACGTGGCGGCGGCACCGGTTACACCGGTGGCGCAGTGCCGCTGACACCGATGTCGGCCGTCATCAATACCGAAAAACTCGAAGCCTTGGGCGCGGTCGAAATGACCATGCTGCCTGGTGTCGACCGCGAATACGCGACGATTTATTCAGGCGCAGGCGTGGTGACCAAGCGTGTTTCCGACGCTGCTGAAAAAGCCGGTTTTGTATTTGCAGTCGATCCAACTTCGGCTGAAGCTTCCTGCATAGGCGGCAATATCGCCATGAATGCAGGCGGCAAGAAAGCCGTATTGTGGGGCACTGCGCTCGACAATCTGGCGAGCTGGAGGATGGTTGATCCTAACGGCGACTGGCTGGAAGTCACGCGTCTGGAGCACAACCTCGGCAAAATTCACGATGCGCCATTAGCCAAGTTCAAGCTGGAATGGACGCATCCGAGCGAGAAGGGCAAAGTCAATCAGCCCTTCAAGACAGAAACGCTGGAAATTGTTGGCCGCACCTTCCGCAAGGAAGGTTTGGGCAAGGACGTTACCGATAAATTCCTGTCCGGTTTGCCGGGCGTACAAAAAGAAGGTTGCGATGGTTTGATCACATCTGCACGCTGGATTTTGCACAAAATGCCTAAGCACACGCGTACGGTTTGTCTGGAGTTCTTCGGTCATTCGCGCGATGCGATTCCATCCATCGTCGAGATCAAGGATTACCTCGATGCTGAAACCAAAAAAGGCGGCGCGATTCTGGCCGGCCTTGAGCATCTGGACGAACGCTATCTGCGCGCAGTCGGTTACGCCACCAAATCCAAGCGCGGCATTCTGCCGAAGATGGCTTTGTTCGGCGATATCGTCGGCGATGATGAAAACGCAGTAGCGCAAGCAGCGTCGGAAGTTGTACGTCTGGCGAATACACGCGTCGGCGAAGGTTTTGTTGCCGTCAGTCCGGAAGCGCGCAAAAAATTCTGGCTCGATCGTGCGCGTACAGCCGCCATCTCTAAACATACCAACGCCTTCAAGATCAATGAAGACGTCGTGATCCCGCTGGATCGCATGGGTGAGTATTCGGACGGTATTGAACGCATCAACGTTGAATTGTCGATCAGAAACAAGCTGCAATTGCTGGACGAATTGCATGCTTTCTTTGTCAAAGGCAATCTGCCGCTGGGCAAAGGTGACGACGCAGACGGTGACGACATTCCGGCAGCAGAATTGCTGGAAGACCGCGTACATCAAGCTGATGAATTGATCGCGGCTACACAGGCGCGTTGGTCATACATGTTGGCTAATCTCGACAAGTCCTTGCGTGATGCAAAGGATGAAGTGGTCGCGCTTGGTTTGGAAAAACTGGCCCCTGCATTTGAAGAGCGTTTGATTGCACAGCCGAATGCCACACTGTTTGATGTGATTCAGGATCGCACTGTACGCGTGTCCTGGAAAACAGAAGTGCGCCTGCCTTTGCGCCAGATTTTCAGCGGTGCATCGTTCCGCCTGATTCTGGAAGAGGCAACGGCTATCCACAAACGTGTATTGCGTGGTCGCGTATTCGTCGCGCTGCACATGCATGCGGGCGATGGCAATGTGCACACCAATATTCCAGTCAATTCCGATCACTATCAGATGCTGCAGGATGCGCATGCCGCTGTGGCACGCATCATGAAATTGGCGCGGTCGTTGAATGGTGTTATTTCTGGCGAGCACGGTATCGGTATTACCAAACTTGAATTCCTGACGACTGAAGAGTTGGCCGATTTCCGCTCGTACAAAAAACGCATCGATCCGGAAGGCCGCTTCAACAAAGGCAAGCTGATGGACATGTCGGAGCTGAGCGCAGATTTGCGCAATGCTTACACACCATCGTTCGGTTTGATGGGACACGAATCGCTGATCATGCAGCAAAGCGATATTGGTGCGATTGCCAATAGCGTCAAGGATTGCTTGCGTTGTGGTAAATGCAAACCGGTATGTGCGACACATGTGCCGCGCGCCAACTTGCTGTACTCGCCGCGTAACAAGATTCTTGCTACTTCGCTGCTGGTGGAAGCTTTCCTGTACGAAGAGCAGACTCGTCGTGGCATCTCGATCAAGCATTGGGAAGAGTTCGAAGACGTCGCTGATCACTGCACGGTTTGCCATAAATGTCTGACGCCTTGCCCGGTCGATATCGACTTCGGTGATGTGTCCATGAATATGCGCAATCTGCTGCGCAAGATGAACAAGAAGTCCTTCAATCCTGGTACTGCGGCATCGATGTTCTTCCTGAACGCAACCGATCCGGCGACCATCAATGCGACGCGTCAGGTCATGATAGGTTGGGGCTACAAGGCGCAGCGTTTCGGTCACGACATCTTGAAGAAGTGGGCGAAGAAGCAGACTTCCGCGCCGCGTGCGACTGTCGGCAAACCGCCGATCAAGGAACAGGTCATCCACTTCATCAACAAGAAGATGCCGGGTAATCTGCCGAAGAAAACCGCGCGTGCCTTGCTGGATATTGAAGACGACAAAGTCGTGCCTATCATCCGTGATCCGAAGACCACGACGATGGATACCGAAGCCGTGTTTTACTTCCCGGGTTGCGGTTCCGAACGTTTGTTCTCGCAAGTTGGTTTGGCGACGCAAGCGATGTTGTGGAATGTCGGCGTGCAGACGGTTTTGCCACCGGGTTATCTGTGCTGCGGTTATCCGCAACGTGGTTCTGGCAATTACGAGAAGGCTGAAAAGATCATCACCGATAATCGCGTGCTGTTCCATCGCATGGCGAACACGCTGAATTACCTGGATATCAAAACCGTCATCGTTTCTTGTGGCACTTGCTACGATCAGTTGCAGGGTTACGAATTCGAGAAGATATTCCCAGGCTGCCGCATCATCGATATTCATGAATATCTGATGGAAAAAGGCGTGAAGCTGGAAGGTGTGAACGGCGTGCGCTACATGTATCACGATCCTTGCCATAGCCCGATGAAGTTGCAGGATCCGTTGAAAACGGTGAACAGCTTGATCACGACCGTCGATGCGCAAAAAATCGAGAAGAACGATAGATGCTGCGGCGAGTCCGGTACTTTGGCCGTGACACGTCCTGACATTTCAACGCAGGTGCGCTTCCGCAAGGAAGAAGAGATGACCAAAGGTGCAGATAAATTGCGCGCCGACGGCTTCACTGGCGACGTCAAAATACTGACTTCCTGTCCATCTTGCCTGCAAGGTTTGTCACGTTACAACGACGACTCTGAAACGACTGCCGATTACATCGTGGTTGAGATGGCCAAGCATTTGCTCGGACCGAACTGGTTGCCTGACTATGTCGCACGTGCCAATAACGGCGGCATCGAACGCGTGCTGGTGTAACGATGGCGACTTGCGAATTATGTGATGAAAGCGGCGGGGAAATTCTCTTCCGCAATGAGCAACTGCGTATCGTTCTGATCGCAGATGCGAATTACCCTGGCTTTTGTCGTGTGATCTGGAATGCGCACGTCAAGGAAATGACCGATCTCAAACCGGAAGAGCGCTCCGCCTTGATGAAGACGGTATGTCAGGTTGAGTCGGCATTGCGGGAAGTGATGCAGCCGGAGAAAATCAACTTGGCAGCGCTTGGCAATATGGTGCCGCATCTGCACTGGCACCTGATTCCGCGTTTTACCGACGATGCGCATTATCCGAATCCTGTCTGGGCAGTAGCACAGCGTCAGACTGCGGAAGATATATTGGCAGAACGCCGCGCCTTGTTACCAGCATTGCGCGAGGCAGTAGTACGATACGTTTCGTGCACCGCCTGACAGTGCCTGATAAATACACGGGCAAGCAATAATTCCATTACGCAGGTAGTCGCCTGCGCCTTATCCCTGAACGAGAGACGATCATGGCTGGTTCCAAACAAACACCTCCTGCACCACAACCTACCGGTTTGACGGTGCGCAAACAATCGCGCGTACTGGAAATCGAGTTCGATGATGGAGCAGCATTCTCACTGCCATTTGAATTGCTGCGCGTATGGTCGCCATCGGCCGAAGTGCGTGGCCACGGTCCAGGGCAGGAAACACTGCAAACCGGCCAGCGCAATGTCGAAATTACGGCAGTCGAACCAGTTGGTAATTACGCGATCAAGCCATCTTTCTCCGATGGTCACGATACCGGCATCTTTTCGTGGGAGTATTTACACCACCTCGGCACCGATAAAGATGCTTTGTGGGAAGACTATCTGCGCCGTCTGGAAGCGGCAGGTTTCACGCGCGAAAGCGGGCGCGATGCACCTATGAGCAAAGAAGTTGTTAGCGGCTCAGGTTGCGGAAGTCATTGATTTCATTCGTTTCGCGAGCAAATCCGTGATCGAATTTACTTGTGTTATCAGCAAGCAAAAATAATTTTTTAACGTTTTCTTCACATCTTTGTATAATGTAATTGGCCAGCTATGACAAATTCCACACATTTCGGTTATCAAACCGTCGCTGAAGAAGAGAAAGTCCACAAGGTCGCGGAAGTGTTTCACTCCGTTGCGGCCAAATATGACGTGATGAACGACTTCATGTCGGCGGGTCTGCATCGTTTATGGAAGACATTCACGATTGCGCAGGCTGGTGTGCGCCCCGGTTTCAAAGTGCTTGATATTGCCGGTGGCACGGGTGACTTGGCCAAGGCGTTTGCGCGCCAGGCTGGTACGACCGGTGAAGTTTGGCTGACTGACATTAATGAGTCGATGTTGCGTGTCGGGCGCGATCGACTGTTGAATAAAGGCTTGATTACCCCAACATCCTTATGTGATGCGGAGAAATTGCCTTTCCCCGACAACTATTTTGATCGCGTCAGTGTCGCTTTCGGTTTGCGCAATATGACGCATAAGGATGTGGCGCTGGCAGAAATGCGGCGTGTCTTGAAGCCCGGCGGCAAGTTGCTGGTGCTGGAGTTCTCGAAGGTATGGGAACCGTTGAAGAAGCCGTATGACGTTTATTCGTTTTCAGTGTTGCCGTGGTTGGGCAAGCGTATTGCAGGTGATGCCGAGAGTTATCGGTATCTGGCTGAATCGATCCGTATGCATCCGGACCAGGAAACACTGAAGAAAATGATGCAGGATGCTGGGCTTGAAAGAGTCGAGTATTTTAATTTGACAGCCGGCGTGGCCGCATTGCACACCGGTATTAAACTCTAGGAGACGAGCATTATGAAAAAATTACTTTTGGCAGTCGCAGTGATGGTCAGTTCGATGACCTTCATCGCTGTGGAAGCAGAAGCCAAGCGTATGGGCGGCGGCGGTTCCTTCGGTAAGCAATCGCAAAGCTTCCAACGTCCGGCACCGGCGCAATCGTCGTCAGCTGCAGCTTCCAAGCCTGCGGCAGCACCTGCTGCGGCTGGTGCAGGCGCGGCGGCTGCAGCCAAACCTAGCATGATGCGTAACATCCTCGGTGGCGCATTGCTCGGCTTGGGTCTGGGCGCATTGTTGTCGCATCTTGGTATTGGTGGCGCATTGGCAGGCATGATCAGCACCATTTTGATGGTTGCTCTGTTCGCTTTCGCTGCGATGTTCATCTATCGCATGATCAAGAACAAGAGCGCTGGCAATCAAGCTGGTGGCTTGCAACCTTCGTTCCCGAACAATTTCTCGGAAAAGAGCAGCACGCCTGAAATCGGTTCACGTATCGATCAGTCCTACGGTCAACCTTCGGCTCTGCAATCGGCAGCGCCTATGGCATCCGGTTCGTCGTTCGGTACGGCAAATGACGCTGGCAATGAATTGCCTCCTGACTTTGACGTGCAAGCGTTTGTTCGCAATGCAAAAACTTACTTCATCCGCCTGCAAGCGGCGTGGGACAAAGCTGATATCAACGATATCCGCGAGTTCACCACACCAGAAATGTTTGCAGAAATGAAATTGCAATTGCAAGAACGCGGTGCAACACCAAACGTTACTGACGTTGTTTCGCTCGAAGGCGAATTCTACGGTGTAGAAACCGTAGGCAACGATTACATCGCCAGCATCAAGTTCACCGGCCTGATCAAGGAATCGGAAAGTTCGCCTACAGAGCCATTCACCGAAGCCTGGAACTTGTCCAAGCCAGTCAATGGCAACGGCGGTTGGGTGTTGGCTGGTATTCAGCAACTGTAAGCAATAACTGTAATTCAGTCGTACTCACGCCCGGCGCGTGCTGATTATCTGAGTAGGAGCAATATAGATAGTTAGCGCCGCCGGGCGGCAAACTGCTAAACTTGAAGCCGCCTGTGAATGGTCACCGGCGGCTTTGTTTTTTTACGATGACTTCTTTTTCTCCTGCCTATATTTTCCCTGCGGCTATCAACCATCTGCTTGCGCAGGAAGCGTGGGCGCGCGCCAAATTGATGCCGCATGCAGGCAAGATCGCTGTGCTGGATGGCGGCGTGCTGGCCATGCGTTTGAAAGTGACGAGCGATGGCATGCTGGAAGCGGCGATGGCGGATGAAGCGCCTACCGTGACGATACGCATGCAATTATCCGATCTGCCGCTCATCATGCAGAATCGTGAGCGCGCGTTCTCGTATGTGAAGGTGGAGGGCGATGCCGATTTTGCCAATACGATTTCGCAATTGAGCCAATCGCTGCGCTGGGAAGCAGAAGACGATTTGAGCAAGGTAGTCGGCGATATCGCTGCGACCAGAATTGTGGCCGGAGCGCATTCTGCATTGAACACCGCCAAATCGCTGCACCAGTCTGTCAGCGAAAACGTAGCCGAATATTTTCTGGAAGAAAATCCCATGTTGATCCGCCCGCAAGCCGTGTCCGACTTTACCGGCGAGGTAACCAAACTACGCGACGATGTAGCGCGACTGGCCAAACGGATAGAAAAACTGAAGGGTCGCAATCAATGATCTTGAAATTCCTCCGCGTGTTTAAAATCCTGCGCGTCGCGATTCGCTACGGGCTGGACGAAATTGCCATGTCCGGTTTGGCGATTCCGCGTACCGCCAAGTTGTTGAATCAAATCATGTTCTGGCGCGATCTGTCTGCACCGCGTGGCGTACGTTTGCGTATGGCGCTGGAAGATCTCGGCCCGATTTTCGTCAAGTTCGGTCAAGTGTTGTCGACACGCCGCGATTTGATGCCTATCGATATCGCTGACGAACTGGCGCGTCTGCAAGACCGCGTGCCGCCGTTTTCGTCCGAACTGGCGATTGCACAAATCATCAAATCATTGGGCGCACATCCAGATGTGCTGTTTGCCCAATTCGATCCTGAACCGGTGGCATCGGCGTCAATTGCACAAGTCCATTTTGGTCGTTTGAAAAACGGTAGAGATGTTGCGATCAAGGTGCTGCGTCCTGGCATCAAAAAGTCTATTGATGATGACGTCGCCTTGATGCACATCGTGGCTGGTCTGGTTGAACGGATGTGGGCCGATGGCAAGCGTTTGAAGCCGAAAGAAGTGGTCGCCGAGTTCGATAAATATCTGCATGACGAACTGGACCTGATGCGCGAAGCGGCAAACGGTAGCCAGTTGCGCCGCAATTTTGCCGAATCGAAGTTGCTCGTTGTGCCGGAAATGTTCTGGGACTATTGCTCGACCTCCGTCATCGTGATGGAGCGCATGATAGGTATCCCGATTTCGCAAACAGATCGTTTGGTCGCAGCCGGTGTCGATTTGAAAAAATTATCGCGTGATGGCGTGGAGATATTCTTCACGCAGGTATTCCGTGATGGTTTCTTCCACGCCGATATGCATCCGGGAAACATTCAGGTATCGATCGCACCGGAAACTTTCGGTAGTTACATCGCACTGGATTTCGGCATCGTCGGTACGCTGAATGATTTCGACAAGGATTACCTGTCGCAAAACTTCCTCGCCTTTTTCCGTCGCGATTACAAGCGTGTTGCAGAAGCGCATATCGAATCCGGTTGGGCGCCGAAAGAAACGCGCGTTGATGAATTGGAATCCGCAGTACGTGCATGCTGCGAACCGATATTCGACCGACCGTTGAGCGAGATCTCATTCGGCCAGGTTTTGCTGCGCCTGTTCCAGACTTCGCGTCGCTTCAATGTCGAAGTGCAACCGCAACTGGTTCTGCTGCAAAAAACATTGTTGAACGTCGAAGGATTGGGACGCCAGCTCGATCCAGAACTGGATTTGTGGAAGACCGCCAAGCCGTATCTGGAAAACTGGATGAATGAGCAAGTCGGCTGGCGTGGCTTGTGGGAAAACCTGAAGGCGGAAGCACCGCGCTACAGCAAGTTGTTGCCGCAACTGCCACGCCTTGCACATCAAGCCTTGACGCAGGCTTCACAGCCGCAGCAAGACAATACGGAATTGATGAGACGATTGCTGGAAGAGCAGAAACGTACCAATTTGTTATTAGGTGTCGCCGTCTACTTTGGCGGCGGTTTGATTGCTGGTGGCATATTGACGCTGGTGTTTTTCTCTTTTTCTGGGTGATGATAGGGTGCACGATCAACAGTTAGTTATTGTTCGCGGTAAGAAGGTTTTGCCACTATAGTGATATACGTGTTTTTGTTGAGCGCGCCTTGCTTCATGCCAAGTTCCATCAGGTTTCTATCGGATTGGACTGCTAAGTGATGTACCTGTTTTAGATCATTTACACGTGAGCTAACTATGCATCTCAAGTCTTTTCTTTTAGGGCTATTCGTTGCCGGCTCTATATTGCTGTTTGGTTGTTCTTCATTCTCAGGGCAGTCAAAAGTGCGAGAAGCCTTGCTTGGCTGCTGGTATGGCGAAGATCTTCAAGCCAACCTTGAGCGCCGCGTAGGCTGGCTGATAGAGCGGAAACAAGATGGGACGTTCACGGTTGAGTTCCGCTCCCTGGGTGAGCAGCATTTGCCGATTCAGACCGAAGAGGGTTACTGGTCGCTCACAGGCAATACTTACACCACGATCACGGACACAGTTGCCGGTGACAAGGTGGATGCATCCAATCCTCAGTACACAGATGTGTACGAAATCAAATCGAAAAAGGGTGGCGAGATGAGCTATTACCATCCTGGTACGAAGCAGACTTTCACCGCGAAAAAAGTTGCCTGCGACTACAAAGCTCCCTAATTTTCCACTGAGTATGGGCGTCCTTTAGGGGCGCTATTTGTCCAGCGCTATGACGGAGTAAGCGATATCTAAGGAATGGCATGTTAGACCTCTTAATTTTTAGATAAGAGATCATTCTTGGGTAGTTCTTTAAATATTTGTATTTGCTCCGTTCACATACAAATTCAGCACTCTATTTTTTGCTGCCATTTTTAGGACTCGGGCCTGCTATTTGCTACAATTGCCCCGGTTTTTAAATCCCTGTAATCCCTTGCAGCCCGCCCCAGGACAAGATGGCGCTCCTCGAAATTCGTAATCTCACTCGCCGTTTCGGCGATAACACTGTAGTCGACAACATCAGTCTTTCGATTGAGGCTGGCGAGTTCTTTACTCTGCTTGGCCCTTCCGGCTGCGGCAAAACTACGCTCTTGCGCATGATTGCCGGCTTTGATGAACCGGATGCAGGTCAAATCCTGCTCGATGGTGTTGACTTGACTGGCGTACCGCCTGAACAGCGTCCAGTGCGCACCGTATTCCAGAATTACGCCTTGTTCCCGCATATGACGGTCGCGGGCAATATCGCTTTTCCCTTGGAAATGGCGAAGACGCCGAAAGCCGAAATCCAGAAAAAAGTCGATGAAGCGCTGGAAGATGTGCGCTTGCAGGGGTTTGCTGAGCGTTATCCGCATGAACTATCCGGCGGTCAGCGTCAGCGCGTCTCGATAGCGCGTGCGTTGGTGACGCGTCCTAAATTGCTGTTGTTGGATGAACCTTTGTCTGCACTCGACGCGCAATTGCGCGAACAGATGCAGATCGAGTTGATCAACCTGCAAAAAGAAGTCGGCATTACCTTTATTTATGTGACGCACGATCAGGCGGAAGCGTTGGCCTTGTCGCACCGGATTGCGGTGATGAACAAAGGGCAGGTCGAGCAGCTGGATGAACCTACGCGTATTTACAGTTATCCGCGCAGCCGTTTCGTCGCTGACTTCATCGGTACCTGCAATTTGTTCGATGGCGTCGTCACGCAGATAGACGGCAATATGATGTGGCTGGATGTGCCGGGCATGGGCGCGGTAAAAGCATTTACAGCGCCGGGCGTGGAAGTTGGTAGCAAGGGCACGATTGCGTTGCGGCCAGAGAAAACTCAGGTCAGCGCCGAAATCGTGCGCGGCGTGCCGGATGAAAATCACTTCGATGGCTACGTCAAAGAGTTGCTCTATATGGGCGGCGTGACGGTGTATATCGTTGAGACTGAAGGCGGTGTGCGTATCGAAACCATGTTGGCCAATTCTGCCATCGGTCGTCCGCGTTTCTTTGAAGTCGGCGATGCAGTCGATGTCGCATGGCGTGTCGATGCTGGCCATTTCTTGCCTGAAGCGACTCATGTCTGAGAAAGTGGCAAAAGCAGCGCGCAGCAATGTGGCTGGCAGCAAGTCAGGACTGGCACGTTGGTTGATCAGCGGGCCGCCGCTGCTGTATCTCCTTTTCTTCTTTGCCGTACCTACGCTGATCATGGCGTTTGCGGCATTCCGCTTCCCTGGTGATTACGGTGGACTGGCTCCTTTATTCGATGAGAGCGGTGCGCTTGATCTGACGCTGGAAAGTTTCACGCCATTTTTCACCGACTTTGTTTACACCGCGATTTTCCTGAAATCGTTTATGTTCGCGATCATCACGACGCTGGTGTGTCTGACGATGGCATATCCATTGGCTTTGCTGATCGCACGCAGCCCGCAGAAGTGGCGCAACTTGCTGGTGCTGTTGGTGATCTTGCCGTTCTGGAGCAACTTCCTGATTCGTATTTATGCGTGGATGATTTTGCTTGGCCCGCAATCGGCTCTGACGCGCGGTTTGAATGCAGTGCTAGGTGTGTTCGGTATTGAACCGGTGACCTTGCTCTATAGCGCGTTCGCTGTGATCGTCGGTCTGGTGTATGTGCATTTGCCGTTCATGGTTTTGCCCTTGTACGCGAATCTGGAAAAACACGATCCTGCCTTGCTGGATGCCGCACAGGATTTGGGTGCTGGTAAGTGGCAGACTTTCTGGCGCATTACCTTCCCGTTGTCGCTGCCTGGTATTTATGCTGGCGCAGCCTTGGTCTTTATTCCGGCGCTGGGTATTTTTGCCGTGTCCGATATTCTGGGCGGCACCGGCGGCATCATGATCGGTAATGTCATCAAGCAGCAATTCCTCGATTCGCGCGATTGGCCTTTCGGTAGTGTGTTGTCCATTATGTTGACGGTTGCTGCATTGGCTGCGGCTGGCCTTGCTGCCTTGCTGGCGCGTCCGCGCAGGAGGCAACATGCATAAGCGCGGACATTCGATCTGGCTGATTTTCACGGCGGTGCTGGTCTACGCTTTCCTGTATGTGCCGCTGGCGATAGTGGTGGTCTATTCCTTCAACGATTCGCGTCTGAATGCGGAATGGGTAGGCTTTACGCTGGATTGGTATCGCAAGCTGTTTGCCAATGAAGAGATGCTGCGTGCGGCTGGCAACTCCTTGATCATTGCGTTGGTTTCCAGTGCGGTATCGACGCTGCTGGGAACGATGGCGGGCTTTGCCTTGCATAGGTACAAGATACGCTTACTGCAAGTATTGGTACTGACACCGATTGCGATTCCGGAGATTCTGGTTGGCGTATCGCTGCTGATTTTCTTCGTGATGCTGAATCTGACTTTGGGCATGCTGTCGATTACTCTGGCACATATTGCATTCAGCCTGGGCTTCGTCGCGATTGTGGTACGTTCACGCTTGAGTGGCATGGATGAGAGTTTGACCGAAGCGGCGCGCGATTGTGGTGCGACGCCATGGCAGGCTTTCCGCCGCGTGACTTTGCCTTTGATCATGCCGGGCGTGGTGGCGGGGGCATTGATGGCGTTCACATTGTCGATAGATGATTTTGTTATTACCTTCTTTACTGCTGGTGCGAATACGTCGACCTTGCCGCTGCAAATCTATTCGATGATCAAGATTGCGGTCACGCCGGAAGTGAATGCCGTATCAACACTGTTGATGGCATTGACCTTGCTTCTGATTATTGTCGCATCCAAATTGTCGCCAAACGCCTTCCGTTCCTGATTTTTTTCTCTAGGTCTGCCATGAAAAAATTACTCGCCATTCTTTCTCTATCGCTGATTGCTGTCTCCGCGCAAGCACAGGGGAAGTTGCATCTCTATAACTGGAATAACTACATCGCGGCAGAAACGGTGCAACGCTTTGAAGCCGCGTGCAAATGCCAGTTGGTGCAAAGCTACTACGGTGACAATGAAGAGATGCTGGCGAAGCTGGCAGCGGGCGCTAAAGGTTACGACTTGATCGTGCCGACCGGTAATGCCTTGCAATCGCTGATCAAGCAGGGTGCTTTGCAGCCTATCGACAAGAGCAAACTGCCGAATTTCAAGAATCTGAATCCGCAATATCTGAATACCGATTTCGATAAGGGGAATCAGTATTCGGTGCCGTATGCGTACACGATCACGCTGCTCGGTTACAACGAGCAAAAGATGAAGGAATTGGGTATTCCAGTCGATAGCTGGGCGGCGATTTTTGATCCAGCTATTTTGGCCAAGATCAAAGGCAAGGTAACCGTGCTGGATTCGGCTAATGAGTTGATGGCTGCTGCCTTGAAGTATCTGGGTTACTCGGTCAACGATACCGATGAAAAACACTGGCAGGAAGCCAAGAACGTGATCCTGAAAGCCAAGCCTTACTGGGCTGCATTCAACGGTACCAGCTACATCAAGGGTTTGACGGTGGGCGATATCTGGCTGGTGCACGGTTACTCCAGCGATATCTTCCAGGCGGATCAGGATGCACAGAAAGCCGGTCGTAAATTCCGCATCCGCCACGCTTTGCCGAAAGAAGGCGCTGCGATGTCACTGGATAGCCTGGTGATTCTTAAAGATGCGCCACGGCCTGATCTGGCACATCAATTCATCAACCTGATTCTGGATGGCAAGAACTCGGCCGAGTTGACGAACATGATAGGTACCGGCAATCCGAATAGTGCTGCCTTGCCTTACATCAAACCGGACATCGCCAAGAACAAGGAGATTTTTCCGGACAAGGCAGAATCGGCCAAACTGGAAATGTTGAAAGATTTGAACAGCAAGCAACGCCGCGCACTGAATCGCATCTGGACCGAAATCCGTGCCAAGTAATGGCACGCTTGATCGGTGTGCGATCTTTGCAGGGTTGAAAGTCGTATGCTGAAAGTGATAGCGCAGGATTTTATCCGGCACGAGTTTATAGAGACGGTACGCCCCTTGTACCAAGAGTTGATTGAAAAGACGCGGCAAGAGAAGGCTTGTATTTCGTACAATCTTTTCATCGATCAAAAAGATCCCGGTCATTTTGTCTTTATCGAAGAGTGGCCAGATCGACAAGCTTTGGATACGCATTGTCAGACCGAACACTTCCGGCGCCTGGTTCCGCTGATTGATAGTTACCAGCGCCAGGCAGGCACTTTCCTCTTGATGGATGCCTTTTAAGGCGCAAGCGGTATCAGGCGGGGCGCTGCAGTTACAAGTCCTCGGTAAATCGGGGCAGAAAACCTTTATAATTCAGGGTTTTGGATGATTTTTGCGGGAATTTTTTCATGCCGATTTATGCGTACCGCTGTGAAGCGTGTGGTTTTGCCAAAGATGTATTGCAAAAGATGTCTGATGCGGTGCTGACCGATTGCCCGACTTGCGGCAAGGCGACTTTCAAAAAGCAGCTGACCGCAGCTGGCTTTCAGCTCAAGGGCACGGGTTGGTATGTGACTGATTTCCGTGGTGGGCAGGGCGGTACGACTGCGCCAGCCGTTTCCACTACTGCTGCCAGCGATGCACCTGCGGCCAAGTCAGAAAGTGCTGCCGCGCCAAGTGCGCCACCTGTTGCAGCGCCTGCTGCTAGTTCAGCAAGCAAGTCTGACTCTTGATGAATTCTTCGCGCCGGAACCATCCGGCGTGATTCTTACGGTAGAAAATCATGCGTAAATATTTTGTTACCGGCTTACTGATACTTGTCCCACTCGCGATTACCTTGTGGGTGTTGAACCTGATCGTCGGTACGATGGATCAGTCTCTGCTGCTGTTGCCGGCACGCTGGCGGCCGGAAGCATTGTTCGGTTTTGCCATTCCTGGTCTCGGCACGATCTTGACGCTGCTGATCATTTTCCTGACGGGTTTGGCGACACGTAACTTTATTGGTAATCGTGTAGTGGCTTTGTGGGAATCGATCTTGCGCCGCATCCCGGTGTTCAATACGATTTACTCCAGTGTCAAACAAGTTTCGGACACCCTGTTTTCGTCATCCGGCAATGCCTTCCGTAAAGCTTTGCTGATCGAGTATCCGCGCAAGGGCGCATGGACGATTGCCTTCCTGACCGGCGTGCCGGGCGGCGATGTGCGTAATCATCTGGTAGGCGACTATGTCAGCGTGTATGTGCCGACTACGCCGAATCCGACTTCAGGTTTCTTCCTGATGGTGCCGCGTGCAGAAACAGTAGAACTCGATATGAATGTCGATGAAGCATTGAAATACATCGTCTCTATGGGCGTCGTTACTCCGGAACACTTTGAAAAGAAACTCATCGTTGATCCGAATCAAGCGCAAGCGAACGATACCCCACAATAATTAACGATCGCGTACTACAGCGATTGCATCAAAAGAACCTGAAACTGGAAATTCACTATGTCAATGCGAACTCATTACTGCGGCCTTACCTCCGAAGCACTTCTTGATCAAACCGTCAGCCTGTGTGGCTGGGTACATCGTCGTCGCGATCACGGCGGCGTGATCTTCATCGATTTGCGTGACCGCGAAGGCTTGGTCCAAGTCGTTTGCGATCCTGATCGCGTCGATGTATTCAAAGTTGCAGAAGCTGTACGCAATGAATTCTGCCTGCGCATCACCGGTGTCGTACGTAACCGTCCTGACGGCACCAGCAACAGCAATCTGACTTCAGGCAAGATCGAAGTGTTGGCGCATGAAGTCGAAGTGCTGAACGCATCCGTCACGCCGCCATTCCAGTTGGATGACGACAATCTGTCGGAAACCACACGCCTGACACATCGCGTATTGGATCTGCGTCGTCCGCAAATGCAAAACAATCTGCGTCTGCGTTACAAGGTCACAATGGAAGTGCGCAAGTTCCTCGATGCGCAAGGCTTCATCGATATCGAAACACCGATGCTGACCAAATCGACGCCAGAAGGCGCGCGCGATTATCTGGTGCCATCGCGTGTGAACGCAGGTCACTTCTTCGCGTTGCCGCAATCGCCGCAATTGTTCAAGCAATTGCTGATGGTTGCCAACTTCGACCGTTACTATCAAATTACCAAATGCTTCCGCGACGAAGATTTGCGCGCTGATCGTCAGCCTGAATTTACCCAGATCGATTGCGAAACATCGTTCATGAACGAACAGGAAATTCGCGATCTGTTCGAAGGCATGATTCGCTTGGTCTTCAAGAACTGCCTCGACGTTGAATTGCCTAACCCATTCCCAGTAATGGATTACGCGACTGCAATGGGCATGTACGGTTCAGACAAACCAGATATGCGCGTTAAGCTCGAATTCACCGATCTGACCAACATCATGAAAGATGTTGAGTTCAAAGTGTTCTCCGGCGCAGCCAATATGGAAAATGGTCGCGTAGTTGGTTTGCGTGTGCCAGGCGGCGGCGCGATGCCACGTTCCGAGATCGATGCTTACACACAGTTCGTCGCGATCTACGGTGCTAAAGGTCTGGCTTACATCAAGGTCAACGAGAAGGCCAAAGGCCGTGACGGCTTGCAATCGCCTATCGTCAAAAATATCCATGATGAAGCATTGGCAAAAATCATCGAAGCAACCGGCGCGCAAGATGGCGATCTGATTTTCTTCGGTGCCGATAAAGCAAAAATCGTCAACGATGCTATCGGTGCTTTGCGTGTCAAAGTTGGTCACAGTGATTTCGGCAAAAAGAACGGTTTGTTCGACGACGAATGGCGTCCATTGTGGGTAGTCGACTTCCCTATGTTCGAATACGACGAAGACAATCAGCGCTGGTCGGCAACCCATCATCCTTTCACCGCGCCTAAAGACGGCCATGAAGACTTGATGGAAACCAACCCGGGCAAATGTATCTCCAAAGCCTACGATATGGTCTTGAACGGCTGGGAATTGGGCGGCGGTTCGGTTCGTATTCACCGTGCTGATGTACAGAGCAAAGTATTCCGTGCATTGAAGATCGGTGCAGAAGAAGCGCAACTCAAGTTCGGCTTCTTGCTCGACGCATTGCAATACGGCGCGCCACCACATGGTGGTCTGGCATTCGGCCTGGATCGCATCGTCACCATGATGACTGGTGCAGAATCGATCCGCGACGTGATCGCCTTCCCGAAAACCCAACGTGCACAATGTTTGTTGACGCAAGCGCCATCGGAAGTGGACGAAAAGCAATTGCGCGAATTGCACATTCGTTTGCGCAATGTCGAACCTGCTGTGAAAGCATAAAGTCGTTTTTACGGCATAATCAAAAGGCGCGGAATTCCGCGCCTTTTTTCATTTCCATCCCTGTATCGTTTGCCGTTTGAAAGAAACGATTTGCAATGACTGTGTCTTACAAAATTCCCGAATCCGTATTGGTCATCATCCATACCGCCAATCTGGATGTATTGTTGATAGAACGTGCGGATAAGCTCGGATTTTGGCAATCTGTGACGGGTTCCAAGGATGTGGCGGACGAGCTTTTGCTGGAAACGGCGATACGGGAAGTGGGCGAAGAAACCGGGATTGTTGTACAGAATCTAGCTACACAAGCAACATCGCCGCTCCAACAAGGTGCGTTGTCATCTTCAGTTGTTCCACTGGAAAATCTGCAGGATTGGCAACTTTCCAATGTTTACGACATCTATCCGGTGTGGCGGCATCGTTATGCGCCCGGCGTGACGCAAAATACCGAGCATGTGTTCGGTTTGCTGGTGCCGCGTGACATACCGATCGTGTTGGCGCCACGTGAGCATTTGAATTTTGTATGGCTGCCGCACAGAGAGGCGGCGGATAAGTGTTTTTCATCATCGAATGCCGAAGCAATTTTGCAGTTACCGAGGTACCGCAAGCTTTGACCAGATTGTTTTTCATCTGATGGATGCCGATTCTGATTTTATTTCGTAGTTAGGCCATACAACAGCATGAAACTTCGCATTACGACTTACAACATTCACAAAGGCGTATCTTCCTTTGGCCGCCGCTCGCGCGTGCATGCCTTGAAGCAGGCGATCAGCGCAATGCAATCGGATGTCTTGTTTCTGCAAGAAGTGCAGGGACGACACGATTTGTATGCCTTGAAGCACGCTACCGATTGGCCTGAGCTGTCGCAGCAGGATTTCCTGGCTGGCGATTCACATGAATGCGCGTATGGCATGAATGCGGTGTATGACCATGGCCATCACGGCAATGCCTTGCTGAGTTGCTTCCCCATCCTGTCATCGCATAATCAGAATATTTCCGATCATAAGTACGAGTCGCGTGGCATCTTGCATTGCGTAGTACGTACGCCGGAAGCGGACGTGCATTGCTTTGTGATTCATCTGGGTTTGTTTGCCGGTAGCAGAAAACGTCAGACCGATGCCTTGATCGATGCCGTATCCAGTTCTACTCCTCCTGATGCGCCGCTGATTATTGCCGGCGACTTCAACGATTGGGGTAATCATTTGAGTGAAGAATTGCGCGTACGGCTGGGTGTGACGGAAGTGTTTGATGAAAATATTTCCAGACGTGGCTTTGGCACTTATTTGCGTCAATTGAGTGGTCGTGGTCCCAAGATACAGCCTGCACGTACTTTTCCAGCGGCTATGCCATTTCTGCAACTGGATCGGATTTATGTGCGCGGTTTCAAAGTAGAATCAGCGGAAGTCTTGCACGGTGCGATGTGGGCCAAGTTGTCTGATCATGCGCCCATCGTTGCGACCTTGGAGCTGAAGTAGGATATGGTTGAATAGGCCGTCAATAGAGCGGCAAGCGCGTATGGAAGATGTAGGCGCGCTTTAGAAAACAGTTGGCACAGGTAACGCCTGTGTATCCGACGCACCATTCATAGCAAGGCATTCCCATTTATGCGTCCAGTCAGTTTTGTCGGTAACAACGATATCCAGCTCCTGCACTGCGGCGGAGAGTATTTTCCTGCGCTGATCAAAGCCTTTGATGCAGCCGTGCAGGAAATTTATCTCGAGACGTATATTTTTGCTGCTGACGATACTGGCAACGAGATCAAGGCTGCACTGGCACGCGCGGCACAACGTGGCGTGATCGTGAATGTGCTGACCGATTGGCTGGGTACCGGCAATAAAGAGTCGGCATTACTGGATCGCGAATTTAAAAAACTGGGGATAGAGCATCGCAGCTTTAATCCCTTGTTTATCCGTGGCATCGCCCGCATGCATAGAAAAGTCTGCGTAGTGGACAGGCAGGAAGCTTTTCTTGGTGGCTTGAATATCGTTGACGATATGCATGATGATGGCGATGTGAATATCGCATTGCCGGCACCACGCTGGGATTTTGCCGTACGCATTACCGGCCCCTTGGTTGCCAACATACATTGGGATGTTGCGGTGCAATGGGCGCGCCTCGGTAGTTTGAGTTGGCGTACGCGTTGGGCAACTTTCAAAGAACAGCGTCAATCTCAACCTGGCGATGCACGCGAACCTATGGTGGCTGGTCTGGTGATGCGCGACAACTTACGCAATCGCCGCACGATACAAGCTGCGTATCTGAAAGCTTTGGGTAGCGCGCGCCATTCCGCATTACTAGCCAATCCATACTTTGCACCCGGGCGTAAATTGCGTAACGGTCTGGCGTCTGCTGCACGGCGCGGTGTTGATGTCACGCTTTTGTTGGGCATAGGGCACTATCGTTTTCAGGATGTGGTGGCACGCTCCTTTTATCGCGGATTATTGAAGGCTGGCGTCAAGATAGTTGAATATCGCAAGACGCATTTGCATGGCAAGGTAGCTGTGATTGACGACACTTGGTCTACCGTCGGTTCGAGCAATTGCGATGGCTTCAGCCTGTTCCTGAATCAGGAAGCCAACGTCGTGGTGCTTGATACTAAGTTCGCACAAAACCTGCGCGCGCACATAGAGCAGGGCATAGCCGATGGCGTGGTGATGAACTGGAAAGAGTACGAAAGCATCCCTTTATATAAACGCCTTTTTTATCACGCAGCCTATTTCATTTATAAAAATCTCATGCGCGTGATGACGTGGGGAAAATCGAACGAGTAGTGCAGGCAATAGTTTTTCACTTCGCTTGAATTCCTTTTCATGCTGCCTGGTTTTTCAGACCGTGGATCGCGGCAGAGGCGGTCGCCGGCGTGCGATTGAAAATAGATTTACACTATTGAATCTTAAGTGGCGCTGATAGGCATTGAATGAGTAATTCAATGTTGTCGGCGCCACAATTATTTCGACGTCCGATAAGCGGGTTGGATAAAAATGGTCAAGCAGAATGGCGATGTTGTGAATCAGGACGCAATAGAGAGTGACGGCTTGCCAATTGCCGAGCGACGCTGGGCGATAGTCTCGGTCGCTATTGGTGTTGCCATGGCATCGCTGGATACGGCGATTGCCAATACGGCTTTGCCGGCGATGGCCAGTCAGTTGGGTACAACGCCGGCTGATTCTGTGTGGATCGTGAACATCTACCAACTCGCGATGGTGGCGACCTTGCTGCCGTTTGCTGCGCTGGGTGAAATTCTGGGCTATCGCCGCGTTTGTATCTTCGGCCTGGTTCTCTTTACCTTGGCATCCTTGGCCTGTGCTTACGCGTGGTCCTTGCCGACACTGGTCATTGCTCGCTTTTTCCAAGGTGTGGGTGCCAGCGCCATCATGGGCGTTAATACCGCTTTGTTACGCTCGATTTATCCAGCCAAGATGCTGGGGCGTGGCTTGGGTACGAATGCGCTGGTGGTGGCGGTAGCGTTTGCAATTGGGCCGACTGCTGCATCCTTAATCCTGTCCGTGGCGCCTTGGCCTTGGCTGTTTGCGATCAATGTGCCGCTGGGTCTGCTTGCGTTCTTTTTGGCGCGCAGAGTCTTGCCGCATACGCAGCGTGCGACGCATAAATTCGATTTCTTGACGGCGCTTTACAACGTGGGTGCCTTCGGCCTGTTGATTCTTGCAATAGGCGAGGGCGCGCATTTGAGTGATGCTAGAACGGTTGCGCTGGAAGTCGTGGGCGCCTTGATTTTCTTTGCTCTGCTATTGCATAGACAGAGAGGTCATAGCGCGCCAATGTTGCCGGTCGATTTGTTCCGCCGCCCATTGTTTGCGCTTTCTTCATTCACAGCGGTGTGTACTTTTGCGACGCAAAGTCTGGCCTTCGTTTCTTTGCCGTTTTATTTTGAAGCAGTGCTGGGTCGTTCTGCGGTGGAGACGGGATTCCTGATTACACCGTGGGCGGTACTGGTTGGCATCATGGCACCAATTGCGGGACGCCTGAGTGATCACTATCCGCCGGGCATGCTGGGTGGAATTGGCTTGTCGGCATTGTCGGCCGGTATGGTCTCGCTGGTTCTGATCTCGCCCGATGCAACGACCTTCGATATTTGCTGGCGTATGGCAGTGTGCGGTATCGGTTTTGGTTTCTTTCAGGCGCCGAATCTGCGTGCGATCATGAGTAGCGCGCCGCCTGCACGTGGAGGCAGTGCGAGCGGTGTGGTGGCTACGTCACGTTTGATAGGTCAGGCATCAGGTGCAGCATTGGCGGCATTTTGCTTCACCATTTCCAACGCGCATGGCGAAATCCTTGCGCTGAGTTTGGGTGCTGGTTTTGCGGCTATTGCGAGCATTGCGAGTTTCTCGCGTTTGTTTGTGCAGCAGGTTAAATAGGCGAGTGTATCGGCGTGATCTTCAGAACGTGCGATGGATGTCTATGTAATAAACATGTATGAATAAAAAAGAGCGTATGCATCGCCTGTTATCGCGATACATACGCTCTTTTTATTTCATCTATCTAGATGTTTAGCCAAGCACCTTTGAAGACGATAGGTCCGGTTGGGCCATTCGGATTAGGTGAGCCGCCTTTCGGCTCCAGTGTGACCGCCAGCAAAGGTGTGGTTTCCGGCGTTGTTCCTTCAGGCAGTGGCAAGGTGATGCTGCCATCGCTTGCGATCAAGCCGAGCGAGCGTGGTGGACCTTCCTTAGGCACGGCCCACAGTTCCAGACTCTTGTCGGCAGCTATCGTTTGCTGTTTCACGAGCTTGACCACCATTTTCTTGAGGGAGGCATCGCCGGTGACCAGCGCGATCGCTTGTGCCTTATCATCAGCCAGCATCGCGACATAGGTCGGTGCTGCCGGTGGTGTAAGTTCTGGCTGTTTGGTGAGTAATACAGCGATCAGAATCGTGGCGAGTGCAGTAGATGCCATGCCAAGACCGCGCCAGAAACTCAAATCCTCGCGTAAATTCAGCCAGAATGATTTCTTGCTCTGGTGCCCTGTTTTTTGCAATCCGATTTCTTTGGAGATGGCGCGCCATACTTCCGGCGACGGGTGTGCCGGCGTCGCAAATTCTGACATCGGATTCAGTCTGTCCTGCCATTCCGTAATGGCGAACCTGAGTGCGGCATCGTCATCCAGCCATGATTCAAGCCGACGGCGTGCGCCGCCCTTCAATGTGCCGAGTGCATATTCGGCTGCGAGCATTTCGCGCAGCGTTGCATTTTGTCGGACGGTCTGCCGAATACTCATACGCCCTCCAGTTTGGTCAGGCACAGACGCAGACGTTCCAGTCCGCGACGTACCCAGGTTTTGACGGTGCCTATTGGCAATGCCAATTGTGTGGCAACTTCGCTATGCGACAGATCGTGATAAAACGCCAATGCAATTGCTTGCCTGTGCATGCTTTCCAGTTTGGCGAAACAGCGCGCCAAGGCTTTCGATTCATCCGATATCTGCAAGGCCTCGATCGGGGTTGGATCGATACTTTCCAGTGCGTCCATCACTTCCTTGTCAAAATTATCCGCATCAATCTCCACCGCACTATCCAGGCGGCGCAAGGCGTCGAATGCCTTGTTGCGCACGATTGTTGTCATCCAGGTCATTGGTGCTGCCAAACCAGCTTGATAGCCGGCGGCATTGTTCCAAATGCTGACGAAACTTTCCTGTATGACTTCTTCCGCGAGTTCGCGCTTAACTAATATACGCAGCGCGAAGCCAAACAGTTTCGACGATGTTGCATCGTAGAGCGAACGGAAGGCGTCGCTGTCCTTGCGGGCTGTTGCCGCCAGCCATGTTTTGAGTTGTCGGGTGTCAGTTGTCAATTTTTGTCCCTTTCAAGACCTTGAATCTGGAAGGCGATGGTGTATTGATAACGTTTCTGGCTTGCATTTTAATCATGCGCAGAACGCAGATTACCCCATGACAGCTGGCGGTACGTATTTTTTACGTCTGATGATGATTTTATTGTCCGCGCCCGGCATCGTGACTTTTTGCATAGAATGGTGTTTTCCAATCCAGCTAGAAATCAGTCTTCATGAGTATGGAAAATGTACGTATCGATAAGTGGTTATGGGCGGCGCGCTTCTTTAAAACGCGAACTCTGGCGACCGATGCGGTCGATAATGGCAAGGTAAAGCTGGATAGGGATCGCATCAAGCCGGCACGCGGCGTTAAATGCGGCGATATCTTGCAGATCGATAATGGCGCAACCGAGTGGGAAGTGCTGGTGCAGGCTTTGTCCGATGTGCGCGGTTCGGCCGAAATGGCGCAGAAGCTGTACGTGGAAACGGAACAAAGTTTGGCCAAGCGGCAGCAGGAAGCGGAGAAACGCAAATTCTTCAAGGAGCCGGGTTTGACAATCAAGGGGCGACCGACCAAGCGCGATCGACGCCTGCTGGACAAGACGAATCAATAGTTTGAGAAGGGCGGAGCCAAAGCCGCTGTCATGCGCTAGTATTCAACTAGCAAATCAATAATCAGCCGCGAGGAGACATAGATGGGTCAATACATTGCACCGTTACGTGATATGCAATTTGTGCTGCACGAATTACTACATGTCGAAGATGAGTTGAAGGTTTTACCCAAGCATGCGGACATCGATGCCGACATCATCAACCAGGTGCTGGAAGAAGGCGGCAAGTTCACTTCAGAAGTTCTATTTCCGCTGAATCATACCGGCGACCGCGAAGGTTGCAAGCTCGATACCGCCACGCACGAAGTTACCCCACCCAAAGGTTTTAAAGCCGCCTACGAGCAATATGTAGCTGCCGGCTGGCCATCGCTGACCTGCGACCCCGAATACGGCGGCCAGGGCTTGCCTATGGTCTTGCAGAATTCGTTCTATGAAATGCTGAACTCGTCGAACCAGGCGTGGACCATGTATCCGGGTTTGTCGCACGGCGCGTATGAGTGCTTGTATGCACACGGCACCGAACAGCAAAAAGCGCTGTATTTGCCTAAGCTGGTTTCTGGCGAATGGACCGGCACCATGTGCCTGACGGAAGCGCAATGCGGTACCGATCTCGGCCTGTTGCGCTCGAAAGCTGAACCGCAAGCGGATGGCTCTTACAAAATTACCGGCAGCAAGATCTTCATCTCGGCCGGTGAGCACGATATGGCGGCAAACATCTTGCACCTAGTGCTCGCACGTTTGCCGGATGCGCCAGAAGGTACCAAAGGTATTTCGCTCTTCATCGTGCCTAAATTCCTGCCGGATGCTGATGGCAAGCTGGGCGCGCGCAATCCTATTTTCTGCGGCGCGCTAGAAGAGAAGATGGGCATCCACGGTAACGCTACCTGCCAGATGAATATCGATGGTGCGACTGGCTGGTTGATAGGCGAGCCAAACAAAGGCTTGAATGCGATGTTCGTGATGATGAATGCAGCGCGCCTCGGCGTCGGCATGCAATCGCTGGGTTTGACTGAAGTCGCGTATCAGAACGCCTTGATCTACGCGAAAGATCGCCTGCAAATGCGCAGTCTGACCGGTCCGAAGGCAACCAACAAACCAGCTGATCCCATCATCGTTCATCCCGATGTCCGTCGCATGTTGTTGACGGCCAAAGCTTATGCTGAAGGTGGTCGTGCATTCAGCTCCTACGTTGCGCTGCAGATCGATAAAGAATTGAATCACCCAGATCCAGCGGTGCGTGCAGAAGCAGTCGATGAAGTTGCGCTGCTGACGCCTATTATCAAAGCCTTCCTGACTGATAACGGTTGGATCTCCACTTCCGAAGCGATGCAGGTGTATGGCGGTCACGGCTTTATCTCCGAATGGGGCATGGAGCAATACGTACGCGATTCGCGCATCAACATGATTTACGAAGGTACCAACACCATCCAGTCATTGGATTTGCTGGGTCGAAAAATTTTGATGGATAACGGTGCCAAGCTGCGCAAATTCGGCGCGAAGATACAGGCTTTCGTTGAAGAAAATGGCACCGATGAAGCGATGTCAGAATTCATTACGCCGCTGGCTGATCTGGCTGACAAAGTCACCAAGCTGACGATGGAAATCGGCATGAAGGCTTTCCAGAACCCGGATGAAGTCGGTGCTGCGGCCGTGCCGTATCTGCGTGTAGCCGGACATTTGGTCTATGCCTACTTCTTCGCGCAGATGGCAAAGATTGCATTGGCGAAGCAGGACGACAGCGATCCATTCTACAAATCGAAACTGGGCACCGCGCGTTTCTACTTCGCGCGGCTGCTACCGGAAACCGCGATGCTGATCCGTCAGGCGCGTTCCGGTTCCGCCAGCCTGATGGCGCTGGATGCCGAATTGTTTTGAGCTTGAAACAAACACATTGCGATTAAAACTAAGCGTACGCATCACTCATTGAGAGGTTTAGGTATGTCAAATTTCATCGTCAAAAAAGTCGCTGTATTGGGCGCTGGCGTGATGGGCGCACAAATTGCCGCGCATTGCGTGAATGCCAAAGTGCCGGTCATATTGTTCGATCTGCCAGCCAAAGACGGCAACAAGAACGGCATCGTATTGCGTGCCATCGAGAATCTGAAAAAACTCAGCCCTGCGCCGCTGGCCAATGTCGATTACGCGGCATTGATAGAAGTAGCGAATTACGAAGATGATCTGGAAAAGCTGAAAGAGTGCGACCTGATCATCGAGGCCATTGCCGAGCGCATGGACTGGAAGCACGATTTGTATAAAAAGGTCGCGCCGCATATAGCTGCCCATACGATCTTTGCATCGAATACATCGGGCTTATCGATTACGGAATTGTCGAATGGCTTTGATGCGAATTTGAAAGCGCACTTCTGTGGTGTGCATTTCTTCAATCCGCCGCGTTATATGCATCTGGTGGAATTGATTCCGACGGTAGCAACCAAGCCGGAGATTCTGGATCAACTGGAAGGCTTCCTCACTTCGACTTTGGGTAAGGGCGTAGTACGTGCCTTCGATACACCTAACTTCATCGCTAACCGTGTCGGTATCTTCGGCATGCTGGCAACCATGCATGAAGCAGAGAAATTCGGCCTCACCGTCGATGTTGTGGATGATTTGACCGGCAGCAAACTGGGTCGCGCCAAATCGGGTACTTTCCGCACCGCTGACGTGGTTGGTTTGGATACGATGGCGCACGTGATCACGACGATGCAGAATACGCTGCAGAACGATCCATTTTTCCCTGTGTATAAAACACCGGACGTTCTCACCAAGTTGATAGGCGGTGGTGCACTCGGACAAAAAGCGGGCGCCGGTTTCTATAAAAAAGTCGGCAAGGATATCTTGCGCATCGACCCGGCCAAGGCGGATTACGTCGCAGGCGGTGGCAAGGCAGACGATCTGGTTGCGCGCATTCTGAAAGAAAAAGATCCAGCCAAGCGCATGAAGGCGCTGCATGATTCGACCAACCCGCAAGCACAATTCCTGTGGGCGATCTTCCGCGATGCTTTCCACTACATCGCAGTGCATCTGGAATCGATAGCCGACAATGCACGCGATGTTGATTTCGCCTTGCGTTGGGGCTTTGGCTGGAACAATGGTCCGTTTGAAACCTGGCAAGCCGCCGGTTGGCAGCAAATCGCAACCTGGGTCAAAGAAGATATCGATGCAGGCAAGGCGCTCAGCAATGCACCATTGCCAGCTTGGGTGTTCGATGGACGTGATGGCGTACATGCAGCCGACGGTTCATGGTCGCCTAAGCAAAAGAAAAATATCCCACGTTCGAATCTGCCGGTGTATCAACGTCAGGTCTTCCGTGCTGCACTGGTTGGTGATCAAAGTACGAATGGTCGCACGGCTGGTACGACAGTTTTTGAAGATGAATCGGTACGCATCTGGCATCAGGATGATGAAGTGCTGATTCTGTCCTTCAAGACCAAGATGCATGTGATCGGTGCTGGCGTCACCGCAGGCATCAAGAAAGCGATAGAAGAAGCAGAAAAGAATTACAAAGGTCTGGTGATCTGGCACGCGGATGCAGCCGAAGGCGGCGCGTTCTCGGCTGGTGCTGATCTGCAATCGATGCTGCCGCTCTTCATGTCTGGCGGCGTCAAGGCGATCGAGCCGGAAGTCGTCAAACTGCAGCAGGCACATCAGGCATTGAAGTATGCGAATGTACCGGTAGTCGCAGCAGTCGCTGGCCTCGCACTCGGTGGTGGTTGCGAATTGATGCTGCACGCAGCCAAACGCGTGGCATCGATAGAGTCCTATATCGGTCTGGTCGAAGTTGGTGTCGGCCTGATTCCAGCCGGTGGCGGTTTGAAGGAAGCTGCAGCACGCGCGGCGAATGATGCGCGTGGTAACGACATCCTGCAATTCCTGAAAAACTATTACATGAATGCGGCAACGGCAGCCGTGTCACGTTCAGCGCTGGAAGCGCAAACCATGGGCTATCTGAAGAGCGACGACATCATCGTCTTCAATGCGTATGAATTGCTGCACATTGCGAAAACACAGGCACGCGCGATGTTCGATGCCGGTTATCGTGCTCCGCGTAAAGCCTTGGTGCCTGTGACCGGAAAGTATGGCCTGGCGACGATAGGCGCGCAGTTATTGAATATGCGTGACGGTGGTTTTATTTCTGCACATGACTACAAGCTCGGCATGATGATCGCAGAAGTGGTGACAGGCGGTGAAGTGGAGCAGGGCAGTCTGGTCGATGAACAATGGCTGCTCGATCATGAGCGCAAGGCGTTTATGGAACTGCTGAACAATCCGAAAACCCAGGAACGCATCATGGGAATGATGCAAACCGGTAAACCAGTGCGTAACTGATCAGGAGCATAAGATGAGCAAACAACTTCAAGATGCCTACATCGTTGCCGCGACCCGTACGCCTATCGGCAAGGCGCCGCGCGGGATGTTCAAGAACACGCGGCCGGATGATTTGCTGGTACATGCATTGCAATCGGCTTTGGCACAAGTGCCTTCCCTAGATCCGAATCTGATCGAGGATGCGATAGTCGGCTGTTCCTTCCCGGAAGCAGAGCAGGGTTTGAATATGGCGCGCATGGCCGTGCTGCTGGCAGGCTTGCCCAAGACAGTTGGCGGCGTGACGGTGAATCGTTATTGCGCGTCTGGCTTGACCGCGATTGCGATGGCGGCGGACCGTATTCGTGTCGGTGAAGCCGATGTAATGATCGCCGCTGGTGCCGAGTCCATGTCCATGGTTCCTATGATGGGTCATCATCCTGCCATGAATATGGGCATCTTCAAGGAAGAGAACATAGGCATGGCGTACGGCATGGGTCTGACTGCCGAACGCGTCGCGACGCAATGGAAAGTAACGCGTGAGGCGCAGGATCAGTTTGCGCTGAACTCGCACCTGAAGGCTTTAGCAGCGCAGCAAAGCGGGGAATTCAATAATGAAATGACGGCGGTCGAGATCGTCGAACGTTTCCCTAATCTTTCGAGTGGGCAGATCGACGTCACTACACGCCTCGTGAATATGGATGAAGGCGCACGTGCCGATACCAATCTCGAAGCGCTGGCTAAACTACGTCCGGTGTTTTCGCCTAAAGGTTCAGTCACAGCCGGTAACAGCTCGCAAACCTCGGATGGTGCGGGCGCGCTGATTTTGGTCAGTGAAAAAATCCTCAAGCAATTCAATCTGACACCGCTGGCGCGCTTCGTTTCGTTTGCAGTACGCGGCGTGCCGCCGGAAATCATGGGCATAGGGCCGAAGGAAGCAATTCCTGCCGCCTTGCGTGCCGCCGGCCTGAAGCAGGATCAGATGGACTGGATAGAGTTGAATGAAGCCTTTGCGGCGCAAGCGCTAGCAGTTATCCAGGATCTCGGCCTGGATCCATCCAAGGTTAATCCTATGGGTGGTGCGATTGCTCTGGGTCATCCGCTGGGAGCAACTGGCGCGATCCGTTCCGCTACTGTCGTGCATGCCTTGCGTCGCAAGAATCTGAAGTACGGCATGGTAACGATGTGCGTGGGAACAGGTATGGGCGCGGCAGGGATTTTTGAAAAAATGTAGTTGTCGTCTCATCTAATAAAAAGCCGCATGACTTCTGGTCTTGCGGCTTTTTATTTGCCTGATTACTTTTTCGTATCTATTGAGCCATTCGATTTCATATCTCCTCAACATCGCCCTTTGTTTGCAATTCATTGCACAACTATGTGGCATACCTCTTAATAATTCTCTGCATTTTTCACCAAAAGCGGGACCGGTTTTCAGTTTTAACCGTGTTTACCACGTGGCACGATAACTGCTATGTCAGTTTAAAGGGCGACTCGCGATATGTCGCTTTTTAAGAATGCACAATGTGGTATGCCACATAAATTATTTGGTGGCGCTGAGTAGGTTTTCTAAATGCAAGACTGAATTAGGAATGGAATGATGAAGAAGATAGAACGCAAGAAAAGCATGGTCGGTCAGTTGAAGATTGCAGCGATGTTAGTCATGAGTGGTATCGCATTGGTCGCTGCAAATACCGCAACCGCACAAGAGCCGAAAAAGATTCGCTTTGCACTTGACTGGGCCATGCAAGGACCGCAAGCACCATTCCTGATTCCACATGCTGATGGTTGTTATACAAAAGCTGGTCTGAATGTTATTACCGATCGCGGTTTTGGTTCCGGTGACACTGTTACCAAGGTCGCGAGTGGTGGTTATGACGTTGGATTTGCAGACATCAACGCAATGATTGAGTACAACGCAAAACATCCAGAGTCGAAACTTATTTCATTCTTCATGATTTATGACGGGAATGCTTTGTCGATTGCAAGTCGCAAAGATAAAGGCATCACCAAGCCGTCTGATCTGGTTGGCAAAACAATTGCAGCACCTGCCGGCGATGCTTCGCGCCGACTTTTCTCTGCACTGGCCAAAGCAAACAATGTCGATCCTGACTCCGTTAAGTGGATCAACGTGGCTCCAGAGCTGCGGGAAAGCATGTTGGTGCGGGGAAGTGTAGATGCCATTAGCGGCGCCGCATTCACGGTCTACATGGGATCAAAAGCTGGTGGCCTCAAAGATGACAACATCGTCATGCTGCGATACCCAGAATACGGTGTATCTCTCTATGGCACGGCACTGGTGGCGAAACCTTCGTTTGCAGCCGCAAATGCAAAAGCACTGACATCCATGGTTGAGTGCATTGCACAAGGTATGGCTAAAAGCATCCAGGATCCCGAATCCGCAATTGACGCTTTGTTAAAACGCGAACCTTTGACTGATAGAAAGATTGAAATGGAGCGCATGAGACTGTCCTTCGACTGGTCTATCGCCACTCCATGGGTACGCAAGCACGGCATGAGTCAAATCGATCCTGTGCGCATGAATAAGTCACTCGTTGAGGTTGGGACTGCACTGGATATACCGACACCAAATGCCAAGGATGTCTATACCGATGCATACCTGCCGGCACGCTCCAAACTGATGATCACCAAATGACCACGCAATTAGAACAAGTCGAGGATCAAGGCAGACCCTTGGTTGAGATGAGCGATGTTTCCCTTACCTATGGCGAGGGAGACGATGGTCTGCTGGCTCTTCAGGGTGTCGATTTGAATATTCAGCAAGGTGAGTTTGTTGCCTTGGTGGGGCCGTCTGGTTGCGGAAAATCGACGATGCTGAAATTGATTAGCGGACTGCGGTTAGCGAAATCGGGTGCTGTTGTTGTGTCCGGTCGTGAAGTTGATCGTCCATTGAAGTTTGTTGGTATGGCATTCCAAAGTCCAGCGCTGCTGCCGTGGCGAAACATTCTGAGTAATGTGATGCTGCCATTAGAAATCGTCGAGCCGCATTGCCGCACCTTTAAAAAAGATCTGCCGGTCAATACTGAGCGTGCGCATGCTCTTTTCAAAAAAGTAGGTTTGAAAGAAGTCGCGCATCGATATCCATGGCAACTATCCGGCGGCATGCAACAACGTGCTTCATTGTGTCGCTCTTTGATACATGAGCCGAAGCTGCTGTTGCTTGATGAACCTTTTGGCGCTCTGGATGCTTTCACGAGAGAAGACTTGTGGGATACGTTGAAGGCATTGTGGAGTGAGCAAGGATTTACGGTTGTTCTCGTCACGCATGACTTGACTGAGGCGACTTATCTGGCTGATACCGTTCACGTATTTTCACAGCGACCCGGTCGCATTATTCATACACGAAAAATCCCTAACGAATGCAGACGCACGCGGGATGATCGTTATACCGCCTTGTTTGCAGAAGAGGTCGCGAGCTTGCGTGAGTTTGTTGGTCATGCGCAGGAGGCTCACTCATGAACCGCGTAAAAATTCGTCATGCTCTTGCGCCATGGCTTACTGCATTGGGTTTGTTTTTCCTGTGGGAGTTTGCTTGCCGTGCATTTGCAGTGCCTGAAATGATCCTGCCTGCACCCAGCCAGATTATTCACTCCATGGTGCAGTATTGGTCGGTCATTCAAGCCGAAGCACTGCAGACTCTCTTCACGACTCTTGTAGGTTTCGCGCTCGCGATTGTCTTCGGTGTGTTGCTTGGTGTGTTGGTGGGTGCCAGTCCAGAAATCTACCGAGCCATCAATCCGCTCATGATTGGATTTAATTCCATCCCCAAGGTGGCCATCGTCCCCGTTTTAGTGATGTGGTTCGGCATAGGTACGGTCCCGGCAGTGCTATGTGCATTCCTCACTGCGTTCTTCCCGATTGCGGTCAATGTCGCTACAGGGATTGCACATTTAGAACCAGAACTTGCAGATGTCTTGCGATCCCTGGGCGCTACTAAGTCGGTCATTCTAAAAAAAGTGGCATTGCCGCGCGCGCTTCCTTATCTCTTCGCCTCTTTGAAAGTTGCCATTACATTGGCATTCGTCGGTTCAGTTGTGTCGGAGATGGTCGCAAGTAACGCCGGTATTGGTTACCTATTACTGAATGCCAGTTCTTCATTCCGTGTGCCATTGGTATTTGCCGCGTTGATCGTGGTGGGCATCATGGGAATTCTGATGTATGCGATATCAGATTTCATCGAGCGTCGTTCCACATCTTGGGCAAAACGTGGAGAGTAATTCTATGCCCGTCCTGTAATACAGCAATAACGCTGTTCATCTTTTAGGGAGTTTCCAATGAAGTTAATAAAACATGCTGCCATAGGCAGCGTGCTAGGCCTTGTCGCGTCTGCATTTTCAATGAGTGCCTTTGCACAGAGTAATGTGCAAGTCGGCGGTATGGTGGATGTCTACGCTGGCTCCATCAAACGCAGCGGTGATGCTGCGAGCACATCAGTGGTCAATAGTAGTGGCATGCAAACCTCATGGTGGGGTTTCAAGGGCACGGAAGAACTTGGTGGCGGCTTGCAAGCGCAGTTTGCGCTGACCGGTTTTTTCCGTCCTGATGTTGGTGGTATGGGGCGCAACAACACGGACACGATGTTCGCGAGAGATGCCAACGTAGGACTTTCTGGTTCATTTGGCCGTGTGTCATTGGGACGTGATCTTGCGCCTAACTTTGTTCCGACACTGACTTTCAATCCATTCGGTTCCTCGTTCGCCTTTTCGCCGCTGGGCTTGCATACGCAGACATCTTCAAGCCGCTATCGTGGCCAAGCCTGGTCGGCAACTGTATCCGGCGATACTGCCTGGAGCAACGAGATCATGTACGTTACGCCGCAACTCGGCGGATTTACCACCAGCTTGTTCTTGCAGCTTGGCGAGCAGGCCGGGAAGTCGGGCAAGAATAATTACGGCGTGAATACCATGTATGCCAAAGGACCGCTCTCTTTCGGCGGCTATTTTCAGTCTGTCAAAGTAAGCAATCCGGTTGATTCCGTTACCACAGGTGATTCACGTGTTTTCACGTTTACGCCTTACAACCAAGTGACTGGAGCGACCTATACTCTGGCCGCGTCCAAGAATGACACCTGGTTTGTTGGTGGTGCTTATGACTTGCAGTTTATGAAGCTGTTTGGGACGCTGAACTATTCAACGACCAAGCTGATTGGGGCTGTTGACGATAGTAAATACGATTTGAAATCGAATACGGTTCAATTGGGTGTCAGTGTGCCTGTAGGCAAAGGTTCTGTATTGGCCTCCTGGGCGCGAACCAATGTCAAAGCAGAAGGAGATTTCACGGCGGTGTTGGGAAGCTCAGACGTAAGGTCGTCTATTGTGCGCAATACGGCTTCGCTGGGATATGACTACTTCCTCTCCAAGCGTACGGATGTGTATACCGTTGCCAGTTACGACAAGCTGACAGACCAAGCTAGTGGTATTAGCTTTGGTGTAGGCATACGCCAGCGCTTCTAATATATACATCGGGGCAGTGCAGTCGTGCTGCTCCGATGAAATGCTTATTTCCAGTATTCATAAAAAATTTGACTGAGCACTGCAATGAAGTTTTGTCACAGAGATGCTCGAGTCAAATTATTCCAAGTGACATTGAGTCCATTACTCCAGTCCTTCTCATTTATTCAACTGCCATCAATGTAATGCACTCAAGTGGTGCGATTGCGCACCAGTGCGACACGATGCGCTTTCATTCAGTACACACCTAAGTTTCAGTCTAGCGTTGGTCAGCATTTTGTTAATCAATCGTACAAGAAACGTAGTGGCACAGACCTTGCTATGACGTAGTTAAGCTTGTACACAAGAAGGTATTCTAATTACCGATCTGGTGTTGGCAGGCCGAACGTGAGCTTACTCGTCAACTTTAAAAGGATCAGCCATGCACTCTCGCAGAAAATTTATTGCCACCCTGATTGCCGCATCGTTTGCATACGCTGCAGGCTCTACTTCAGCGCTGGCCGCGGATCAGGTGATTCGTGTTGGTACGCTCAAACTGATGCACGGCATCACGCCTTACTTCTACGATAAGTTCACGCCACCGGGCTACAAGATAGAAGTGATTCCATTCGAGACACCGACTGATGGCAAGAATGCAGTCGCTACCAAGTCTGTCGATTTCGGCACCTATGGTTTGGCAGCAGCAACGCTGGGTGCCGCAGCCGGCGAACCTATTGTGATAGTCGCAGCACAATGCAATCGCGGTATGGCGGTGGTGGCACGTGCTGATAGCAAGATCGCTTCTATCAAGGATTTGAAAGGCCACCGCGTTGGCATATTGCCGGGTTCTACACAGGAGGTCGTGATTCTCGATCGCTTGAAACAAGAGGGTATGACGGTCAAGGACATCACGCCGGTACGCGTGTCCTTCAGCGAAATGGCATCCGCGCTTGAGCGCGGCGATATCGATGCCTTCGTCGGTGCAGAACCTGGTCCATCGATCAGCGTCAGCCGCGGCATTGGCAAGATTGTCGAGTATCCGTATTCAACACCGACCGGCACCGTCAACATGGTCATGACTACGCATGCAGACAACATCAAGAACAAGCAGGAACTGATCAAGGTGTTCTTGAAGATCCATCGTCAGGCAACTGAATACGCAATGGCGAATCGTGCTGCCTTTGTATCCATGACAGAACAGAAGCTGGGTCTGCCGGCCAAAGTAGCGGAACTGGCTGCACCTAACGTTGAGCTGACATGGAAATTGGATGATGAATGGATCAAACGTGCCAAGTATTACGGTTCGCAAATGCTGGATAAAAAACAGATCCGCCAATTGCCTGATTACGGCACTTTCATCGATGCCAGCTTCAATCAGCAAGTCAAGTAAGTAACAAGTTAAGCAAGCATTATCTGGAAGGATTTATCGTGGAACAAACCGTCGAGTTACCAATGAAAATTGTCAGGCCGGATGTGTGGCCGCGCATCAAGCGTTGGCTGACTCCGTTGATCGTGCCGCTGCTGTTGTTGGTGGGGTGGCATTTTGGTGTGAAGCTGTCCGGTACTCGGCTCATTCCTTTGCCGAAAGAAGTCGGCCTGATGTTGTATGACTTCGCATTTGGCGGGATCTACGATGATGCTTTCAGTGCAACGCTGCCATTGCATCTGTGGAAATCGGTCACGCGCGTCTACGGTGGTTTCTTCGCTGCTGCGCTGGTCGGTATTCCACTCGGTTTGCTGATAGGCCGCATCAAGGTGATACGCGATTTGTTTGATCCAACCTTGCAATTGCTGCGTCCGGTGCCGGTAACGGCATGGTTGCCACTGTCGATGATTTTCTTCGGCATTGGTCCTAACGCTGCGATCTTCCTCGTATTCCTTGGCGCGTTTTATCCGATAGTGTTCAATACGACGTTTGGCGTGAAGGCAGTTGATAACCGTTTGTTTGAAGCGGCCTTGATGCTGGGTTGTAACGGCTCATCCTTGTTCCGTCAGGTGGTGTTGCCGGCTGCGATGCCATCCATCTTGAATGGCTTGCGCCTCGGTCACGGCTTTGCCTGGATCTTGATCGTAGTGGGTGAAATGACCGGCGTACCGGAAGGTCTGGGCGCAGTGATCATGGATGGTCGCATGTTGTCGCGTACCGATCTGGTGATCGCCGGCATGGTTGTCATCGGCATAGTCGGTTACAGCACGGATCGCATATTGGTCGCCATCAATAACTATTTACTCAAATGGAGCCCGCAACATCATGTCTGATACTTACTCCGAACGTCGCCCGCTGCCGGCGATAGATATCAAAGGCGTCAGCAAGGTTTTCTCTATCGGTGGACAAACCGTGCAGGCTTTGCGTGAAGTGAACCTGACCATCAACAAGGGTGAATTCGTTTGTTTGATTGGTGCTTCCGGTTGCGGTAAATCGACACTGCTGCGCATCATGGCTGGCTTTGAAACGACGTCGTCCGGCAGCGCCAATATGTATGGCATGCCTATCGATGGACCTAGTCCTGAGCGCGGCATGGTGTTTCAGGATTACGGCTTGTTCCCATGGCTGACGGTGAAAGAAAACATCGGCTTTGGTCAGCGCCAACGCAATCTGCCGAAAGCCAAGCTGGAAGAACTGTCGGCTTACTACACCGATATGGTGGGCCTGACCAAGTTCGCCAATTACTATCCGGGGCAATTGTCCGGCGGTATGAAGCAACGCGTGGCGATTGCACGTGTGCTGGCTAATGATTGCGAAGTGTTGTTGATGGATGAACCTTTTGGCGCACTTGATGCATTAACGCGTGAAAAATTGCAGCAGGATTTGCTGGAAATCTGGGAGCGCACTAAAGTTACCGTGGTCTTCGTTACACATGCAGTAGAAGAAGCGGTGATGTTGTCGGATCGCGTCGTTGTGATGACAGCCGGTCCCGGCCGCATTGAAGAAGACATCAAACTTGAGCTGGCGCGCCCACGTGATATTACTGCGGTTCAATTCAATGAAATACGTCGCGATATCACGCAATACCTGACCAGCCATGTGTCGAGCAAGGTCGCTGCATGAGTTTGGTTTGACATGCCCGCAGGTGAGAATTCACGCTACCATTGCACAGGATTCCCGCCGTCGCGGGAATAACAGCCTGATTGAATAGGAAAGCATGACACCGATTTATCGCGGGATGGATCAGGCAGCGCTAGACGCTGGTTATAACAACTCTTTGGCAGTGGCGAATAGCAGTGCGCTGTTGGCGGATTTTGACCAGCGTAGTGCTGCCTTGCGTGCCGAGTACAGCAGCCATCTGGATTTGCGTTATGGTCAGGCAGAGCGTAATCGCATCGATTACTTTGCCGGCGACCAGCCGGGGCCTTTGTTGATTTTTATCCACGGTGGTTACTGGCAAATGCGTGCGAAGGAAACTTTCAGTTTTCTAGCGGCGGGGCCTTTGGCACACGGCATGCACGTAGCGCTGGTCGGTTATACGTTGGCACCGGATGCTACTTTGACAGAAATTGTGAGTGAAGTACGCGCATCGATTGCATGGCTGAGAAATCATGCTGCCGATTTTGGCGGCGATCCGAATCGAATGATTGTGTCAGGCTGGTCTGCCGGTGGTCACTTGACGGCGATGTGCATGGATGAGCCTGGCGTCATCGGTGGCGTAGCGATCAGTGGTATTTACGATCTGGCACCAGTACGTCTTTGCTACCTGAACAATAAGTTGCAATTGAGTGATGACGAAGTGCAGTCTCTCAGTCCTTTGTCTTTACCTTTGAGCTTGCATCCGCTGGTCTTGATGTACGGCTCCGACGAGTTGCCTGAACTGCAAAGGCAATCGGAACAATTCGGCGCAGCGCGCAGTGGCTTGCCTGGCAAATTGGTGCCGTTGGCGCAACGCAATCACTTTACGATCTTGAACGAATTGGCCGCACCTGATGGTGCGATCACGCGCGAAGTTTGTGCGCTGGCAGGCATCAAGTAGATCCGGCCTTTTTATGAGCGCTGTACGGGCTCTTCCGAATGGAAGCGTTGGCGGTAATCGGCAGGACTGATACCTAATCGTTTGGAGAAGATGCGGCGTAAGGTGGCGGCATTAGTGAGGCCGCAACGACGTGCGATGTCACTCAAGCCGAGGTCAGTCGCTTCCAGATAGCGGCGTGCCGCATCGATGCGCGCATCGTTGACGAAGTTCATCAAGGTCAAACCGGTTTCCTGCTTGAAGATACGCGAGAGATTGCGTGCGCTCATCTGCATGGCTTCTGCAATGCTCAACAAGGTATGTTCGACCTCCAGATTGTCGAGCACATAGCTTTGCACTGCAGCGATAGGTGTATCGTTTTCTACTTGTGCTTCCAATAGCGGGCTGAATTGCGATTGCCCGCCTGCGCGTCGCAGATATACGATCAGATACTTGGCAACATCAAGTGCCATCTGCTTGCCGAAATCCTCTTCTATCAATGCCAGCGACAGATCTATGCCAGCCGTCACGCCTGCAGTGGTGTAGAGCACATCGTCCTTGACGTAAATGCGATCCGGTTCCACCTTGGCCTTGCGGAACATGCTGGTCAGACGCGCTGCATCCATCCAGTGTGTAGTCACCGTTTTGCCATTGATCATGCCGGCGGCACCGAGTGCGAATACGCCGTTGCAGATGGCACCTATGCGGCGGCAGTTTTCGCCTTGCGCAGCCAGCCAGTCGGTTAGTGTGGTGTCTTCCAGTATGTCGAACACGCCCAGCCCGCCCGGCACGATCAGCGTATCGAAGTGCGGGCAAGGATCGAAGATGGTGCGATCCGGCATGATCGTCAATCCGCTGGATGACTGTATCGGTCCGCGTGTGGTCGCGATGGTCAGAATTTCATATTCACAGTCACCGCCGCTGAGTACTTTTACTTCGGCAAAGGCATCGCTGGGTGCTGCAATATCCAGCATCTGGAAGCGTGGGAAAACGACGAGGCCGACGGTTATTTTGCGCATGAGGAATGATGAACGGAATACGTATGAAGGGCAGGAATTAAATATCTGTGCAAATCATACCTGATGCCTTGTGCGTACATCCTTTCCATTGGTTTGTGAGTCAAGGTGATGATGGATGTGAAAAAGCGCCTTGCGGCGCTTTTTCGTGAAGCAAGTCAAATTAATTAGACAGCCTGCGCTTCATGCATTTCTGCAATCTGCTGTGCGTTATAACCAAGGCTGGTCAATACCTCATCCGTATGTTCGCCAAGCAAAGGCGACTCTGTAATTTCTACCTTGTTGGCCGACATCTTGATCGGACTGCCGACGGTCAGATATTTGCCGCGTACCTTGTGATCGACTTCGACGATGGTTTCGCTTCTACGCAAGGATGGATCGTAGGCGATTTCTTTCATCGACAATACCGGGCCGCATGGAATGTCGAACTTGCGGAAGATTTCAATCGCTTCAAATTTATCCTTATCTTTGAGCCAGTCTTCGATGTAGGCAAAGATATCGAAAATCTTGTCCTGACGCGCCAACGCTGTCATGTATTCAGGATTGTCTATCCACTCTTCCTTGTTGATGGCGCGACAGGTTTGTGGCCATGCAGTGCCTTGTATCGTGAAGTAGATATAAGCATTCGGATCATTCTCCCAACCTTTGCACTTGAGTACCCAACCCGGATTGCCGCCACCGCCTGCATTGCCACCGCGCGGTACGACGTCGGTGAAGGTGCCATGCGGATATTGCGGATACTCTTCCAGCACGCCGGTTCTTTCCAGACGTTGCTGATCGCGCAGTTTGACGCGGCACAGATTCAACACGGCGTCTTGCATCGAGACCGCCACTTTTTGTCCGAGGCCAGTGTGGTGGCGCTGTTGTAATGCTGCGAGTATGCCTATGGTCAAATGCATGCCGGTGTTGCTGTCGCCGAGTGCGGCACCGCTGACAGTCGGTGGGCCGTCCCAGAAGCCGGTCGTCGTGGCTGATCCACCTGCGCATTGCGCGACGTTGTCGTAGACCTTCAAGTCTTCATAGAAATGGCCTTCATTAAAACCTTTGACCGAGGCCAGGATCAGGCGTGGATTCAGCTTCTGTATGTGTTCCCAGGTGAAACCCATGCGATCCAGTACGCCAGGTGCAAAGTTCTCCACCATGATGTCGGATTGCTGGATGAGTTTTTCCAGTACTTCCTTGCCTTGCGGTGTCTTGGTATTGAGCGTCAATGATTTCTTGTTGCAGTTCAGCATGGTGAAATACAGCGCATCAACACCAGGGATGTCTTGCAGCGAAGTGCGGGTGGCGTCGCCTGAGCCGGGACGTTCCACCTTGGTCACATCTGCGCCAAACCATGCGAGCTGCTGAGTGCAGGACGGGCCTGCCTGCACATGCGTGAAATCGATAATCTTGATGCCGTCGAGAGCCTTACTCATGATGCATATTCCTTTTCTCTATCGTTAATTTGTCCGCAGAGACTGGTCCATTTGTGGCCGAAATTTAATTTCTGTTCATAGCCTGAATGTCGAGGTTTGCGGATGAATGCCGCCAGTTTTTAACAACGCTGTATGAGGCTGATTTGGCGTGTTTTACTGGTTGTTAACGATGATGCCTAGGCTTTTTTATCGTTTCCACGTCTATTTTTCAGTTGGCTGTGTGGATCATGTATAGGTGAAAACTTGTACCTATATATGGCTTTTTTTGATTAAATGATTAAATCAAGCCAAGCGTTGGATGCGAGGAATACTGCAGATGACAACAATGAGGCGGCAGGCAAACTCGACAGCTTGCGTGCAACTCAGGATTTTTTGAAGGCGGCAAAGTTTGCGCGGTACTGCATGGCGGTGATGCCTAGACGTTTGATAAAGACATTGCGCATCTGGTTGGCATTATGGAAGCCACATAGATAGGCGACTTTTTTCATCGGATCATTATTCGATTCCAGCAAGGCACGCGCTGCATCGAGACGCGCGCTTTCGATAAACTCCGCTGGCGTTATGTTGGTATCGCGGACAAAGACGCGGGCGAAATTGCGCGGACTCATAGACACGATGTTGGCAAGTATATCTACCGTCAATTCCTGATCCAGATGCGCCAGCACATATTGCTGGACGATGCTGACAGGAGAGCTTTCTTCTACGTATGACGTCAGGTAAGGGCTGAACTGGGATTGACCACCTCTACGCTGCATGAATACCACCAGACGTTTAGCGACATTCAATGACACTTCTGCGCCGTAGTCATTGGAGAGCAGATAGAGCGAGAGATCTATTCCGGCAGTGACGCCGGCAGACGTATAGAGATTGCCATCCTGTAAAAAGATGCGGTCTGTATCCACCTTCGTTTTAGGGAACATGCGAGCCAGCGTGGCGGCATCGTTCCAGTGCGTGGTCACGGTCTTTTCGTCGAGCAGGCCAGCATGTCCGAGCAGGAATGCACCGTTGCAGATGGAGCCGTATTTTGCAGAGCGCAGCGCGGTATCACGCAACCATGTCAGCAGCGCTTCATCACGCGGATGTTGTGGCAGCTCAGGGCCGCCTGCTACCAGAATCAAGTCAAACGACTCGCTCACTTCGCTGTAGTGTCTGTGCGCAGCAATAGGCAGGCCGTTCGAACATTGCATCAGTCCGTGTGCGGTGCCTATCACTTCCAGATGATAGCGATTGTTGTGCGCAAGAAATCGGTTGGCTTCGGAAAACACATCCAGCGGGCCGGAGATGTCGAGCGCTTGCACGCCGGGGAAAACAAGTATGGCGACAGTGGGCATGTCTATGTCCTTTTTTGATGGCATCACGATACAGCGATTGCCCGCATTGCGTATTTTGATGAAATCGCAATGGCAGAATTTACGCCAAGCTTGTCAGCTTATCGTGCCATGCCATCGTTGGTTTTGTCGCTCTTGCTCCGCATAATTTCTACAGGTTCAGTGCACCTCGTTGTGAGGTATTTGAGTTTGTATTTTTATCAGGAGAAGAATGATGGAATCAGTGGTGTCCAATGCGAATGCTGAACGAGTCGGCCCGGCATTTTCAGTAGATGGCATGTTGCAGGCGAGAGCGAAAACGCGTGAAGCGATACGCACCATTTCTGCTTTAGTCAAACCAGGAATGGTAGAGGAAGATGCGGTGGATATGGCGAAGCGAACCTTGATTGCATCAGGGCTGGAATTGACCTGGCATCCTACGCGCATACGCTTTGGCAAGAACACGATGAAGGCGATGAAGCAGGCATCCGAACCAGGCGTGATCTTGCAGGAGAACGATATTTTCTTTATCGATATGGCGCCTAGGTTCGAAGCATGGGAAGGTGATGGCGGCGCTTCTTTTATCGTCGGCAAGAATGAAGAATATGCACGCTGCGCGACAGATGCCGAAGCCATCTTCCATGCGGTACGCAAAATGTGGCTGACCGAAAAAGCCAGCGGTCACGCACTGTACGAATACGCGGAGCAGCAAGCGAAGAGTCTGGGCTGGGAATTGAATTTCGATTTGCCGGGTCATCGCGTGTCGGACTTCCCACATGCGGCGATACACACCGGTTCATTGGCAGATTTTGATGCCACACCGTCAGCGATGCGCTGGATACTCGAAATTCACATTCGTCATCCAGAGAAACAGTTCGGTGCATTCTTTGAAGACATGCTGCTGGATGACGACAGCTACCGCAGATAAATTACGCCGATAGCTGTGCCGCCAGTCGTGCTTGATGCAGCATCTGGATTGTGATCTTCTTCACTTCGGATTGACTGAGTGCGATGTGGGCGCGCAGCAAATCCTTGGCTTGCGTAGTGCGTTTTTCGATGATGGCACGCAGGATGTGCGCGTGTTCGGTGTAGGTCACTTCGATGCGCATTTCTTTCGTGAATTCCAGTCGTCGGATCACGCGTATGCGTTCGGTAATGTCGTGATGGATGCGTGCCATTTCTACATTGCCGCTGGCTTCTACCAATTGTTCATGGAAGCGTTCATCGTGCACCGATAAAGTCGGTACGTCGGTGATGCGCTCTGCTTCAGAGACGAGCCAGATCGCGCTTAATTCCTGCAAGAGCGGCGGGGAATCTGGCATAGAGCAGAGTTGTTCGACTGCGGCACATTCCAGCACACTGCGTACGTCATACAGTTGCTCGAACATTTGAAAATCAAATGGACGTATCTGCCAGCCGCTCTTGTGCAGGACTTCCACATAGCCTTCGCGCTGCAAACGGAATAGTGCTTCGCGCACCGGCGTGCGGCTCATTTGTAGACGCTCGCTCATTTCGTTTTCACTGAAACGATCACCGGGCAGAAAGTGGAAGTCGAAAATGTCTGCCTTCAGCTTTGCATAGGCTTGCGTAGCAAGGCTGTCGGGCAGAACTTTCGCAAATTTTAGCTTGGGAATCATGGCGCTGTTTTTCCTAGAAAAATCGTCTATGCAGCCTTGTTGCAATATGCGCGCCAGCCGCCGTATGCGGTGATGTCTTGTGCGCTTTCCAGTGCATAGGGTTCGCAGATAAAGCCCTTGACCTGTCGGCCGTCACTTAATTCCAGTGTGCCAATTCCCAGTGGCGCAGGAACGCCCGCGACAAAGGAGCCAAAGGCGGCGAGCGGTATATCCCAGAGTTCAACAATGATAGGAGCACCGTTCTCGCTGCGTGCCAGACCAGGTTTGGGCGGGACGGTTTGCGCTAGTGCATACAGCCGATAGCTGTCAGACGTCTGCGTGCTTTCAACCAAAACGGCATGGCGCTCGGTCAATTCGCGATTCAAGGGCATACCGGTCAGATGCGCGCCGACGACGGCCAGACGCAGATGGCCGGCAGCCGGTCCCGAGATCACAGGCGATGCATTGGGTGCAATGAATGGCTGCTTGGTCGCGCCGCGCGGCAAGGCGGTCAGTGCTTGGCACTGTTTGCCGAATGCTGCCAACGCATGATCCGACCAGGCCGGACCGATCAGCGTCAGCCCAAACGGCAAGCCATCGCTGCGGAAATTGGCCGGTACCGCCAGCGCGCACCAGTTCAATAGATTGACGAAGTTGGTGTACTTGCCCATGTGGCTGTTGCGACGTATGGGATCGGCGGCAACGTCACTGATTTTGTAGTGCGTAGGTGCGGTCGGTACCAATAGTGCATCGACTGATGCAAGTATCTTGTCTGCCTGACGCTTCAGATCTGCCAATTTGTATTGTGCATTGAAGGTATCTGCCGCAGAAAATTCCTTGGCGCGGAAGATGATGTCGCGCACAACAGGATGGATGGCATCCGCATGTTCCTTGGCGAATGTTTCGATGGCCGCATAACGCTCGGCAACCCACGGACCGTCGTACAGCAAGGTGGTGACTTGGTCGAATAATGAAAAGTCGAGTGGAATACATTCCGCGCCAGTTTCCTTGATGCGTGCCAGTGCTTGCGCGTATGCCTGTTCTGATTGCGCATCGCCATAAAATTCCGGCTGGGCAGGAATGCCGAAGCGTGGTTTGGCCGGCAAAGAAGTCATCACATGGTCGGGACGCGCACGCGAATAACCATCAGCTTCATCGAAGCCGGATGCCTGCTGGAACACCAGTTCTGCATCAGCCACGGTGGTGGCAAATATCGATACGCAATCCAGCGTACGGCAGGCTGGCACCACACCGCGGCCGCTGATCGCGCCTACTGTCGGTTTCAAGCCGACGATATTATTCAAGCCAGCCGGTACACGACCTGAGCCTGCGGTATCGGTGCCGAGTGAAAACGCGACCAAGCCACGTGCGACTACCGAAGCGGAACCGGAGCTGGAGCCGCCGGAGACATATTCTGGATCGAAGCTGTTCGGTACCGCACCATATGGCGAACGTATACCGACCAGACCGGTGGCAAATTGATCGAGATTGGTTTTGCCGATAACTATTGCACCAGCATCCAGTAAGCGTTGTATGACGGTGGCATGCTGGGTCGGGATGTAAGCGAACTCAGGGCAGGCGGCGGTGGTGCGTATGCCGCCCACATCAATATTGTCCTTGGCTGCAAACGGTACGCCATACAGAGGCAGCGACGATAGATCAGGCAAGGATTTGCGTCTGGCTTCCAGCGCTTGTAGTTGCGCGTCGAGGTAAGGCTGATTGATCAGGCTGATCCACGCGACATCGTCTTTTTGCAAGCTGTCGAGCAAGCGGGGTAACAAGGTCGCCGGTGTGTCGCCGTTGTTATATGCAGTTTGCCAATCGCTGATAGTCCATCCAAGCATTTTGAATACTCCCATGTATACAAGTTTGTATTTGACATAGCATGAGTCATGCCAGCGTTAGAACTGATGACCTAGGCTCAGCTTATCGGTTTACATGCAAATAGCGGATGAATGGATCTGCTTGTGGTGCGCGATGGTGCGCATGCGCACTTTCCGGGTGCGTGTGATAGATGAAAAATATTGATCTGCACCGGCATTTGCACCGAGCGACTGATCCGTTACGTAGAATGACGGAGCCGGTATATTCCATATCGGCATTTGTTTTTGAGTGTTTCTTGCTTTTTCTTCAATCGAATTCTTCTTACTCCCTGTTCATGCTGAATACGCTACTTACCCTGTTGATTTTTCAAACGATGGGCGAAGGTTTGGTTTACGCCTTGTCGCTACCGGTTCCCGGCCCTGTCATCGGCATGCTTTTGTTGCTGCTCTATTTGATAGTGAAGAAGGGTGTGGCGACCAAGTTGGCACCGAACACTTCGCAATTGTTGTCGCACATGGCTTTGCTGTTTGTGCCGGCCGGCGTGGGGATTAGCGTGCATGTGCACCGGATTGCGGATGAGTGGCTGGCGATTTCGATCGCGCTGATTATCAGTACGGTCGTCTCCATCGTGGTGACGGCGGCCGTGATCAACAAGCTGAGAAAAAGGACTCAGCCATGATGCCGCACTTCAATACAGTCTGGGTTTATCTGGCCGGCTCACCACTGTTGTGGCTGACGGCAACCTTGCTGGCGTATCGCATTGCGACCACGATTTATGAAAAAACAAATCGCAGTCCCTTGGCGAATCCGGTAGCGATTTCGGTGGCGATACTGGTGCTGGTGCTCTACATCAGTGACACGCCGTACAAAACCTATTTCGACGGCGCGCAGTTTGTGCACTTCTTGCTCGGGCCGGTTACGGTTGCGTTGGCGATTCCCTTGTATATGCAACTCGATAAATTGAAGCGCAACTGGTTTCCCTTGCTGGCTGGTGCTTTGATAGGCGGTGCGGCAGCAATTACTTGCGGGATGGGAGTTGCGTGGCTGTTGGGTGCGTCGCCGTTGACGGTCTTGTCTATGGCGCCGAAGTCGGTGACGATGCCGATTGCGATGGGGGTGACAGAGAAGATTGGTGGCCTGCCGACCTTGACGGCGGTGATGGTGATGCTGACCGGTATTTTCGGTTCGGGTATCGCGCATTACATTTTCAAGGCGATGAAAATCACCGACGACATTACCTGCGGCTTTACCTTGGGCGCAGCGGCGCACGGCGTTGGAACGGCACGCGCATTTCAGGTCAATCAGGAAATGGGGGCATTTGCAGGTTTGGCGATGGGGTTGTCTGGAATTTTGACGGCATTGCTGGTGCCCTTCGTGCTGAAATTACTGGGCGTAATTTAGAAAATATTGCTAGCCGTAAGCGCCGCCGGTCAGAAACAGATCGGTGGCGCGCGCCATACTGATAATCACCGCAGTAAAACCGCAAGCGAAGGTCAGTACCAGCAGCAAAACAATCGGCCAGCGTGATGCAGATGTGCGCGCTGAGTGAGGGTTGTGTTTCGCATCCCACTTCTCATCTGACGTTAAACCTATCGTCAATGCTTCTATCCATCCGGCAAAAATTGAGAGCGGAAACAAGGCCAGCAAACTGATGATCAGCGAGTGCGGCGCTCGCGTCAAAACGACGGCGCCGACGAAAAGCGCAAACGCACACAAATAAATCCACGCCCAGAAGTCTTTCGCACCATACAAATAAAAACGATGCGCGCCTGTGCCACCGAGCAGGACCGCCAATAAAGTGGCGACAGTCTTGCCCTTGTGTTTGCTGCTGGCTGGGTGATTGATAACGGCATCCATTAGTAACTTGGCGCATTAGCGCGAGCGGTAGCGGTTGACATCGTTAGGCGAGACAGCCGTGCCCTGATTGCCCCACGCATTGCGTATGTAAGTAACGACGGAAGCGATTTCCTCATCCGTCATCGATTGACCGAATGGCGGCATGCCGTATGGACGCGGATTGCCGGCGGTACTCGGTGCGTAACCACCGTGCAAGACCATGCGTATCGCATTGGTTGCGATTGGTGTCGTGATGGCGCGACTGTTGGCCAGTGCAGGATAAATCGATGGCACACCTTGGCCGGATGCCTGATGGCAGCTGGCGCATTGATTCTCGTACAGCTTCGCGCCGGCTGTGATCATGTTTTTCTTGGTGTTGTCGCTTACGCTTTCTGCCGTTGCGACTGGCGCAGCGATTTGTTGCGGCAAGGACTTCAGATAAACAGCCATCGCATTGATGTCTTCATGCGTCGCATATTGCAAACTATTGAAGACGACTTCTGCCATCGGGCCGCTGACTGAGCGACGCGGTGCGACGCCGGTTTGCAAGAGCGCAGCAAGATGTTCTGTTTCCCAATTACCGAGACTGGATTCTGCATCGCTATTCAATGGCGGTGCGTACCAGTTCAACATCGGGATCATGCCGCCCCCCAATTCTGCTTTCAAGTCCATACCGCCCAGCGTATCGCGTGGCGAGTGACAGGCACTGCAATGACCCAGGCCTTGCGTCATATACGCACCACGATTCCATTCCATCGATTGTTTGTCGTCATTGACGTATTGGCCAGGACGGAAGTACAGGGCGCGCCATACATAGAGCGATGCGCGATTGTCATAAGGGAAGCGCAAATCCGGCGCACGATTCTTTTGACTGACTGCCGGTAATGTTTGCAGGTAGGCGAAGATCGCATCCGAATCGGCACGCGTGACCTTGGTGTAATTCGTGTACGGGAAGGCCGGGTACAAGAGGCTGCCGTCTTTCGATTTGCCATTGTGCATGGCTTGCCAGAAATCGCCGTTTGTCCATTTGCCGAGACCGGTTTCTGCATCTGGCGTCAGATTGGATGTGTAGATATTGCCGAAAGGTGTAGGCACGGTGCGACCACCCGCATACGACTCGCCACCGCGTGAGGTGTGGCAGCTCATGCAGTTGCCGACACGTGCCAGATATTCGCCTTGTTTCAGTTGTTGCGCAGGGTCGGCCGGTGGCACTGATGGCTGGTCGATATCAGGATTTCTGTTTGCCAGAAACAGCCACGCGACGAAGATGGCGATGACGGCCAGCAGCAGTGCGAATAGGCGCGATAAGTATTGTCGTTTCATGGGTATGCGTCTTCGTTTTTCTTTTTAAGGTGCGAGATTGCCGCACTCGAGAGGAAGCTTCGTGGTGATGGCGGGCGCGGGTGTCGCATCAGCCGGCACGCGCTGTTCGGATAACCATGATGCGGCGGCGGTGATATCCGCTGCGCTCATTTTCATGACGATATCTGCCATGCAGTCTGGTTTGGCAGCGTGACGTGTACCGATTTTCCAGGCACCGATTTGCCCCAACAGGTAATCGCGTGGCAAGCCGATCAGGCCGGGAATGGCTGGCGCTGTGCCGGTCATTTTTGCGCTATGGCAGGCGACGCAGGCGGGGATACCTTTTTCCTTGTCGCCGTGATGCACCAGCAGACGGCCGCGTTCCAGTTCGGCTGGATTGGACTGAGTGGGTTGCGGTTCTGGATACGGTGGATGCTGATCAGAGAAGTATTGCGCGATCTCGCGCAGATAGGCGTCCGACATGTTTTCCAGCATTGCGGTCATGACGGGATAAGTGCGCTTGCCGTCGCGGAAGTTGATTAACTGGTTATATAGATAGCCGGCTGGTTTGCCAGCTATGCGCGGGTAATAGCCATCACTGCCGGCGCGACCTTCCTTGCCGTGGCAGACCACGCAAGCGGCGACGCGTTGTGCGATGGTATCGGGAACCTTGCCTTCATCGGCGGCGCTGGAGATGCCGGCAGTGAGCACTAGGCAACTAGCGGTGAAAAGTCGGACGAAACGAAAACACTTACTGAGCATAGCGTGCAATGCACTCATTTTTATAGGTCTCTTGGCCGGTTAGCGTCGACGTACAGAGATGTCCTCTCTGTAACTTGTCGGAAGTTCCACATGATACTGCAAGGGTAAGAGCTAACCTCCGCTTTAGCCAGCATCAGAAGGCGGAGAAAAAACCGGAGCAGTTTGCAGAAGTGCAGAGAAAAACAGTATTGCGATGGTTAAAAGGGCAATGCAGGCATGAAATTTTTTCAAGCCATCTGTTTGGCCAGTTGTCCCAGCGTTGCCAGCGCGGCTTCCATGCGTGCATCCCAGATGTGACCGTAATTCAATCGGATGCAATTGGTAAAACCGTGGTGCGCAGAAAAAATCGGTCCTGGCGCGATGCTGATGCCTAGTGCCAGCGCTTGCCTATGCAATTCCAGCGCATTCACTTTATGTGGCAATTCGACCCACAGAAAATAACCGCCTTTAGGTCGTGTTGCCTGCGTACCGAGTGGGAAGTGGCGTGCAATCGCTTCCATGAATAGTGTTTGCTGCACCGACAAGGTGTGACGCAATTGGCGCAGGTGACGGTCATAACCGCCTTTTTCCAGATAGGCAGCGAGTGCGGCTTGTGCCGGAGCGGATGCGGCCAAAGTCGTCGTCAGTTTGTGGCGTGCGACGGCGCGTGTATAACGCCCGGGCGCGGCCCAGCCGACGCGATATCCGGGTGCGAGACATTTGGAGAAAGACGAACAGTGCATGACCAAACCTTTGGTATCAAAGGCTTTGGCCGGCATAGGGCGTTTGTCACTGAAATATAGTTCGCCGTAGACATCGTCTTCTATCAGCGGGATTTCATGCTGTGCGAGTAGTGCGACCAGGTCGCGTTTCTTTTCATCCGGCATCAGGCTGCCAAGCGGATTCTGGAATGTCGTCATCAACCAGCAGGCTTTTGGTTTATGACGCTCGATAGCACGTGTCAGCGCCGCCAGATCTATTCCTTCGCGCGGATGCGTCGGCACTTCTATCGCATGCAAGCCATTGCGTTCCAGCGATTGCAGCGCTGCGTAAAAAGTTGGCGATTCAACCAGCACCGCATCGCCGGGACGCGTTACTGCGGTTAGACAAAGATTCAGCGCATCGAGCGCACCGTTGGTGATGACGATTTCATCAGTATGTATATGCAAGCCATCGGTCAGATAACGCAAGGCGATCTGGCGGCGCAATTGCGGATTGCCCGGCGTCAGGTCATCGACGGCGCTCCACGGATCGAGTTGCTGCACGCTGGATGCCATTGCGCGTGCGAGTCGCGCCATCGGGAATAGCAAAGGGCTGGGGAAGGCTGAGCCTAGCGGGACGACGTCGCGCATCTTGGCTGACTCCAGTACTTCAAACACGCGCTCGCTGATATCGACTGGTGATGAGGCCTCATCCGGTTGCGATGCCTGTTCTGGCTCCGGCGGCAGCTTCTGCGCGCCGCCTGCAACGTAATAACCGGAGCGTTCACGTGCGCGTATCAGGCCGCGCGCTTCCAGCAGGTAATAAGCCTGGAAGACAGTAGACGGACTGACATTGCGGCTGATGCTGGCTTGTCGCACCGAAGGCAGACGATCACCTAAACGCAAGACGCCATCCTGTATGGATTGCGCGAGTTCGGCGGCGAGCGTTTCATACAATTTCATGTAATGGGTCTCTGCGTACGGGGAAAGTGGGGCGAACCTGTGAAATATCGCGCACGCGCATGATAAAACATTATTCGCGCTTCCTACTGCGTGGTGGACTACAATGACGCCTGAAGTAAGCCAAGACAACCGCTGGCTGTCATTTCGGTGATGGCGGGAGGAAGGTCCGGACTCCATAGAGCAGGGTGACGGTTAACGGCCGTCCGCCGTGAGGCGAGGAATAGGGCCACAGAGACGAGCGTATTAAGTTACGGTGAAACGCGGTAACCTCCACTCGGAGCAATTCCAAATAGGCACGCGTTGACGTTGCTCGCGGAGCGTGCGGGTAGGAAGCTTGAGCCGTGGAGTAATTCACGGCCTAGAGGAATGGTTGTCATAACGAATAAGCTTGCTTATTCGTCGTAACAGAATCCGGCCTATCGGCTTGCTTCAACTTCTTTCTAAAGCGGTGCGACTATCTGTCGCGCCGCTTTTTCTTTTTGTGCGCGATATTTTCATCGCAGCAATGTTGCTGCCTGAATAGGCATGTCTGCGCCTACGTTCAGCATGCAGATAATTGAATCTGTTCCAGCAGGCCCTCCGTATATCACTACGCAATCTTGCAAATAGCCTGTACCGAAAGGAACGATCATGCGCAAACTCTCTTACGCCTTGCTACTCTCTGCCTCACTCGCATCCGTATCATTCGCTTATGCCGCCGATGCTGTGATGGTTGGTGGTCAAAGCATGTTGCCTAGCAAGGATATTGTCGACAACGCTGTTAACTCTGCCGATCACACGACTTTGGTTGCTGCAGTTAAAGCCGCTGGTTTGGTTGATACATTGAAAGGAAAAGGTCCGTTTACTGTATTTGCACCAACCAATGCTGCCTTCGGTAAATTGCCAGCAGGCACAGTAGATACCTTGGTCAAGCCAGAAAACAAAGCAACGCTGACAAAAATCCTGACCTATCACGTCGTGCCAGGAAAATATGACTTCGCTGCATTGGAAAAAGAAATCAAAAAACACAAAGGCACAGCACAATTGGCAACTGCCAATGGCGCAAAACTGACCTTTGTGATGAATGGTAAACACAATATCAATGTGAAAGATGACAGCGGCAACACTGCCAGCATCAGCACATATGATGTTTATCAGTCGAATGGTGTGATCAACGTGATTGATACGGTGTTGATCCCTAAATAATGGGTGGTGTTTGATGGGTGAACGACTGCCGTCACAGTCGTTCAACGCGCGAGTCTTAGGCTCGCGCGTTTTTTATTGGTGCGCTGATTAGCATTGCATGTGTGGGTGACTATCTGTGTTGTATGGAGAAATGCTTCTTGCGTGAACTAGCTTGCATGCGGCACGATCTATCTTTTATCGTCATTCCACACAGGAGTTTGCAATGAATCTGCACATTACACTTGGTCCACTTCTCGCCTTGATCGCCGGCATCCTGATTTTGTTGATGCCACGTCTGCTGAATTTTATTGTTGCCTTGTATTTGATCGTGATCGGCTTGATCGGTTTGTTCGGAACGGGTTCATTTCTGAGGTAGAGCAGGGCACGCGCATACCCTGGACGGACATGCTATAACAGAACAAATCGCCCTCCCGAGACCAAGGCAAATCATGAAAAACAAGATAGCCGTCTTCATCAGTTGCGTCTTATTGACTTCAGTCGTGTATGCCGCAGATATCTACCGTTGGGTTGATGGGAATGGCCGTGTCTATTTTTCTGACACAGTGCCTGAACGCTACAAGGGCGTAGCAACCAAGGTCGATACCAGTGATTCTGAGCTGACCGCGAGCCAGCGCCAGGATGCCGCCGAACGTGCCGCGCGTGAGAAGGCCATTGTTGAGCGTGCTGAGGATGAACGCAGTGCTCCCGCAAGACCGAGTGGCGCAATCATGGGTGAACCAAGTAGCGTCTCCAAGAGGCAGTTCGATTGTGAGCGCATGCAGAGGGAATACCGGGAAAGTCAGGAGTGCTTTGCTCCTTATGTCATACGTGGGCGCAATGGCAAACGCCGTCCTGGTGCCGTGCGGGAAGAGGCTTTCTTGTACTGTAAATCGGTTCCCGATCCTTCAGTGCAGTGCGGATCGCAACCACAATATATTGGGCAGTAAGGGTTCAAGCCTAGTGCAGGACATGCGTTTGGCGTTCGGTGCTTTTCTGTCTCGGCTGTTTTCTTTCACCTATCTTCGGTACACATCTTAATCGCGCTTTTTTTCATGATTTGGCATGAAGTGAATTGTTAAAAACGAATCAATTTTGTAGCGTTTAACATTTTTCTGTCATCGCTTGCGTTTCGTCGGCACAGAATTTCCGACTTCTGCCCAGAAATCGTCATAAAGCAGAGCTTTCAGCGATATTGACGACAAGTCACACCAAAATCCCCACAGCTATTTCTCCCTTTGTGAAGCAGGTATTACTGGATAAACACATGTGTTTATCTGATGTGCCACTTTCACTATCAATCATAAGTGCTTAATTCTTAGAGATATTTAACAAATGTGTTGCGTTAGCGTAATGCGCTAAGTCATTGACTTCATTGAAAAAAACCTTGTTTTTACCCCTGAATATCGCTTGACCGGCAATGGTGCATCCTCTAAAGTGGGCAACAGTGTGAAAAAGTGTTTATTTGTGGGGTTTTTAACCGCGAATTTCACCCAATTCAGCATGTAAAACCTACAAAAAAGGATTTCAGGGTGTTTCAAGGCGCGTCTTCTCTCAATCTCGATGCTAAAGGCCGGATGACTATTCCAGCTCGGCATCGCGACGCATTGCTTTTGCAATGTGAAGGCCGCGTGACCCTGACCAAACATCCGCACGGCTGTCTTCTGTTCTTCCCGCGCCCGGTCTGGGAAAGTCACCGCGAACAAATCGCTGCGTGGCCTATGTCTGCGCGCGCGTGGCAACGTATTTTCCTTGGTAATGCTTCCGATGTGGAGATGGATGGCGCTGGTCGCATCCTGATTGCACCGGAGTTGCGCTCGGCAGTGGGCATGACACGTGATGTGATGTTGCTCGGGATGGGTAGTCATTTCGAAATCTGGGATGCAGCGAAATTGGCCGAAAGCGAATCGGAAGCGGTCGCTTCCGGCATGCCCGATGTATTAAATAATTTTTCTTTCTGACGCCGTGATGAGTGAAGAATCGGTGCCGCAATACCAGCACCGTACGGTGTTGCTGGATGAAGCGGTCGATGCGCTGGCGTTGGATGGTGAGCGTGCAAACGGCATATACGTTGATGGCACGTTCGGACGTGGCGGTCATAGCCGCAAGATTTTGCAGCAATTGGGTGTTAGCGGTCGTTTGCTGGCATTCGACAAGGATACGCAGGCGATAGCGAATGCCGCAACGATAGACGACAAGCGCTTCGATATTGCGCACGACAGTTTTGCAACGTTGGGTGAAGCTTTAGCAGTACGCGGTATCAAGCAGGTGGATGGAGTGTTGCTGGATCTTGGGATTTCGTCACCGCAAGTTGACGATGCGACGCGAGGTTTCAGTTTTCGCGCAGACGGGCCGCTCGATATGCGTATGGATACAACGCGCGGCTTGTCGGCAGCAGAGTGGCTGGCGACGGAAACTGAACAAAAAATCGAGAAAGTGATACGAGAATATGGGGAAGAACGGTTTGCTTTTCAGATTGCAAAGGCGATTGTTGCTCGCAGGGCAGTCGAGCCAATTTCAAGCACACGACAGCTTGCCGAGATCGTGGCACGCGTCGTTAAAACCCGCGAGAAAGGCAAAGACCCGGCCACTCGTACCTTTCAGGCTATCCGGATTTTCATCAATCAGGAGCTTGAAGAACTCGAAGTAGTACTGAACGAGGCATATCGGCATCTGGCCCCGCATGGGAGATTAGTTGTGATCAGCTTTCATTCTTTGGAAGATCGCATCGTCAAACAGTTCATGGCTAGTAAAGCCAATGTGCCGCAGCCAGACCGTCGCCTCCCGATTCGTGCCATCGATTTGCCGCAACCTGAAATGAAGCTGTTGTCCAGAATCAAACCTTCGGCCGCTGAAATTAGCGGTAACCCACGCGCGCGTTCTGCCGTCATGCGTGTGGCCGAGCGTCTGCAACCGACTAGCAAGGCGGCGCTATGAGCGGCCGCATCTGCTTTGTTCTCAGTTTTATCCTCGTGGTCTGCGCCTTGTCGGTCGTCAACGCGCACTATCAATTCCGTCGTTTATTCATCGAACTCGAACGCGCGCAAGCGCAAGCGCGACAACTCGATATCGATTGGGCGCAATTGCAGCTCGATCAATCGACGTTGGGCAAACACTCCCGTATCGAATTCAATGCGCGCCGCGATTTGCGCATGGTGCCGGTATCGCCAGCCAGTACGCAGTACTTAACGACGGGGGCTAAATGACGCGTAATACGTCACGCACCGCCGCATCGAAGGGCGTACCTTTCTCTTCCAATCCGGTCTTGGCGACCAAGTTGCCGGCGTGGCGTTCGCGTGTCGTGTTGTTCCTGATTTTTGCAGCCTTCCTGGCTTTGGCTGGCCGTGCGCTTTGGCTGCAAGGCATGTCGACCGAATTTTTGCAAAAGCAGGGTGCTTCGCGTTACGCGCGTACGCTCGAATTGCCGGCCACACGCGGCAAAATTACTGATCGCAATGGTCAGGTATTGGCATCGTCGATTCCAGTGCGCGCGGTATGGGCGATCCCGGAAGATGTACTGGAAGCGCCAGCGGATAAATTGCAGGCATTGGCCAAGTTACTGGATATGCCTGAGCGCGAGTTACGCCGCAAACTGGATTCGGATCGCAGCTTTGTTTATCTGAAGCGTCAAGTTGAGCTCGATACCGTCGACAAGATACTCAAGCTTGGCATTGCCGGCATCGATACTCGTAAAGAATACAAACGTTACTACCCTGAAGGCGATGTGATGGCGCACATCGTTGGCTTCACCAATGTGGAAGACAAGGGGCAGGACGGTATGGAGTTGGCGTACCAGAAGACCTTGGTCGGTGTTACCGGTAATCGTCGCGTGATCAAAGATAGACTCGGCCGCATCGTCGAGGATATCGAATCGGTGCGCGAGCCGCATGACGGCAAAGATTTGACCTTGTCGATAGATAGCAAGATTCAGTACATCGCTTTTTCAGCATTGAAGGAAGCGGTAGAAGTCAATAAAGCAAAAGCTGGCGGGATCGTTGTACTCGATGCCAAAACAGGTGAAGTGCTGGCATTGGCAAATCTGCCTACTTACAACCCGAACAATCGCTCGGTGCTGACTGGTGCGCAGTTACGTAATCGTGTGATTACCGATACGTTTGAACCAGGTTCCACGCTCAAACCATTCGCAGTTTCGCTGGCACTGGAAACCAATCGTGTGACACCGAACACGATGATCCAGACCGCGCCGGGAAAAATGACCATCGGTACTGCCACCATCGGTGATGCGCATGCATCCGGTTTGTTATCAGTGGCACAGGTGATTGAGAAATCCTCCAATATCGGCACCGCAAAAATCGCGCTGCAAATGGAACCGCATGAAATGTGGGACATGTTCACCAGCGTCGGTTTCGGTCAGCAACCCAAGATCAATTTCCCTGGCGCTGTTGCCGGACGCGTGAGGCCCTATAAATCCTGGCGGCCGATTGAGCAGGCAACGATGAGTTACGGGCACGGTATATCCGTGTCTTTGTTGCAATTGGTGCACGCGTATACGATCTTTGCGCGCGATGGCGATTTGATCCCAATTACCTTCCAACGCACAACGGATCAACCGATCAGCCAACGCATCATCAGCCCGAAAACAGCGCGCGAGATGCGCAGCATGCTGGAAATGGCAGCCGGCCCAACTGGTTCCGCGCCTAGATCACAAGTGCCTGGTTATCGCGTCGCTGGTAAAACGGGTACCGCATACAAAATTGAAAAGGGTCAGTACGTTAAAAAATACGTATCGTCCTTCGTTGGCTTCGCACCGGTTTCTGATCCGCGCATCATCATTGCTGTAATGATCGATGAGCCATCCGCCGGCAAGCATTACGGTGGTCAGGTCGCCGCACCAGTGTTTGCGACTGTCACTGCGAATGCCTTGCGTGCGTTGAACGTTGCGCCTGACTCCACCGTCACCAACATCATTATTCCGGCCGGGTCCGAGCAGGAGAATATGTAATGTCGGCCCTGACCATGACCGCACTCACGACCATACTCGACTGGTTGAAAACAAACGCGCCGAGAGCCGAGCTGGCATCCGATTCGCGCAGCATAGCCGTGGGTGATGTATTCGTTGCCTATCCGGGTGATGAGGCTGATGGTCGTACCTATATTCCGAACGCAATCGAACGCGGCGCACAAGCTATCTTGTATGAAGCTGCTGATTGCGAGTGGCATGCAGATTGGAATGTGCCACATCTGGCCGTAGACAATCTGAAAGCGCATGCAGGCGAAATCGCCGCTGCGTATTACGCACATCCTGATCAGTCCATGTTTACTGTTGCCATCACTGGCACCAATGGCAAAACATCCTGCGCGCAATGGTTGGGTAATGCCTTGTCGCGCTTGGGGCAACCGACTGCAGTGATCGGTACGCTCGGCGTCGGCATATTCACGAATGGTGGACATGGTGCATTCGATGCGACTGGTTACACCACGCCGGATGCAGTTTTGTTGCAACGCTCGCTGGTGAATGTACGCAATCTGGGCGCAACTGCATTGGCAATTGAAGCGTCTTCCATCGGTTTGCATCAAGGACGTTTGTCCGGCATGCATTTCGATATGGCCTTGTTCACCAATTTCACCCGCGATCATCTGGATTATCACGGCGACATGGCTGCTTATGAAGAAGCCAAGGCGATGCTGTTCGACTGGCCGGGTTTGCGTCATGCGGTGATCAATCTGGACGATGCGATGGGCATGCGTCTGGTTGATCGTTTGAAACGCACACAGGCAAATACCGGCATCACCGGTTATACCTTGTCGAATCAAAAAGTGGACGGCATTGCCATGCTGCGTGCCACCGATGTTCGCAGCAACCAAAACGGCACCGTATTCCAACTGGAATCCGAGTTTGGCAACGTACAAGTTAAAACGCAGTTGGTTGGCCAATTCAATGTCAGCAATGTGCTGGGCATTATCGGCATCCTGCTGGCAAAAGACGTTGCCTTGAGCAATGCTATTGCAGCCATCGAAGCGTTGACAGCGGTGCCAGGTCGTATGCAACAACTAGGCGGCGGCGAAGCACCATTGGTTGTGATCGATTACGCGCACACACCGGACGCTCTGGAAAAAACTCTGGCGACCTTGCGCAATGTCGCCAACGATAGAAGCGGTGAATTGTGGTGCGTCTTTGGTTGCGGTGGTGATCGCGATCCGGGCAAGCGTCCGCAAATGGGTAAAGCGGCATTGGCCGCCGATCACGTGATCGTCACAACAGACAATCCACGCTACGAAGAACCTGCCGACATCATCGCCAGCATTGTTGCTGGTATGGATGGTGCAAAACAGGCGCCGCACATCATTGAAGATCGTGCGACCGCAATTTTGTGGGCCGGTCGACATGCGGCGAAACAAGATGTCATTTTGCTGGCTGGCAAAGGACATGAAGCGTATCAAGAAGTGAAGGGTAGAAAATTACCTTTCCTTGATGCTGATCACGCTGCACTGGCTTTGTCTACACGCGTCATGCAGGGAGCGAACTGATGAAATCCTCATTAGCCCAACTCCAATCCGCCCTTAAAGGTGCGCGCATGACGGTTGATGCTGCATTCGACGGCGTGTCGACTGATAGCCGCGGCGTTGCTGCCGGCAATCTGTTCGTTGCCTTGCGCGGCGAACGTTTCGATGCGCATGACTTTTTATCGAAGGTTGCAGAACGCAAGGTGGCAGCAGTAGTGGCGGAAGAAATTCCAGCCGGATTGAACGTGCCTGCATTGATAGTGCCGAATACGCGTCTCGCACTCGGTGAAATCGCACATTACTGGCGTCAACAATTCAGTTTGCCGCTGATAGGCGTTACCGGTAGCAATGGCAAGACCACAGTCAAGGAAATGATCGCAGCGATTCTGGATGCAGCTTTTGGTGCAGACAACTATCTGGCAACGCGCGGCAACTTCAATAACGACATTGGTGTGCCACTGACCTTGATGCGTTTGGATGCTGCAAGCAAAGCTGCGGTGATTGAACTGGGTATGAACCATCCGGGCGAAATCGCCGTGCTGTCTGCTATTGCGCAACCAACAGTAGGACTGGTGAATAACGCACAGCGCGAACATCAGGAATTCATGGAAAGCGTGGAAGCTGTCGCCAAGGAAAATGGTGCAGTACTCGCCAACTTGCCGGCTGATGGTACTGCCGTGTTCCCCGCAGATGATGAATTTACGCCGCTGTGGCGTGACTACGCAGCGCAGCGCAAGACATTGACTTTCGGTTTTTCAGACGATGCCGATGTACGTTGCACTTATACCGCCAATGTTTTCGGCAACGATATGTTGGTAACTGCAGGAAAACAGCAATTCGCCATCGCCTTGTCGGCGGCTGGTGTGCATAACGTGCGCAATGCCTTGGCTGCGATTGCCTGCACCTTGGCTATCGGTATTGCGCCGGATGCAATCGTGCGCGGCTTGCAAGCTTTTGCGCCGGTCAGTGGTCGCTTGCAGCGCAAGATCTCGCCTAATGGCGCATTGGTGATCGACGACACCTACAACGCAAATCCAGATTCTGTACGTGCTGCGATCGATGTGCTGGCGCAAATGGCTGCACCGCGGATTCTGGTGCTGGGCGATATGGGTGAAGTCGGTAATGACGGTCGCCAATATCACGAAGAAATCGGTGCTTATGCACGCGCAAATGGAATTGAACACGTACTCACGCTGGGCGATCTGGCTCGTCATACGACTAGCGCCTTTGGTACGCACGCAAGTCATTACGACAGCGTAGAAAAATTAAACGATGCACTTGCAGCGATCTTTGCTGCAGATGCGACGGTGCTGGTAAAGGGATCTCGCTTCATGAAGATGGAACGTGTGGTTCAGCATCTACTCGGACAACAAACTCAGGAAGCTCACTAATATGCTGCTCTGGCTAGCACAACATTTTCAAGATGAAATCGGACCATTACGTGTCTTTAATTTCATTACCTTTCGCGCGGTATTCGCGACATTGACGGCGCTCGCCATCGGCTTGTTCTTCGGCCCGGCCGTGATCCGCATGCTGACACGTCTGAAAGTTGGACAAGCAGTGCGTACCGATGGTCCGCAAACACATTTGATCAAAAGCGGTACGCCGACTATGGGTGGCGTGCTGATCTTGCTGGCGATTGGTATCTCGACCTTGTTGTGGACCGATCTCAGCAATCGTTTCATCTGGGTGGTGTTGATCGTGACCTTGGGTTTTGGCGCGGTTGGTTGGGTCGATGATTATCGCAAGGTGGTCTACAAAGATCCTAAAGGCATGGCCTCCAAGGAAAAATATTTCTGGCAGTCGGTGATTGGTTTGTTCGCTGCGATCTATCTGGCTTTCTCGGTTTCTGCGCCTAGCAATTCACAATTTCTTGATTTGTTTATAGCGTGGGTGCAATCCGGTTTTAGTATGGATTTGCCACCTAAGGCCGATTTGATCGTCCCGTTTTTCAAAACCATCAGTTATCCGCTGGGTGTCTGGGGTTTTATCGCTTTGACTTACTTCGTCATCGTCGGCACCAGTAATGCTGTCAATTTGACCGACGGTTTGGATGGTTTGGCGATCATGCCGACGGTGATGGTGGGTACTGCGCTTGGTCTGTTTGCTTATCTGACCGGTAGCGCGAACTACGCTAAATATTTATTCATTCCACATATTCCAGGCGCTGGTGAGTTGATCATTTTCTGCGGCGCGATGGCGGGTGCAGGTTTGGCCTTCCTCTGGTTTAACGCACATCCGGCGCAAGTGTTCATGGGCGATGTTGGCGCGCTGGCATTGGGCGGTGCGCTCGGCACCATCGCAGTCATCGTGCGCCAGGAAGTCGTGCTCTTCATCATGGGCGGCATCTTCGTGGTCGAAACCCTGTCCGTCATGTTGCAGGTTGCTTATTTCAAATACACGAAGATGCGCACCGGGATCGGCAAGCGGGTCTTGTTGATGGCGCCTTTGCACCATCACTTTGAACAAAAAGGCTGGAAAGAAACGCAAGTTGTTGTGCGCTTCTGGATCATCACGATGATTCTGGTGTTGTTTGGTTTATCTACTTTGAAATTACGCTAATGAATTACGCAGGAAAACACGTTCTGGTTTTAGGGCTCGGGGAATCCGGGCTGGCGATGGCACAGTGGCTGGTCCGCTGTGGCGCATCGTTGCGTGTTGCCGATACGCGTGAACAACCGGATCGTTTGCCGCAATTGCGCGAGATCGCCGCAGATGCCGAATTCATCGGTGGTGCGTTTAATGCTGAATTGTTGGACGGCATCGACTTTGTCGCTGTCAGTCCAGGCTTGATGCCGTCGCGTGAGTTGGCCACCATCATCCCTGCTGCGCAAGAAAAAGAAATTCCGCTCTGGGGTGAAATTGAATTGTTCGCGCAGGCATTGGCTGCGTTGAAAGAAGAAAAAGATTACACGCCGAAAGTGATCGCGATCACCGGCACCAACGGCAAAACCACAGTTACCAGCTTGGTTGGTTTGTTATGCCAGCGCGCAGGCTTGACGGTGCAAGTGGCTGGCAACATCAGCCCGGCAGCGCTGGATCGTCTGCATCAAGTTGTCGCTGAGGATCAATTGCCGCAGGTGTGGGTATTGGAATTGTCCAGCTTCCAGTTGCATGCGACTTACAGCTTGCAGGCAGATGTCGCGGCTGTGTTGAACCTGACGCAAGATCATCTCGATTGGCATGGCGACATGACTTCCTACGCAGATGACAAGGAACGCATTTTTGGTAGCAACACGATACGCGTCTTGAATCGCGACGATGCGCTGGTGATGCAGATGGCAACACCGTTGGCGCGCGTCATTACTTTCGGCGCAGATGAAGCGGAACAGGCTGATTGCTTTGGCCTGGTTGATGAAAACGGTATGCGCTGGTTGTCCGTCGCGGTAGAGGAAGAAGAGCCGCAGAAAAAACGTCGCAAGAAAGATAACGTTGAGCTGGCCATTTCAACCAACAAGTTGATGCCGGTCGATGCACTCAAGATCCGTGGTCAGCACAATGCGATCAATGCCTTGTCGGCGCTGGCCTTGTGCCGTGCGATTGGTTTGCCATTTGCACAGTTGCTGCATGGCTTGCGCGATTATCACGGTGAGCCGCATCGCGTTGAACACGTGATGACTATCGGTGGTGTGGATTATTACGATGACAGCAAAGGTACCAACGTCGGTGCCACGGTTGCTGCATTGAATGGTTTAGGCGTAAGCCAGGATGGCGCTTCCAAACATCTAGTCTTGATTGCCGGCGGCGATGGCAAAGGTCAGGATTTTTCGCCGCTGTCTGATCCGATTGCCAAGTATGCACGTGCAGTATTGTTGATCGGTAAAGACGCCGACAGCATACGTGCAGCGGTAGAAGCGACAGGCGTTGATTTGATCAATTGCGCAACGCTGGAAGAAGCGACGCAAAAAGCCGCAGAACTGGCGAAGTCGGGTGATGCAGTCTTGTTGTCGCCAGCGTGTGCCAGCCTGGATATGTTCAAGAACTATGCGCACCGCGCGCAAGTATTTGTCGATACCGTACGTGAAATCGGTTTGTCGCGTGGTGAGGTAGCGGCATGAAATTCGCCTTCCCATCATTCTCCGGCGCATCGGCTAAAAAGGCCGTGAACAGTCTCGACCAGCGTTCGAAGATGATGGCGTACGACCAACCTTTGGTATGGGTCGTATTGTTGCTGATGCTGTTCGGCATGGTGATGGTGTATTCGGCCTCGATCTCTTTACCTGATTCGCCTAAGTATGCGCGTTACGACAATGCGCACTTCTTGACGCGTCAGGCGATGTTCATCAGTGTGTCGCTGATCGCTGGTTTGCTGACATTCCGCGTGCGGATAGAAACCTGGCAAAAACTCGCACCGTATCTGTTCGTCGCGACGCTGATTCTGCTGGTGCTGGTTTTGGTTCCTGGTGTTGGTAAAGGCGTCAACGGCGCACGTCGCTGGTTGTCGTTCAAGGTCTTTAACTTGCAGCCATCCGAGTTGATGAAGTTGTTCGTCGTCTTGTACGCAGCGGATTACACCGTACGCAAACAGCAAGTGATGCACAAGTTGACCAAAGGCTTTATGCCGATGACGCTGGCGATCGGTTTTGTCGGTTTGCTGCTGTTGCTGGAGCCTGATCTCGGCGCATTCGGCGTGATCGTGTGTATCGCGATGGGTATTCTGTTTTTGGGTGGCATCAACGGCATCTGGTTCGGCGGTATCGGTGCGACGCTGGTCGGTATTTTCAGTATGGTGATTTTGCTGTCGCCATGGCGACGTGAGCGGATTTTTGCTTATTTGAATCCATGGCAAGAAGAGAACGCATTGGGTAAGGCGTATCAGTTGTCGCATTCACTGATCGCATTCGGACGTGGCGAATTATTCGGCGTCGGTTTGGGCGGCAGTGTAGAAAAGCTGCACTACTTGCCGGAAGCACATACCGACTTTTTGCTGGCGGTCATTGGTGAAGAACTTGGATTCGTAGGTGTATTGGTCGTCGTCATGGCGTTCTACTGGATCATCAAGCGCGCATTTGAAATCGGCCGTCAGGCGATAGCGATTGATTTGACCTTTGCCGGTTTGACGGCCAAAGGCATCGGCATCTGGATAGGCGTGCAGGCCTTTATCAATATGGGTGTGAACCTCGGTTTGTTGCCGACCAAAGGTTTGACTTTGCCTTTGATGAGTTATGGCGGTTCGGGTGTGCTGATCAACTGTATCGGTCTGGCGATTTTGCTGCGTATTGATTACGAGAACAGAGTTCTCATGCGCGGAGGCCGGATATGAAAAAGCTGTTAATCATGGCGGCTGGAACGGGCGGACATATTTTCCCTGGTCTCGCCATTGCTGAAACGATGAAAGCGCGCGGCTGGCAAGTCACGTGGTTGGGAACCGAGCACGGCATGGAACGTGATCTGGTGCCGAAGAGCGGTATCGAGATGGATACGATAGCCTTTGCCGGTTTGCGTGGCAAAGGTTTGCTCCACACGGTGAAGGGTGTATTCCGTTTGGTTGCGAGCTTCGGCACTTGCTTCTCGATACTGGCACGACGTAATCCTGATGTTGTATTGGGTATGGGTGGTTATGTGACGGTGCCGGGTGGTTGGATGGCGAAATTGCGTAGCGTACCGCTGGCCTTGCTGAACGCTGATGCTGCCTTGCTGTTGTCGAATAAAACGCTGACGCCGATTGCACAGCGCGTGCTGTTCGGTTTCCCTGCGGATTTCGGTAGCGCTGCCGATAAAGCGTTGGTGACCGGTAATCCGGTGCGCAAGGAAATCACGGCGCTGACGCCACCGGCAGAACGTTATGCGCAACACACAGGTGCATTGAAAGTGTTGGTTGTTGGCGGCAGTCTCGGTGCGAAAGCATTGAATGATGCCTTGCCTGCAGCGCTGGCTTTGCTTCCTGTGGAGCAACGCCCGGTGATCACGCATCAATCGGGCAAAAAGAATATTGATGCTTTGCGTTCCAATTATGCGCAGGCGAATGTGGATGCAGAAGTGGTCGATTTTATCGATGACATGCCGCGTCGTTATGCAGAAGCCGATCTGGTGATCTGTCGTGCTGGTGCGATCACGGTTTCTGAATTGACGGCAGCCGGCGTCGCCAGCGTTTTGGTGCCGCTGTTGGTATCGACGACAACACATCAGCGTGATAACGCGCTGTGGATGGAACAACAAAATGCGGCGATACATTTGCCGCAAAGTGAATTAAGCGCGCAGGGTTTGGCCGATCTGTTGCAAAACATGACGCGCGAAAAATGCAAACAAATGGCCGAAGCAGCATATGCCAACGGTCGCCGCGATGCGAATGCCGCTATCGCCGATGTACTTGAAAAGTTAGTGAAGAACACATGAAGCACAAAGTCAAAAATATCCATTTCGTAGGCATAGGCGGCAGCGGCATGAGCGGCATTGCCGAAGTGCTGCTGAACCTCGGCTACACGGTATCAGGCTCAGATCTGGGCAGCAATGCTGCGACCCGACGCTTGATCGAGCTGGGCGCAAAAGTGACCTTGGGTCATGCAGCAGAGAATATCGACAAGGCCGATGCGATTGTTACGTCGACTGCGGTCAAGGAAGACAATCCTGAAGTGATCGCCGCTCGTGAGAAGCACATTCCTATCGTGCCGCGCGCAGTCATGTTGGCCGAGTTGATGCGTTTGCGTCGCGGTATCGCGATTGCCGGCACACACGGCAAGACTACGACCACTAGTCTGGTTGCCAGTGTTTTGGCTGAAGGCGGTCTGGATCCGACTTTCGTCATTGGCGGTTTGCTCAATAGCGCAGGCGCGAATGCCAAACTGGGTACCGGCGAATTCATCGTGGCAGAAGCTGACGAGTCAGATGCGTCCTTCCTGAATCTGTCGCCTGTGATTGAAGTCATCACGAATATCGATGCCGATCACATGGAAACCTATGACCATGATTTCGAAAAGCTGAAACAGGCTTTCGTCGAATTCACGCAGCGTTTGCCATTCTATGGTGTCGCAGTGCTGTGCATGGATGACGCAAACATACGCGAAATCATGCCGCGCATTTCCAAGCCAATCACGACGTATGGCTTCCATGAAGACGCACAAGTGCGTGCCATCGATGCCAAGGCAGTCGACGGTCACATGCAATTTACCGTGATTCAAGATGGTTATGCGCCTATGAGCGTGAGTCTGAATCAGCCCGGTATGCATAACGTACAGAACGCTTGCGCCGCGATTGCGATTGCACGCGAATTGAGTGTCGACGATAAAGCGACGCAAAAAGCGCTGACCGAATTCAATGGTGTTGGTCGTCGCTTCACACGCTATGGCGAAATAAACATTCCTGCTGTCAACGGCAAGCCTGCTGGCTCGTTTGCTCTGGTGGACGATTACGGTCATCACCCGGTGGAAACTGCAGCGACGATTTCTGCCGCACGTGGTGCGTATCCGGGACGTCGTCTGGTACTGGCATTTCAGCCGCATCGTTATACGCGTACGCGCGATCTGTTCGAGGATTTCGTCAAGGTGTTGTCGACGACAGACATGCTGGTGCTGGCAGAGGTATATGCCGCCGGCGAGCAGCCGATAGTTGCTGCAGACGGACGCACATTGGCGCATGCGCTACGCGTAGCTGGAAAAGTTGATCCGGTGTTTGTAGAACAAATTGCAGATATGCCGGCGACGATCATGAACATCATCAAGGATGGCGATGTAGTGATCACGATGGGTGCGGGATCGATTAGTGGCGTACCGGCCAAGTTGGCACAGGCCTGATTGAAGATGACGATGAATACGACAACGCAGGAAATGAAAAAAGAATTTGGCAAGGTCGGCGTGCTGTTCGGCGGTCGCTCGGCTGAGCGCGAAGTATCGCTGATGTCGGGCAAAGGTGTGTTGGCGGCATTGCAAAGCAAAGGCGTTGATGCACATCCGTTTGATCCGGCTGAGCGCAGCCTGGCAGAACTGGCGGCAGAGAAGTTTGATCGCGTCTTCATTGCTTTGCACGGCGCTTATGGCGAAGACGGTACTTTGCAAGGCGCATTGGAGCAATTGGGTATTCCGTACACCGGCCCTGGCGTAATGGCATCGGCGATTGCGATGGACAAGGTCATGACCAAACGTGTCTGCCTGAGTCATGGTGTGCCGACGCCAAGATTTGCAGTACTGGATACCGAGACGACAGATGCCGCGCAGTTGCAGGCAGTGGCACAGGAATTCGGTTTGCCTTTGATGTTGAAGGCGCCACATGAAGGTTCGACTATCGGTATCGCCAAGGTGGAAGCAGCCGATGGCATGCAAGCCGGTTTTGATTTGTGCGCAAAGTATGACGATGTGGTGCTCGCTGAGCAGTTCATCCGCGGACGTGAATTGACGGTGCCAGTCATCGGTAATGGTCGCAGTGCGCGTGCCTTGCCTATCGTCGAAATACGTGCGCCGCAAGGAAACTACGATTACGAGCACAAGTACTTCAGCAACGACACCGAGTATCTGTGTCCTGCGCCTTTGGATGAAGCATTTACCAAACGTGTTCAGGCCTTGGCGGTTAGCGCATTCAATGCAGTAGGTTGCACTGGTTGGTCGCGTGTTGATTTCATGGTGCGTGCATCGGATAACGAGCCGTTCTTGCTGGAAATTAACACCTCGCCAGGTATGACCAGTCATTCGCTGGTGCCGATGTCGGCCAAGGTGGCGGGTACTGATTATGAAGATTTGTGTGTCGAGATTTTGCGTTTGGCAAAACTCGGTTTGAAACCAGCGCAACACAAGTAAAACGGAACGATAGATAAAACTATGTGGCAAGACATCAGAACCTTGAACGCAACAGCCAATGCCTTATTCGGCCTGGTTGCGGTCGCCCTGATTTCTGCTTGCTTGTGGTGGATTGCGCAACGTCCGTACTTCACGCTGAAAGTGATACGGGTAGAAGGTGCCGAGCAGGCACAGTTGCGTCACATCAATCCATTGACGATACGTAGTGCAGCTCTGTCGCGCATCAAGGGTAATTTCTTCACCGCGAATCTGGATACGGTGCGTCAAGCGTTTGAATCGGTACCGTGGGTGCGTAAAGCAACAGTGCGTCGCGATTGGCCGAATCAGTTGACGGTCACGCTGGAAGAGCACACACCGCTCGGTACCTGGGGTGAAGACGGGCGTTTGCTGTCAACCAAGGGCGATGTGTTCACCGCCAATCTGGCTGAAGCGGAAGAAGATGCGGATCTGCTGGCGTTCAATGGACCGCTAGGTAGTGAAAAAGAAGTTGTCGCCAGATTGAATGATTTGAATACATGGTTTGCGCCGATGAATGTAACGGCTGAAGGTGTGTCTTTGTCTGGACGTTACGCGTGGACTGTGAAGTTGAGCAATGGCGTGACAGTGGAGTTGGGTAGGGAGAAAAGCAGCACCACTTTGAAGGAACGTGTAGATCGATTGGTGGGGATTTATCCGCAATTGCTCGCACGCTTGCAGGACAGAATTGAAAGTATTGATATGCGTTATCCGAACGGACTGGCTCTGAAGGCACAGGGCTTGAAAGTCGGATCGGACAGTAAAAAAAAGTAAGCGGAAAAACATGACAAAAGACGCAAAAAATCTGATCGTCGGTCTCGACATCGGCACCTCGAAAGTGGTGGCTGTAGTGGCAGAAGTAATGCCCAACGGTCGTCACGAAGTGATCGGTTTGGGACAGCATGAATCCAAGGGATTGAAAAAAGGCGTTGTCGTCAATATTGAGGCAACGGTCGAGTCCATCCAGCGCGCGCTGGAAGAAGCCGAGTTGATGGCGGACTGCAAGATACGCAATGTGTATACCGGCATCGCCGGCAGTCACATCCGTAGCTTCAATTCCAGCGGCATGGTGGCGATCAAGGATAAAGAAGTTACGGCAACCGATGTTGCACGCGTGATCGAAACCGCGAAAGCAGTCAACATCCCGACCGATCAGCAATTGCTGCACACCGTGCCGCAGGAATTCATTGTCGATAATCAGGAAGATGTGCGTGAACCAATCGGCATGAGCGGCATCCGACTCGAGGTGAAAGTTCACATCGTGACCGGCGCTGTTTCTGCAGTACAAAACATCGTGAAGTGCATCCGTCGTTGCGGGCTTGAAGTATCCGATCTGATTTTGCAACCGATGGCGTCTGCTGATGCTGTATTGACGGCGGATGAAAAAGAATTGGGTGTGGTGCTGATTGATATCGGTGGTGGCACGACAGATGTTGCGATCTTCACCGAAGGTGCGATCCGTCATACCGCAGTGATTCCGATTGCTGGCGACCAGATCACCAACGATATCGCGATGGCAGTGCGCACACCGACCGCAGAAGCGGAAGAAATCAAGCTGCGTTACGGCATGGCGAAACAGGTATTGGCCGATCCGGGCGAAACGCTGGAAGTGCCGGGCCTGGGCGATCGCGGTACGCGCTCTTTGTCGCGTCAAGCATTGGCTGCAGTGATTGAGCCACGTATCGAAGAATTGTTTTCGCTGGTGCATCAGGTGGTGCGCGAATCCGGTTACGAAGAAGTGCTGTCATCCGGCATCGTGTTAACCGGTGGTACCGCGATGATGCCGGGCATGGTGGAGTTGGCAGAAGATATTTTCTTGAAGCCTGCGCGTTTGGGTACGCCCGAATACAACGGTCAGTTGGCAGATGTAGTCCGTAGTCCGCGGTATGCAACGGTATTGGGTTTGTTGTTGGAAGCGAAAAAGCAGTATCTGCGTGGACACATCGTCACGCGTCAGGATGGATCGACGGTAGCAATTTTCCGTCGCATGAAGGAATGGTTTTTAGGTAATTTTTAATTTTATTTATTTTTTGCATTAACCCGCAGTTAGCAGTTGCTAGTTGTCACACCGCGTGAGAACTATCAACTGGAAACTGCATCTTCTTTAAGGAACTATCATGGAAATCGACATGCTCGAAAATGTGGCACAGGGAACCGTGATCAAAGTGGTGGGCGTTGGTGGTGCTGGTGGCAACGCTGTACAACACATGATCAATAAAGGCGTGAACGGCGTGGAATTCATCGTCGCCAACACCGATGCGCAAGCATTGCAATTATCGAAGGCACATAACATCATCCAAATCGGTGAAACCGGTTTGGGCGCTGGTATGAAGCCGGCGGTAGGTCGCCAATTGGCAGAAGAAACACGTCCACGTATCGAAGACGCATTGCGCGGCGCGCACATGGTCTTTATCGCAGCCGGCATGGGCGGCGGTACCGGTACCGGCGCTGCACCTATCATTGCGCAAATCGCAAAAGAACAGGGCGCGTTGACGGTGGCGGTAGTTTCGAAGCCATTCTCATACGAAGGCAAGAAGTGCATGGACATCGCCGACGAAGGTCTGGAAGCCTTGGGCCAGCACGTCGATTCCTTGATCATCATCCTGAACGAAAAACTGGAAGAGATCTACGAAGACGACAGCATGATCGAATGGCTGCAACACGCTGATGACGTATTGAACAATGCTGTTGCCGGTATTGCAGAAATCATCAACGTACCTGGCCATATCAACGTCGATTTCAATGACGTGAAAACGATCATGGGCGAACAAGGCAAGGCAATGATGGGTACCGCAACTGCACAAGGTATCGATCGTGCACGCATCGCTGCGGAACAAGCAGTTGCATCGCCATTGCTCGACGGCATCGATTTGTCCGGCGCGCGCGGCGTGTTGGTTAACGTCACTGCCAGCCGTGGCCTCAAAGGTAAAGAAATCAAGGAAGTCATGGCAACTGTGCGCGCTTTCGCCGCACCAGACGCATCGATCGCGCAAGGTATTGCGTACGACGATACGATGGGCGACGACATCCGCGTTACCGTGGTGGCGACTGGCTTGGGTCGTTCGCGTAAAGGTGTACAACTGGTGCAAACACCAATGTTGCGTACCGGCACACATAACGAACCGATGATGGCTAACACCGGCATGATGCAAGGTTCCGCACAGCCAGCAGCTTCGTTCGACGGTTTGAAAGCGCCAGCAGTATGGCGTCGTGAATCGGCGTCCGATACGGTACGTGCGCTGGAGAAAAATGGCATGGAAACTTACGATATTCCAGCGTTTTTGCGCAAACAAGCCGACTGATTTCCCTTTGTTCCGCGCAGGTAGGGCGACAGAAATTGTCAAACTACCTGCAAAATTGAACGGAACAAGGCATACTTCGGTTTCTACGCCGCGCCACGTGCGCGGCGTTTTCTAGTCGGCACTGCCGTTAAAACTAATCAAAGGAATTCGCAATGACAATCAAAGTTGGTGATCAGCTGCCAGAAGCGCGGCTCGCAGAATACGTAGACGTAGCAACAGAAGGTTGCTCCGTTGGCCCAAGCAAAGTCATGGTGCACGAAGCAACCAAAGGCAAGAAAATCGCAATTTTCGCGGTTCCTGGCGCATTTACGCCAACTTGCTCCGAAACACACGCGCCAGGCTACATCAAGGCTGCTGACCAATTCAAAGCCAAAGGCGTTGATGAAATCTGGTGCATTTCGGTTAACGATGCATTCGTCATGGGCGCATGGGGCCGTGATCAAAAAGCAGTCGGCAAAGTACGTTTCATCGCTGACGGTAGCGGTGCATTCACCAAGGCTCTGGGTCTGGAATTCGATCTGACCAAAGGCGGCCTGGGCGTGCGTTCGCAACGTTACTCGATGCTGGTTGAAGACGGCGTCGTCAAACAATTGAACGTTGAAGACAGCGGTCATCTGGAAGTATCGACAGCAGAAAAACTGCTGGAGCAAATCTAAGTTTCTGCTTTTGCAGGAATGACAAAAAACGGCGCCGAGTGCGCCGTTTTTTTATGCCTGAATGGACAGTGGAAGCAGCCGACAAGCCGGATTTCAGGTTTTCCCGCCTTGTTGTTTTAGATGTCATCAGATGTAAAGCGACAGGTGGTTTTCGGCTTAGGTTGCTATAATCACAGCATGTTAAAACAACGCACCATCAAACAAGTAGTCAAGTCCGTTGGCGTCGGTCTTCATTCCGGCACCAAGGTTGAACTGACTCTTCATCCCGCACCTGCTGATGCGGGTATCGTATTCCGTCGTGTCGATCTGGATCCTGTCGTTGAATTGCCTGCTCAGGCGACGATGGTCGGCGACACGCGCATGGCATCGACCCTGCAAATAGGCGATGCCAAGGTTTCTACCGTAGAGCATTTAATGTCGGCTTGCGCCGGTTTGGGCATCGATAATCTGTATGTCGACCTGACGGCGGAAGAAGTGCCGATTATGGACGGTTCCGCATCGTCCTTTGTTTTCTTGTTGCAGCAAGCTGGCTTGGAAGAGCAGGAAGCACCGAAGAAATTTATCCGCATCAAGAAAACGGTAGAAGTACGTCAAGGCAGCGGCGACCGTGAAATCTGGGCACGCCTGGAGCCGTATGAAGGCTTCAAGCTCAAGTTCTTCATCCAGTTTAATCATCCGGCAGTCGATGGCACTGGTCAGACTGCCGAAATCGATTTCAGCTTTGAATCCTATGTGAAGGATGTCGCGCGCGCGCGTACCTTCGGTTTCATGCAGGATATGGAAACCTTGCGCGGTATGGGCCTGATCCGTGGCGGCTCACTGGAAAATGCGATCGTGATGGATGAGTATCGCATCCTGAATACCGACGGTTTGCGCTATGACAATGAGTTTGTGCGGCACAAGATACTGGATGCGATTGGCGATCTGTATCTGGTCGGTCATCCATTGATCGCCAGCTACAACGCGCACAAATCTGGTCACATGCTGAACAATCTGCTGGTTCGGGCTTTGCTGGAACAGCCGGATGCGTATGAAATTGTTACGTTCGAAAAAGTCGAGTCCGCTCCCAAGGACTACGCTCGTCAAGCCAGTTTGGAGTGGGCGCTGAGTTAAGCCTGCTGTCCTGATTATTGATGTCGTGAGGCATCAATAATCATATCTGGCATTCATTTTGCATTCAGATGACGTTGCATCATCAAGGTGAGTGCAGCCTTCAATGTCTTGTTCCGTGGTGCATCGTCCAGCGATTCGCTGAGTTCGGCGAATGCTGAAAGTGCCTGTGTCGGCAGCACTAATTGCTTGGAAGCTGTTGATTTTATAAGGCTTTTGGCAACTTGCACTTTGAGGCGGATTGCGTTAACCTGCCATCCCCGCTGTAGTAGTTCATCTTGCAGTTTTGGTAACTGTTGTTTCAGTCTTGCGGCCAGTGCAGCATTGGGCGTAGACAGAACCAGCTGATTCGCCTCAAACTGCAGCACAGCGCAGTGTGCAAACATGGCAGGAAGCGCCGTTGCACAATCTTTCTGTAAAGATGCCATGCGCGTAACCGCCGGCAAGAGTGCAGCAAGCTTGTCGTGCGAACGCAAGAATTCCGCAGCGCCTTTCGCTGATTTTTGTGGAAAGGTGCTTTGCTTGAACGGGATAAATGAGGATGGTCGCATCGTCATGAAACCTTATCACACCTCGTCTTAAAGCGGCGAGTCTAGGGAGTCGCGATGCAGATTATTTTGTTGCACCCTCGTTTTACCCATGCCAAGTCAGTCACGCTGACGCGTCGGCATCTGGTACTTGCTCTGTTTGGTCTTTTGCTGGCGGTCGTCTTAGGCGCATCGCTCTTGTCTTATCTAGTGTTCAGCAATGCGGCGAGTATGCCTTCCCCTGTGCGTGAGCTGGTAACGACATCTTCAGGCAGTGACGAAACCAATAAAGACAAATTCCTCAAAGAAAATCTGGCGCTGATGGCGCGTCGTCTCGGCGAGATGCAGGCGCAATTGATGCGTCTGGATGCTTTGGGCGAGCGTGTGCAGGGCTTGGCTGGCGTGAAACCGACCGAATTCAACTTCCGTGAGATGCCGGGTCGCGGCGGTGTAGAGCCTATGGATAGCACGGGTAGCCGTGACCTCACCATGTCTGAATTCAAGGCCTTGCTCGATGCGATGGCGAACGATGTTGAACGCCGCGCTGACTATATGAATGTTGTCGAATCCACTCTGATGAGCGACAAGATCAAATCCAAATTGTTACCGACGATCCAGCCGGTCAACGTCAGTTATAACGCATCGACTTTCGGCCGCAGGCTGGATCCATTCTCTGGGCGTACTGCCATGCACGAAGGTATTGATTTCGCTGCGCCTATTGGTACGCCGATAGTGGCGGCGGCTGGCGGCGTTGTGACGGTGGCAGAATTCCACCCGCAATACGGCAATATGATGGAGATCGATCACGGTAACGACATGATTACCCGTTACGCGCATACCTCGCGCTTGTTGATGCATGTCGGCGATATCGTGCGACGCGGTCAGCATATTGCCGATATTGGTACTACTGGTCGTTCAACTGGTCCTCATTTACACTTCGAGGTCCGTGTCAAAGGTGTGGCGCAGGATCCGCATAAATTCCTGCTGGCTGGTGCGAATCAGGCCAGATTGGCCGCAAAGTAATGGCAGCGTCCGCATTTTCATGCAAAAGGGCGCTGTTATTTATCTCCATATACGAACAAATTTCCATTAGACAGGTCAGATCAGGCCCAGCTTTTTGCAAGTAGCTATTGTTTCCGGACTGATAAGCCCAATATGCTGGAAACGACATGATAAAATCCACAATTTAGCCCAAGCCCAATTCGATGCAGCGCAAGCGATAACGTGCTGTATCTGGTTGTTTCAAGGCGCCTTTTTTTAGAATCCAAGCATGTCATTACTGACTCAGATTTTCGGTAGCCGCAATCAGCGCTTACTCAAGCAATACCAGAAGACCGTTCGCGAAATCAATGCTCTTGAACCGGCGCTTGAACAACTGTCCGACGAGGCCTTGAAGGCCAAGACGCCGGAATTCAAGGAACGTCTCGCCCAAGGCGAAGACATCGATAAGCTCCTGCCGGAAGCATTTGCTGTTTGCCGTGAGGCCAGCAAGCGTATCTTGAAGATGCGTCACTTCGATGTGCAGCTGATCGGCGGTATGGCACTGCATTACGGAAAAATCGCTGAAATGGGTACGGGTGAAGGTAAAACGCTGATGGCAACCTTGCCGTCCTACTTGAATGCGCTGGCCGGCAAAGGCGTACACGTCGTGACCGTCAATGATTACCTGGCACAACGCGATGCCGAGTGGATGGGCACCTTGTACGGCTGGCTCGGTCTGACGACGGGTATCAATCTGTCGCAAATCGATCACGATGCCAAGCAGGCGGCTTACAACTCCGATATCACTTACGGTACCAACAACGAATTCGGCTTTGATTATCTGCGCGATAACATGGTCTACGACACTGGCGATCGCGTGCAACGTGGTTTGCATTACGCTGTCGTCGATGAAGTCGATTCGATCCTGATCGATGAAGCGCGTACGCCGCTGATCATTTCTGGTCAGGCAGAAAATCACACCGACCTGTATCACAAGATCAATGCAGTGCCACCGCTGTTGACTCTGCAAATCGGCGAAGAAACGCCAGATGGCAAAGGCAAGGTTGAAGTGCCGGGCGACTACACCAAAGATGAGAAATCCCATCAGGTGCTGTTGACCGAAGCCGGTCACGAAAAAGCCGAACAAATCCTGACCCGCATGGGCTTGCTGCCAGAAGGTGCATCGCTGTACGACGCTGCCAACATCAGCCTGATCCATCATTTGTACGCAGCATTGCGCGCGCATACGCTGTACCACAAGGATCAGCACTACGTTGTGCAGAACAATGAAGTCGTCATCGTTGATGAATTTACTGGTCGTTTGATGACTGGTCGTCGTTGGTCCGAGGGCTTGCATCAAGCGGTGGAAGCCAAAGAAGGCGTCAAGATCCAGAACGAAAATCAGACTCTGGCTTCGATCACCTTCCAGAACTATTTCCGCATGTACACCAAGCTGTCTGGCATGACGGGTACTGCAGACACTGAAGCCTACGAATTCCAGGAAATCTACAAACTGGAAACCGTGGTCATTCCGCAAAACCGTCCTAATCAGCGTAAAGACCGTCAGGATCAGGTCTACAAATCGTCGGAAGAAAAATACGGCGCGATGCTGAAGGATATTCAGGATTGCTACGAGCGTGGTCAGCCAGTCTTGGTTGGTACGACTTCGATTGAAAATTCCGAATTGTTGTCCGGCATTTTGACCAAAGCGAAATTGCCGCATAACGTGCTGAATGCGAAGCAGCATGCACGTGAAGCGGAAATCATTGCGCAAGCTGGTCGTCCGAAAGCAATCACCATCGCGACCAATATGGCTGGTCGCGGTACCGATATCGTCTTGGGCGGCAACGTCGCCAAGCAAGTACAGATCATCGAAGCCAATGATGCCTTGAGCGATGCAGACAAGGCAGCGCAAGCTGCAAAACTGCGCGAAGAATGGCAGTCGTTGCACGATCATGTTGTGAACGCAGGCGGCTTGCATATCATCGGTACCGAGCGTCATGAATCGCGTCGCGTCGATAACCAGTTGCGTGGTCGTTCCGGTCGTCAGGGCGATCCAGGTTCATCGCGCTTCTATCTGTCGCTGGACGATGCATTGCTGCGTATTTTTGCCGGTGATCGCGTACGTGCCATCATGGACCGTTTGAAAATGCCGGAAGGCGAGCCTATCGAAGCCGGCATTGTGTCGCGTTCGATTGAGTCGGCTCAGCGCAAGGTGGAAGCACGCAACTTCGATATTCGTAAGCAATTGCTTGAATACGATGACGTCGCCAATGATCAGCGCAAAGTCATTTACCAACAGCGTAATGAATTGCTCGAAACGACCGATGTTTCTGAGCTGATTACTTCATTGCGTCAAGGTGTATTCACCGATTTGTTCCGCACTTATGTGCCAGAACAATCGATGGAAGAGCAGTGGGATTTGCCTGCACTCGACGCGGTATTGCGCGATGAGTGGAAGGTTGATTTCTCGCTGGCGGATCTGCTGAAAGCCGAACCGAATATCACCGACGAAGAAATGCTGGAACGTCTGTTGAAATTCACCGACGATCTCTACGCGCAAAAAATCGACATCGTAGGCAAGGATGCATTTGCCGGTTTCGAGCGCAGCGTGATGTTGCAGGCTGTCGATTCGCACTGGCGTGAACATCTGGCGGCACTCGATCATTTGCGTCAAGGTATTCATCTGCGCGGTTACGCACAGAAAAATCCTAAGCAGGAATACAAACGTGAAGCGTTTGAACTGTTCGGTCAAATGTTGAATCTGATTAAGGATGAAGTCGTCAAGATCGTGATGACAGTGCGCATCCAATCGCGTGAAGAAATTGATGCAGCAGAAGAAAAACTGTCGCAATCGCATGTGGAAAATGTGCATTATCAACATGCTGATTTCGACGCTGATGCGGCACCGGAAGAATTGTTGGCGCCGACAGCTGCAGCCAGCAGTGACGCGGATGAACCCTATGTTAATGCCGTGCCTAAGGTCGGTCGTAACGATCCTTGTCCTTGTGGTAGTGGCAAGAAATACAAGCAGTGTCATGGTCGCTTGGCATAAAGCGAACTAGATGTACTGAAAAATGAAGGGCGGGCTATCCCGCCCTTTTGCTTTGGTAGTTCGGGTTTGTCCCCGTTTGTTGCGTGTCCGGATGTAATCGTCCGCTAACGATTACAATATTGATCTGATTTATTAACCCTCTGATATAGAAAACTTGCGATGGCCGTTAATCTTCCTCTCCCTATTCCTGAAAATCTGACCGCAGTTGCCGGCATTGAACTCGGTCATGCCGAAGCAGGCATACGCAAAGCCAATCGCAAGGATGTGTTGGTGATGAAGCTGGCACCGACGGCAACAGTCGCAGGTGTATTCACGCAAAATCGTTTTTGCGCAGCGCCAGTGCAAGTATGTAAAGAACATCTGGCTAAGCTGAAAGCCAGCGCGCCGATACGCGCCTTGGTCATTAATACTGGTAATGCAAATGCAGGCACAGGCGAAACCGGTTTGGCCGATGCCAACGCGACTTGTGTCGCATTGGCGAGTTTGCTCGATTGCGATGCTTCGCAAATCCTGCCGTTTTCGACAGGCGTGATTCTGGAGCCTTTGCCTATCGATCGCCTCAAGGCTGGCCTACCGCAAGCAATATCGAATTTGAAGTCCGACAACTGGCATAACGCAGCCTTGTCCATCATGACGACGGACACGCAGCCCAAGGCTGCATCGCGTCAGGTACAAATTAACGGTCAAACCATTACGCTCACTGGCATCAGCAAAGGTGCAGGCATGATCAAGCCAAATATGGCGACCATGTTGGGCTTCATGGCGATGGATGCCAAGGTCGCACAACCCGTGCTCGATCATTTGACCAAGGAAGTGGCGAATCGCTCTTTCAACTGCATCACGATCGACGGTGATACCTCGACCAACGATTCTTTTATCGTGATCGCAACCGGTGCTGCTGCAGTCGAAGTGAACTCCATTGATACACCTGAATATGCAGCGCTGGCCGCTGCTGTGCTGGGCTTGTCGCAAGAACTGGCGCAGATGATCGTGCGCGATGGTGAAGGCGCTACCAAATTCATTACAGTGACGGTAGAAGACGGTAAAAATGTGGAAGAGTGCCGCAAGATCGCGTACTCGATTGCGCATTCACCACTCGTAAAAACCGCCTTCTTCGCATCTGATCCTAACCTTGGCCGTATTCTGGCGGCCATTGGTTATGCCGGCGTCGACGATCTCGACGTAACGAAGTTGAACCTGTATCTGGATGATGTCTGGGTCGCCAAAAACGGCGGACGCAATCCTGTTTATCAGGAAGCGGATGGTCAGCGCGTGATGAAGCAAAGCGAAATCACGGTACGCGTCAAACTGGGCCGCGGTAATGCAGAGGCAACGATCTGGACTTGCGATTTGTCACATGAGTATGTGACGATCAATGCCGATTACCGTTCTTGATATCTGCAGTGCTTGCGCTGCCTATTCATTTAATTACGCTGAATAACGATGACACAACTCGAACAATTTTTAACACGCGCTGAAGCCTTGCTCGGACGGCTCGAAGCTATCTTGCCACCTGCGCTTGCTACGCCGGATTGGAATTCAGGTATTGCTTACCGCTGGCGCAAATCCAACGGCAAGGATGGTCGTGGCTATTTGCAACCGGTCGCACATCTGTCGCCTATCGCACTGACCGACCTGCATAACATCGGCCCGCAAAAGCAGCAGATAGAACAGAACACCAAGCAATTCGTTGAAGGCGTACCTGCCAACAATGTGCTGCTGACTGGCGCACGTGGCACTGGCAAGTCGTCTTTGATCAAGGCTTGTTTGAATCAGTTTGCAGATCAAGGTTTGCGTCTGATCGAAGTCGACAAGGACGATTTGGGTGATTTGGCAGATATCGTGGATTTGGTATCGGGCCGGCCTGAACGTTTCATCATCTTTTGCGACGATCTGTCGTTTGAAGAGGGCGAGGGCGGTTACAAGGCTTTGAAGGTGGCGCTGGATGGCAGTATTTCTGCGCAATCGGACAATGTCCTGATCTATGCAACATCGAATCGCCGCCATTTGCTGCCGGAACGTATGTCCGACAATGCCAGCTACAAGACTGACGACAATGGCGATTTGCATCCGGGCGAAACGGTAGAAGAAAAAATCTCGCTGTCCGAGCGCTTCGGTCTGTGGGTGACTTTCTACCCATTCCGTCAGGACGATTATCTGGATATCGTCGCGCATTGGTTGGGGCATTTCGGCTGCAATGCAAAGCAGATCGAAGAAGCCAGAACCGAGGCTTTGCAGTGGGCCTTGCAGCGTGGTTCACGCTCGGGCCGTGTCGCATGGCAATTCGCCAAGGATCATGCCGGCAAAATGCCAAAGTGATGCAGTGGTGCGCATGACGCCTGTCTGCGCACCGTTTTAGTTTGGTCCGATCCTCTTGAATATCCTTATCCGTTTAGGTTGTCCTCATGTCTGAAGTCAAATCCTCGCCTATTGATGTCGCAGTCGGTATTTTGATGAAGCCGAATGGCGATGTCTTGCTCGGTCAGCGCCCGGATGGCAAACCGTATGCCGGTTACTGGGAATTCCCAGGTGGCAAGGTCGAAGCGGGCGAAGCTATCCTCGATGCGCTGAAACGCGAATTTGTCGAAGAGCTGGGTGTGGAAGTCGTATCAGCAGAGCCGTGGTGTGGCGTTGAGCATGTGTATCCACATGCGCATGTACGTCTACATTTTTACATCAGCCAGGACTGGCTGGGTGAGCCGCAAAGCCTGGAAAATCAGGCGTTCGCATGGCAAGGCAGTGTGGGCGTCGAGCCTTTGTTGCCGGCTACGATACCACTGATTGAATGGCTGGATAAATTGCGTTACCCAACTGCCTCGGTTTAGTTGAACTGAATCAGGGTTGTGGCGGTGGTGGGATGTCTTCGTCCAGATCGTCCAGTGGATTAACGACTGGAATCACGTACTTTTCCTCGGCCCAAGCGCCAAGATCAATTTGTTTGCAACGGTTGGAACAAAAAGGGCGGAATTTGCTCAATTCCGTCCATTCCACCTTGGTGCCGCATGTAGGGCAATTAACTGTCGTAACCATAAACTCAATCTAGTTCAGAAGCTGCACAAGCTCAACTCGAAAGGTACATCACCTTCGAATGCTTTGGGCTTCATATCGCCATCCTGTGAGGTAAAGCGTATCCACAGCATGTATTTGTTGGCGGATATTTCCGGAATCGCACCCAGCGTTTCATCGATATTCAAACGCAGCATCTGGTAAGCCTTGCCTTGCAGCATCTGTTGATAGCTGCCAGCTTGCGCGATCATTTTGACGGGACGGCCTGATTCGCGCAGCAAACGCAAGACCATGCCGATTGCATCGAACAGCGGTGCCAGTGGCGTAAACCATTTATGAATATCTGCCAGGCGTTGTTCTGCTGAATCGTGCTGCCAAGCGTAATACGAAGGCAGATCGAACTCGCAAGCGCCGCCTGGGATGATGGTGCGTCCTCGTATGCTCATCAGCCATTCGTTTTCACGGATGTGCTGGCCGGTTTTTCCTTGTGATGCGATCAGTGCGGTACTAATGCGATCCAGATCGAACAGGATGGCATCGAGCATTTCTGCTTCGACATTCGGATTGGATTTAAAGCCGAGTAGGGTTTGCTTTTGACGTTCCAGCTCTTGCAGCAGATCCGATTTGAGGTCGGCGCGGCCTGCCACTTCCAGCATTTCGAACATGGTGGCAAGAGCAACGTGGTGATGCTGCGGATGGTCTTGACCGATAAAGAAAGCGAATTTCTCGTACAGGTCTTCTAGCCGCAACAACGTGCGAATACGCTCGTTGAAAGGGTATTCGTAGACAATCAAAGTGGCATCCCTTAAAAGTTAAAACCGGGCAATACGAGGTAATGATGTGATTCTGAACGAAGCGGAGACAAAATACAAATGAAGCAACGATTTTGTTTTACATTCGGCAAGACGGACTTCGATTTTATTCTGATTTCAGCGAAGGATTGCAGCTATAGACAGTGTGTCTGGCGCAACGTTCACTTGGCTTTTGCCATTGATACATATAGTTCGTGCAGGCGCAGCACTTGAGGCAATAACGCGGTGGTATCGCTCTCGTTGCTGATGACATCATCGGCAGCTTCCAGTCTGGCGGTACGGGTTGCCTGCGTCGCCATGATGGCGCGGACTTGCTGTTCAGTCAGCATATTGCGTTGCATTACGCGGCGTATCTGGACTTCTTCCGAGCAGTCGACAGTCAGTACGCGAGCAAGACGCTGCTTCCAAAAACCGGATTCAACCAGTAGCGGAATAACGAAGAGCAGATAGTCGCCCTGCGCTTGCTCCGCAGCTTGTTGGGTTGTGCTGCGTATCAGTGGATGCAGTATGGCCTCCAGCTGTTTTTTTGCATCAGGGTCGACAAAGACTCTTTCTCGCATAGCTGCACGATTCATTGCGCCGCTGGGCAAGATGACGCTGGCGCCAAAGGCTTGCTTGATAGGTGCTATCGCGGGGCCACCAACGGCGGTCAATTGGTGCGCGATCAAATCGGTATCAACGACTGCCGCGCCTTGCGCTGCAAACAGATCAGCCACGGTACTTTTGCCGCTGCCTATGCCGCCGGTCAAGCCGACGGAAAACCTGTCAAATCGGGCCAGTTCGTTCATTGCATTCAGTAAAAGCCGAGATATGCCTGTGCCAGCGGTTTACCGTACAGCAAAGTCAACAGGCCTGCAGCAGCGAGGTAAGGGCCGAATGGGATAGGGATATCACGCCCGCGCTTGGCAAGCAGGATCAGCGCGATGCCAACAATAGCGCCTACCAGCGACGATAGCAAAATGATGATGGGAAGCATCTTCCAGCCCAGCCATGCACCGAGCGCAGCCAATAGTTTGAAGTCGCCATAGCCCATGCCTTCTTTGCCGGTTAGCAGCTTGAACAGCCAGTAAATCGACCATAAGCTGAGATAGCCGGCGGCTGCGCCTATGACCGCTTCCGTGAGCGGGACGAAGGTACCATTCAGATTGATCAGCAAGCCCAGCCATAACAGCGGTAAGGTCAGGTCATCCGGCAGCAATTGCGTATCAGCATCGATGAAGGTCATCGCAATCAGTAAATACGTAAAGACCAAGGTGCTCAGTCCAAGCAAGCCACTACCGAAATGCCAGATTAGGAAGGCGGACAGCAAGCCGGTCAGTAATTCTATGATCGGGTAGCGGATGGAAATGGGTGTCTTGCAGGCCGTGCATTTGCCGCCGATAGCGGCGTAGCTGATGACGGGAATGTTTTCCAGCGCAGTAATCTGATGCCCACATTTCGGGCAGGCCGAACGTGGCACGACCAGATTGTAGCGATCCTCATGCGGCAAGGGCTTGCCGCTTTCATTGGCGACGTAGTTGTCTGATTCACGCTGCATCATTTTCGGGATGCGGTGTATCACGACGTTGAGAAAGCTGCCTATCAACAAGCCAAATACGCCCGCAATCACTGCAGGCAATACGCTGCCCGCAGGGGCAGACCAGAGTAAATCCATCATCAGACCACGGAACCCAATTTGAAAATAGGCAGATACATTGCAATCACCAGACCGCCGATCAGTACGCCAAGAATAACCATGATCAATGGTTCCATCAGACTTGAGAGTGAAGCAACGGCTTCATCGACTTCTTCTTCATAGAAGTCGGCGACTTTGCCCAGCATATTATCGAGTGAGCCAGATTCTTCACCGATCGCGACCATCTGCGTCACCATATTTGGGAAGACATCGGAGTTTTGCATCGCGACAGTCAGACTGGTGCCGGTGCTGACTTCGGTTTGAATTTTCTTCGTGGCATCGAGATAGACGGCATTGCCGGCGGCTCCACCGACGGAGTCCAGTGATTCGACCAAAGGCACGCCAGCGGCAAACATGGTGGCCAGTGTGCGGGTCCAGCGCGCTATGGTGGCTTTGCGTATGACAGCGCCAAAGATCGGTGTTTTCAGCAGCAGCTTATCCATGTAGCGCTGCATCTTCAGCGAGCGTCTCCATGATTGGAAGAATAGATAAAGGCCGGCAAACAGCACGCCGAAAATGATGTACCAGTTGGCGACGAAAAAGTCTGAAATCGCCATGACCATCAGTGTAGGCGCTGGCAAGTCTGCACCAAAGCTTTTGAATACATCCTTGAACGCCGGTACCACCCAGATCATGATGACAGCGGTCACGATGAAGGCGACTGCCAGAATCGATACCGGATAGAACATCGCGGATTTGATCTTGGCTTTGATCGCGAGGGTTTTTTCCTTGTAGATCGCGAGTCGCGTCAGCAAGTCTTCCAAAATACCGGCTTGCTCACCGGCACCGACCAGATTGCAGAAGAGCGGGTCGAAGTAGAGCGGGAATTTGCGAAAGGCCTGATTCAGGCTGGTACCAGTTTCGACATCGGCGCGTATATCCTGAATCAGCTTGGAGACTGACGGGTTGTCATTGCCCTTGGCAACGATATCGAAAGATTGCAGCAGCGGTACACCAGCCTTCATCATGGTGGCGAGCTGGCGGGTGAATAATGTGATGTCTTTTTCCGAGACTTTCTTGCCGCTGCGATAGCTTTTCTTTTTAACCTTGGTGACCAGCACGCCTTGGCGGCGTAGCGTCGCATTGACAACCGATTCACCGCCGGCACGTAATTCGCCGCGCACGATTTTGCCGGATTTGTCTTTGCCTTCCCAGGTGAAAACAGACTCTTTGGCGAGCGTCGTACTTCCGACCTTACGTGCTGATGTTGCCATCCATAGACCTCTTTGTTATACGTTTGTGCAGCCTAGAATTTCTTCCAGACTGGTCAATCCCTGTTTGACTTTTACCAAGCCTGATTCGCGCAAGTTACGCACGCCGTCTTTCTTGGCCTGCGCTTCTATTTCCAGGGAAGTGCCGTGGTTCAAGATGATGTTTTCAATTTCTTCGCTGATAGGCATGATTTGGTAAATGCCCAAGCGACCTTTATAGCCGCTGCCGCTGCAACGTTCGCAACCTACAGGTTTGTATGGCAACCAGGTGCCGTCCAGATCGTCCTCAGTAAAGCCGGCTTCTAGCAACACATCGTCCGGAATCACGGTGGTTTGCTTGCACGAGCACAAGCGGCGTGTCAGTCGTTGCGCGGTAATCAGAATGACGGACGACGCGATGTTGAACGGTGCTACGCCCATATTCATCAGACGCGTCAATGTGGCCGGCGCATCGTTGGTGTGCAGTGTGGAGAACACCATGTGACCAGTTTGCGCCGCCTTGATCGCGATATCTGCCGTTTCCAGGTCACGGATCTCACCGACCATGATGATGTCAGGATCTTGTCGCAAGAAAGCTTTTAGTGCGACCGGGAAGGTCAGGCCGGCGCGGTCGTTGACGTTGACCTGATTGACGCCGGGCAAATTGATCTCGGCCGGGTCTTCCGCGGTGGAGATGTTGATGCCGGGTTTGTTCAGAATGTTCAGGCAGGTGTACAGCGAAACGGTTTTGCCGGAGCCGGTCGGGCCGGTGACGAGCACCATGCCGTACGGACGCTGGATGGCATTCATCAGCGTTTCTTTCTGGTCCGGGTCGTAACCTAGTGCTTCGATCCCCATTTGCGCCTGCGAGCCGTCCAGAATACGCATGACGATCTTTTCGCCGAATAAGGTGGGCAAGGTGCTGACGCGGAAATCGATAGAGCGCGTCTTGGACATCACCAGCTTCATGCGGCCGTCTTGCGGTACGCGTTTCTCAGAAATATCTAGCTTCGAAATGACCTTGATACGCGAAGCCAGTTTTTCCTTGATCGCCAGCGGTGGCTGCGCGATATCACGCAGCACACCATCGACGCGAAAGCGGATGCGATAGAACTTTTCGAAAGGTTCGAAGTGAAGATCAGAGGCGCCGAGATTGATCGCATCGACCAGAATTTTTTGCAGGAATTTGACGACAGGTGCATCGTCGATATCGGCGGTCGCGCCATCGACAGGTGCAGCGAGATCTTCTTCGGCAAAATCGATGCTTTCGAGATCGTCACCGATCAACTCATTCAAATCCTGCTCGGCACTTTGCCCGAGTTTTTCAATCAGCTTAAGCAGCGTATTGTGATCGACGATGATGGGTTCAACCGCCAATTCGGTCTGAAACTTGATTTGATCCAGTGCTTGCGAATTGGTCGGGTCCGAAATGGCAATCGATACTTTATTGCCGCGCTTGGCCAAGGCGATGACGCGCTGACCTTGCATCAATTTCGCATCAATGATTTTTTCTGGCAGCAGGCTGCTGTTGAATGCCGCTAAATCCAGTAATGGATAACCAAATGTTTCAGAACAAAAAGCGGCGAGTCTGCCTGAATCGATCACTTCGCTTTTCAGCAGCATGTCGATAAACGGGCTTTTTTCGGTCGTGGCCTGTTTGGAAATGGTGTCGGCTTGCTGTTGCGTCAGCCTGCCTGCCTGCAAGAGCGCACGGGCGAGACCTGGCATTGCATTATTTGATGCCGAACTAGGGAGGACTGCAGCCATGTGTTTACGCCAGGAGCATCAAGAGGTGCTTTAGATAATGCCTCTAGGCATCTGTTTTGTAAAGATATCCTGCGGGAAATGTTACATTTCCTGTGGAAAATGCAACGTTGGCGGAGGCGTTAAACAATCCTGTGTGGATGACGCTTTTTATGATGTAAAAAATGCGCCATAACGTGCAGAAATGGCGCATTTTTGAAGATCGTTGCGATGGGTTTAGTGATTGCGGTGAACTGCAAACGCGCTGAGTTTGAGCAAGGCTTCTTTGAATGGCGTGTCGGGCAGTGTTGCGATCGATGCAGTGGCGCGCGCGGAGGCTTCTTCCGCTTTGCGTTTGGTGTAATCCAGCGCACCGGAAGTTGTCACGGCTTGCAATACTGCTTCGAAATGCTGTTCATCGCCGTTTTCTATACAGCTACGAACCAGCTCACGTTGTTCTGCTGTGCCGTGTTCCATTAAATAGATCAGGGGCAGCGTGGCTTTGCCTTCGCGCAGGTCGTCGCCGACATTCTTGCCGATATCGTCGGCTTGGCCGGAATAATCGAGTACGTCATCAATCAGCTGAAAGGCAGTGCCGAGCGAGCGGCCATATTCTGCAGCTGCTTCTATTTGTTCTTCGGATGCGCCGGCGATCAGGGTGCCGAGCTGGGCTGCTGCTTCAAACAATTTGGCTGTTTTCGAGCGGATAACCTGGGTGTAGCGTTCTTCCGACACGTCAGGGTCATGCATATTTAACAACTGCAGCACTTCGCCTTCTGCGATTACATTGGTCGCATCTGCCAGAATTTGCATGATGCGGATGTCGCCAACCGAGACCATCATCTGGAAGGCGCGCGAATACAGGAAGTCGCCGACCAGTACCGAAGCGGCATTGCCGAACAGCGCATTGGCAGTCTTGCGGCCGCGGCGCAGCGAGGATTCATCGACCACATCGTCGTGCAGCAATGTTGCTGTATGGATAAATTCGACTACGGCAGCCAGTTGGTGGTGATCTGTGCCGCGATAGCCATAGGCATTGGCCATCAGCAAGACTAATACCGGGCGTATGCGTTTACCGCCGGCGCTGATGATGTAGTCGGCGATTTGATTGACCAGAGCCACTTCAGAGTGAAGTTTCTGGCGAATCACGGTATCGACTGCATTCAAATCAGCTGCGATGGGTTGTATAAGCAGGTTTTGAGCGGAGGGTGCGGAAGCGGAAACCAAGTTGAGCCTGATCAATAAGCGTTAATTTATGGAATTATACGATGACAAGGGCTGCTAACGTTGCTTGTGCACCACGAAGTGCCCTAGGTATTTGTCTAAAAGGTCATCTTTTTAGTACTAATACACAGGCTTTGACCGAGTCCCTAAGTCCATGTATAATTGGAGGTTTTCCCGATTCCGTCTAGCAATTTTCGGCGGGGCGAAGAGAAAAAGTCCTTAAATCATTTGATGAGGTTTCACATGTACGCGGTCATAAAAACCGGTGGCAAACAATATAAAGTTGTCGCTGGTGAAAAATTCAAAGTAGAACAGATACCGGCAGACATTGGATCCGAAATCACCCTTGATCAGGTGCTCGCATTGGGCGCTGGAGAAACCATTAAATTTGGTGCTCCGCTGGTTGAAGGTGCTACGGTCCTTGCTACGGTTGTCTCCCACGGTCGTCACGATAAAGTGAAGATTTTCAAGATGCGTCGCCGTAAGCACTACCAGAAGCACCAAGGCCATCGCCAAAATTACACCGAATTGCAGATCGTTTCGATCAACGGCTAAGCCGCTGACTCGGACTAACCAGATACAAGGAGTCAGAAATGGCACATAAAAAAGGCGGCGGCACTACGCGAAATGGTCGTGACTCAGAGTCAAAACGACTGGGCGTTAAAGTCTACGGTGGTCAAGTTATCAATGCAGGCGGCATCATTGTTCGTCAGCGCGGTACCAAGATGCATCCAGGCGAAAACGTCGGCATGGGCAAGGATCACACCTTGTTCGCATTGACCGATGGCAAAGTAGCTTTCGTTACCAAAGGCGCATTGCAACGTCATTACGTTACAGTATTGCCAGCTTAAGTTACTGAAGTAAGCGAAGTAAGGCGAAAGCCTTCAATCGAAAGGCTCTGCCCCAGGTAGGGCCTTTTTAGTTTTATGGCGGCAAAAAATTATGAAGTTTATCGACGAAGCAAAAATCGAAGTCATTGCTGGCGATGGCGGCAACGGCGTCGCATCCTTTTGTCGTGAAAAATTCAGGCCGTTCGGTGGTCCGGATGGCGGCGACGGCGGCAAGGGCGGCAGTATCTATGCGGTTGCAGACCGCAATATCAACACGCTCGTTGATTTCCGCTTTGCCAAAATGCATAAAGCCAAAGATGGCGAAAATGGTCGCGGTGCTGATTGCTACGGCAAGGGCGCGGACGACATTATGCTGCGCATGCCGGTCGGCACACTGATCATTGATAACAATGATGGCGAACTTGTCGCCGATCTGACCGAGCACGGGCAAGAAGTGTTGATTGCAAAAGGCGGCGAAGGCGGCTGGGGCAATATCCATTTCAAATCGTCGACTAACCGCGCACCGCGCCAGAAGTCCGAAGGTAAAGAAGGCGAACGACGTGAATTGCGGCTGGAGCTGAAAGTGCTCGCCGATATCGGTTTGCTCGGGATGCCAAATGCAGGTAAATCCACTTTTATTTCGGCTGTGTCTAACGCACGTCCGAAGATCGCTGATTATCCGTTCACCACGCTGCATCCGAATCTGGGTGTGGTACGTGTCAGCCACGAAAAGAGTTTCGTGATTGCCGACATTCCAGGTTTGATCGAAGGCGCATCTGACGGTGCTGGTCTGGGTATCCAGTTCCTGCGTCATTTGCAACGTACACGTTTGCTCTTGCATATTGTCGATCTGGCACCGTTCGACAACGTCGATCCGGTCAAGGAAGCAAAAGCCATCGTCAAGGAATTGAAAAAATACGATGAGGCGCTGTTCGACAAGCCACGCTGGTTGGTCTTGAACAAGCTCGATATGGTGCCGGAAGAAGAGCGCAAAACACGCGTGAAAGACTTCATCAAGCGTTTCGGCTGGAAAGGTCCTGTGTTCGAAATTTCCGCACTGACACGTGAAGGTTGTTCTGAGCTCGTCACCGAGATTTACGACTACATCGCGCTGCAACGTCAAGCCGAACAACGTACCGAAGAAACGCCGCAAATGGTTGAAGCCGCACGTGGCATCGATTCCATCGATCCGGATGATCCGCGTTTCAAGATTATCGACTAATAGCTGTACCGGATTACTGATAAACAGTAATCCGGCATCATCACCGTTCCAGGTGAATCAAAACTAAAACAGAGCCGGGTTAAAAGCATGGACTCCGTCATTCAACAAGCCAAACGCGTCATCATCAAAGTCGGTTCTTCACTCGTCACTAATGACGGTAAAGGTCTCGATGCTAGTGCCATACAAAAATGGGCTGCGCAAATCGCTCAGTTACGGGCGCTAGGTAAAGAAGTGGTGCTGGTGAGTTCCGGTGCGATTGTCGAAGGCATGCAACGCCTTGGTTTCGAAAAACGTCCGGTTGGCATTCATGAATTGCAAGCCTGTGCTGCAGTTGGCCAAATGGGCTTGGCGCAGATTTACGAGACCAGTTTCCGCCAGCATGACGTGCGTACTGCGCAGATATTGCTGACACATGCTGATCTGGCAGACCGCGAACGTTATCTGAATGCACGCTCGACCTTGTTCACTTTGTTGCGCTTGGGCGTGGTGCCTATCATCAATGAAAACGACACCGTCGTCACAGACGAGATCAAGTTCGGCGACAACGATACCTTGGGTGCTTTGGTCGCGAATCTGATCGAGGCAGATGCCTTGATTATTCTGACTGACCAACGTGGCTTGTTCAGTGCAGATCCGCGCAAAGATCCGAATGCTGTGTTCATTCATGACGCCAAGGCTGGCGATGTGACGCTGGAAGCGATGGCAGGCGGCGCTGGTAGTAGTCTCGGTCGTGGTGGCATGTTGACGAAAATTCTGGCTGCCAAGCGCGCTGCTTTATCTGGTGCGCATACCGTGATTGCCTGGGGGCGGGAAGATAATGTGCTGACGCGCTTGGCTTCCGGCGAAGCCATCGGTACACAATTGACGGCACAGACGGCACAACTGACAGCGCGCAAGCAATGGATGGCTGATCATCTGCAAACGGCGGGTGCGGTGGTGTTGGATAGTGGCGCAGTACAAAAATTGACTGCCGAAGGCAAATCGCTATTGCCTATCGGTGTGACCGACGTGAGCGGTAATTTTGGTCGTGGTGACGTGATCACTTGTGTTGATCAATCCGGCCATGCGATTGCACGTGGGATCAGTAATTACGCCAGTTCAGATGCACGTCGCATCATGCGCAAACCTTCAGCGGACATTGCATCCATACTCGGCTTTGTCGAAGAGCCAGAACTGATACACCGAGACAATCTGGTTTTGCTGTAATGAAGTGTGCTGCAATAAAAAAGGGAGCAATTTAAATTGCTCCCTTTTCATTTATTCGCGCAATAAATCATCCGTCAGTGTTTTGCGGTATTTCATGCGCTCCAACATATCTTTTTCATTTCCGACTATTGTCAGATTGCTGCAAAAGTAATCCTGCGCCAATGCCGCATGCTGGCGGTTTACTTTGCTGCGAACGATGATTTCCCACTGACTGTTTCGTGCTCGTCCCCAACTGCCATCTTCGCGGCCGAAAGCATAAATCTTCTTTTCGAACGTTGCGCAGCGTATGCCTTCGTAACTGACATTTTTGGCGCCGCCCTGGCTAACTGCGACCAGCGTGTAGCGTATGACACCGTCTTTGCCTATCACTAGCGATTTTTTATCCAGTGCAAAGGTTTGAGTGGCGGTTGGCCCGACATAGAAGGGCTGCAGGTTTTCGACCTTGGGGGCGGGCGGCAGCTCTGCTTCTATTTCTTCCCATGGTTGAGCCTCTTCATTGTCAAAGCCTTTGTTGTATTCCGGCTGTTGCGCAATGGAAATGTGTGCCGTAGCTAAAAGCAGCACGCCGAGCAGCGTTTGCGCCAATTTGCGCGAGAGTAAGAAAGACTTATTCATTGTCAGGTTTGGTCTTTTCAGTAGGTGGCTCGTCGGTTCTGTGCGAGGTGTGAGTCTGCCGCAAGTAACGCGCCGTGTTGTGTTGTGGAGGGACGTGCGGTGCCGGGCGAGACAGAAAACGTGATAATTCCTGCAATGCGCGTTGATACACATCCCGTTTGAATTCGATGACGACGTCGAGTGGAACCCAGTAGTCGTGCCAACGCCAGGCATCGAATTCCGGATGCTCAGTCATGCGCAGATTGACATCGCAATCGCGTCCGACCATGCGCAGCAGAAACCAGATTTGTTTCTGGCCTTTGTAATGACCACGAATTTCCCGTTTGATGAAATGATCGGGGACTTCATAGCGTAGCCAGTCGCGCGTGCGACCGATGATTTTGACGTGCTCCGCCCGTAAGCCGACTTCTTCTTCCAGCTCGCGATACATCGCCTGCTCGGGGGTCTCGCCAAATTTAATGCCGCCTTGTGGAAATTGCCACGAATGCTCACGCACCCGCTTGCCCCACCACACCTCATTCCGGG